>NZ_CAMFQO010000004.1 GCF_945980375.1 uncultured Eubacterium sp. | reverse complement strand
GCTTATAATACAATCATATAACTTTACTCATTCCTTACTGACCGTAAAATTCAAATTTTTCTTTTGATTAACTCTTATTATACACCAAAAATATGAATATTTCTACCCGCCGTCTATTGACCTCAATTACGAGGGAAATAGGCGGCTTTTTTGTTTCTAAAAAAATATTTTCAAGAAATTTTTGAAAAAGGGGTGATTTTGGGTGTGCATTTTGACCCCCTTTGTCCAAATGAGTGAAGGGGTTAATTCCGAACCACGAAAAGGTCAGCCCATTCACTTGTATTTTGACAACTGAATAAATCATTCACTAAGACTTTATTTCTGATGATTTTAGCCACCTTATCGGGTACGCCGAGACTTCTGCATTAAGAGATGCTTATAATGCTGTGCTTAAGTATGTTGAGGAAAACGGATATACTGTTGCCGATAACCCGAGAGAGTGCTACATTGACGGTTGTTGGAATAAGGATAACGAAAATGATTACCTGACAGAAATCCAAATACCAATCAAAAAGTAAATATTATTTTTGCCACATCGTCATGTACGGTGTGGTTCTTGTTTTTCTTGACGGAATTGTAATTAGGTTGTATAATTACATAAAAGTAAAAAAGTATTGAATTATTTGCTTTTTAATAATATAATATTAAATTATAAGTAATCTTTTTAACAAATGAGGTATAGATATGAGATCAGATTTGATTAAGGAGGGCCCGTCAAGAGCTCCTCACCGTTCTCTCCTTCGAGCTCTCGGTATTGACGAGCTTGAAATGAAAAGGCCGTTTGTTGCGGTAGTAAACTCAAAGAGTGATTACATCCCGGGTCATATGCACCTTGACAAAATTGCCGAGCAGGTAAAGGCAGGTATCCGCAACGCAGGCGGTGTTCCGTTTGAGTTTAACACCATCGGTGTTTGCGACGGTATTGCAATGAACCATAAGGGCATGAAGTATTCACTTTGCTCGCGTGAGCTTATTGCAGACAGCATTGAGGTTATGCTTACTGCACATCCGCTTGATGCAATTGTGTTTATCCCAAACTGTGACAAGATTGTTCCGGGTATGCTTCTTGCGGCATGCAGACTTAATCTTCCGTGCATCTTCATTAACGGCGGACCTATGCTCCCCGGTAAGAGTACAGAGACTAAAAATCCAATCGGTCTGTCAGAGCAGTTTGAATATGTCGGTGCAAATTCGGTTGGCAAAATGTCTGCCGAAAATCTTGAGCAGACTGCATTTACTGCCTGCCCAACCTGTGGTTCATGCTCGGGTATGTACACAGCTAATTCAATGAACTGCCTTACAGAGTCCATTGGTATGTCACTTCCGGGTTCAGGCACAATTCCCGCTGTTTACTCTGCCCGTCTTCGCTTGGCAAAGATGGCAGGTGAAAGGGTTATGGAGCTTCTTAAGGAGGACATCAAGCCTTCCGATATTATTACGGAAAAAGCAATCCAAAATGCTATGCGTACAGATATGGCTATCGGTTGCTCAACAAATACAATTCTTCACCTTACCGCCGTTGCTCACGCAGCAGGTCACGATATTGATTTGGCAGACCTTAACGATATGGGCAATTCAACTCCGCAGATTTGCAAGCTTAATCCTGCATCATCTGTGTTTATTACCGATCTTAATGATGTTGGCGGTATGCAGGCTGTAATTAAGGAGCTCGCTTCAGGCGGACTCATCAACATAGATTGCCTAACCGTTAACGGTACTGTTGCTGACAGAATTGCAAAGGCTCCCGATGCAGACGGTGTTGTTATTCGTAAGCTTGACAATCCTTTCTCAAAGGACGGCGGTATTGCCGTGCTAAAGGGCAATCTTGCTCAGGAGGGCGCTGTTGTTAAGAAGGGTGCGGTTGCACCTGAAATGATGCAACATAAAGGCCCTGCAAAATGCTATGATTCAGAGGAAGAGGCTATTGCGGCTATCACCGGCGGCAAGGTTGTTGCAGGTGATGTTGTTGTTATCAGATACGAGGGTCCAAAGGGCGGACCGGGTATGAGAGAAATGCTTTCTCCTACATCGGCTATTATCGGTATGGGACTCGGTTCAGAGGTTGCACTTTTGACAGACGGTCGCTTTTCCGGTGCTACAAGAGGCGCTTCTATCGGTCACGTTAGCCCTGAGGCTGCTGTCGGCGGTACAATCGCGTTGGTTGAAGACGGCGACGAAATCGAAATTGACATTCCTGCAAGAGTGCTTCGTGTAAATGTTTCTGATGAGGTATTGGCAGAGAGAAGAAAAAATTGGTCTGCTCCAAAGCAGAACCTAACAGGCTATCTCAAGAGATATGCACAGCATGTAACATCAGGATCACGCGGTGCTGTTTTTGAAGACGATTAATAGGTGTTTTTATGAGTAAGCTCAAAGAGCAAAATGTGAATAAACAAAAAAAGCATAGGCGACACAAGAACGATAGCGTGGTTTATCCATACTTATATCGTTCTATAAGCTTTGTGCTTATATCAATGTTCGCTTTTGCTCCATTGATGCTTTTGGGATTTGACAAGGCAAAGACAACCGTTGAAGATGCAAAAACTTATTTAACGATAGACTTCAACGATATTGCCACCGATAATTCATATAACGGTAAAACAGGCAATGATTTTGTCAATTCCATTCGTCTTGGCTCGCTTATCGGTACGGTTTCCTGCGAAAGAATAGGGCTTAATGAAAACATTTATTACGGATACAACAGAGTGTCGTTACGAGACGGTGCAGGCCTTGACAGCAGTTCATTTTTATTCGGTATGGGCGGATGCAGTAGGCTTGCCGGTTATTCCTCGTCGTCATTCGGAAATCTTTATAATATTAAAAAAGGTGATGTTATAAAGGTTGATACTCCGTTTGGTATTTTTTACTATGAGGTGTACGATGCGTATGCATCTAATACCCCTGAGGATACCAAGGGCGATGCCTTGATATTGGGAACGGCAAAATCCTCAAAGGCATTTTCGGCACAATCCGATAAAGGCTTTTATGTGTATGCCGTATTAGCCGACAAGGAGGTAGAGTAAGATATGAACAACGCTTTTTCCTCTCGTCGTAAAAAAAGAACGGCACTGTCATTTTTGCTGTATTTATTGATTTCACTTTCCGTAATTATCGTAGGCTTTCTCAGTGTTGGTTCAAACCCCAACACCTTTATTAAGGAATTTACAAGCAACAAATATGTGGAAAACGTAAAGGCAGATGCAGTTCGCTATTGTCAGGATATGTGCATTCAAAATTCAATTCCCGATGATTTTATTGATGACGTAATAACTTATAACCGCATATTGAGCATTCAAAAAGCGTATATCGTTGGAGAGCTTAATGAAAATGATGAGTACAATAAAAATACATATGAGGGCCTGCTTACAAAGCTTCAGGAGGATATTGAGGCGAGCGTAAGCAACATGGTATCGGAGCAGAAGATTCAAATTGATTCATCTGTAAAGGATACCGCCGTGGCTGATTTTTCAAAGCAGATTAAGGAATATGTTGAAAAAATAATCCATTTTAATTATATTTCACAGCTTCGCAGCTATTGCGACACGGCCAATATGTTTTGTAAAATATTACTTTGCGTTTGCTCAATCGGCATTGTTTGCGTTGTCTTGATGCTTAGTATGGGCACATCAAGAAAGTATCGTGCTACCCGTGCAACTGCATATTCAATCCTTGCGGCTGTAATTATGAATATGGTGGTGTTTGATACTGTTTCCATAATAAAAAGTAAAAAAGAATTGGTTATTTATCCCACGTATCTTGTAGATGTTTTTTTGAATTGGGTTGATGATTCACTTGCATATTTGTTGGCAAGTACAGGCTTTTTAGCCATTCTGTTTGTTGTGGTAACGGCACTCACTTGGAGGCTAAAGAATAACAGTAAGCAATAATTTGCCTGCACATATGAAAAAGAGGATAGAGGTTATATAACATGGAAGAAATAAAAAATATAGAGCAAGCGGCAGAGATTGCCGAACAGACTGATACAGAGCAGGTGGTTGACGACCGCCCTGTTGTTATTGATGTAGACCATATTGATATGGAGTTTATTCTCAATAAGCAAAAGATAGATAATCTTAAGGAATATGTTATCCGTAAGATTAAGGGCAATATTGAGGTTACAAAGTTCAAAGCTCTTGACGATATTACTTTTCAGGTTAGAAAGGGCGAGCGTCTTGCTATTATGGGACTTAACGGTGCCGGCAAAAGCACCTTGCTCAAGTCTATTGTAGGTGTGTATAAGCCAACATCCGGTAAGGTTACAAAGGTTGGTGTTATGGCACCTCTTATCGAGCTGGGCGCCGGCTTTGACCCCGAATATACCGGTAAGGAAAACATTTACCTGTACGGCGCAATTCTTGGTTACAGCAGAGAATTTTTGGATACAAAGGTTAAGGATATTATTGAGTTTTCCGAGCTCGGTGAATTCATTAACGTTCCGCTTAAAAACTATTCGTCGGGTATGAAATCCCGTTTGGGCTTTTCCATTGCAACTGCAGTAGAGCCCGACATTCTTGTGCTTGATGAGGTTTTGTCGGTAGGTGACGCAAAATTCAGACGCAAAAGTCTTGCAAAGGTTAAGTCTATGTTTGATAAGGGCGTAACCGTTTTGTTTGTGTCGCACAGCATCGATCAGGTGCTTGCAATTTGTGACAGAGCAATCCTTCTTCAAAAGGGTAAAATTATTGCTCAGGGCACCGCACAGGAGGTTGCAAAGGTTTACGAGGAAAAGACCGGTAAGGCCCCCAAAAAGAAAAATTAGAATTTGCAACGCGGCACAAAACTGTGCCGTGTTTTTGCATTTACTATATATTGTGTATATTGGTGATTTTTACACAATATATGGGTGAAAATTTTACTTGTGCAAAACTAACAAACTTTAATTTTTAATTTTGTAAAAAAAGTAAAATTTTTTGAAAAAATCTATTGACAATGTCATATGTATATATTATAATAGTCGCACGTGTGGTAAACTGCGTATATATGAAGTTATATATTATATATAGCAATATGCAGTTAGATTGCACAACATGATATGCGATGATGTCGGAGGTTGCGCTTAACCCGGCGGTAATTTCGACGGAGTATGTCCGAGTTTCAAACACGGGCGAACCTATATCAACACTAACTGCGACAGGTAACTTGCGAATGCCTGCGCGCGTGTAGGCTTATTCTGCGTCCGAATGAATATTGTCATTCGGATTTCAAAAATGAAAGGGTAGGAACACACGGCCTCGTGGTTAACGGTTGATAAAACTCGCACCACTAAATTTCAATGGAGGAATTAAAATGGCAGCAAGTAAAGTCAAGATCAGAATCAGACTTAAGGGCTATGATCACAGCATTGTTGATCAGGCTGCAGAAAAGATTGTTGAAACTGCAAAGAGAACAGGCGCACAGGTTAGCGGTCCTATTCCTCTTCCTACCGAGGTAGAGAAGATCACAATCCTTCGTGCTACTCACAAGTACAAGTACAGCCGTGAGCAGTTTGAGCAAAGAACACACAAAAGACTCATTGACATCCTTAGACCTTCAAATAAGACAATCGAAGCTCTACAGGGTCTTGAGCTCCCAGCCGGCGTTGATTTGGAAATCAAAACAAAGTAATCCAAGCAAAACAGTCGGTTGAGGTCATGTTGGGGGTACCCAACCAATAACCAAAGGAGGAAATACAAATGAAGAAAGGTCTTATCGGTAAGAAAATCGGCATGACTCAAATCTTCGACGAAGCAGGCAACGCAGTTCCTGTTACAGTTGTTGAGGCCGGTCCATGTGTGATTACCCAGAAGAAGACAATGGAGAACGACGGCTACGAAGCAATCCAGGTTGGTTTCGGCGATGTTAAGGTCGCAAGAGTGAACAAGCCAATGAAGGGTCACTTCGACAAGGCAAACGTTGCTCCAAAGAAAACACTTAAAGAATTCCGTCTTGAAGACATTTCAGCAATGAACGTTGGCGACATTCTTAAGGCTGACGTATTCGCAGCAGGCGACGTTGTTGATGTTAAGGGAACAAGCAAGGGTCACGGAACAGCAGGCGCAATTAAGCGTTGGAATTTCGCAAGACTCCGTATGAGCCACGGTACAGGTCCTAACCACCGTCACGCAGGTTCATTGGGTGCTTGTTCAAGCCCATCAAGAGTATTCAAGGGCAAGAAGATGGCAGGTCACTACGGTCACGAGGCAGTAACAGTTCAAAACCTCAAGGTTGTAAAGGTTGATGCAGAAGCAAACCTTATTGCAATCAAGGGTGCAATTCCGGGTCCAAAGGGCGGAATCGTTGTTATTGCAGACGCAGTAAAAGCTTAACGAAAGGAGAGGTATAAATGGCACAGGTTCAGGTTTATAACCAAGAAGGAAGAAAGACTTCTAAATTAGAGCTTGCAGATTCAGTTTTCGGTATTGAGCCAAATGCTGATGCAATGCACTTAGCTGTAGTTAGCTATCTTGCTAACCAGAGACAGGGAACACAGTCAACTCTCACTCGTTCAGAAGTAAGCGGTGGCGGTGCAAAGCCTTGGAGACAGAAGGGCACAGGCCGTGCTCGTCAGGGTTCAACAAGATCTCCACAGTGGACACACGGTGGTATCGCTCTTGGTCCAAAGCCAAGAAAGTATAAGGTTGAGCTTAACAAGAAGGTAAAGAGACTTGCTATGAAGTCAGCTTTGTCAACAAAGGTTGCTGATGAAGAAATGATGGTAGTAAACAAGATTGAGCTTGAGGGCATTAAGACAAAGGCTATTGTTGAGATGCTTGCAAAGCTTAAGGCTGCAAAGAAGACACTTATCGTTACTGACGGTGTAGATGAGGTTATCTACAAGAGCGCACGTAACATTGAGGGCGTAAAGGTTGTTACAGTAAATACTCTTTGTGTATACGACATCTTGAATTGCGACTCATTTGTTGTTCTTAAGGACGCAGCAAAGAAAATTGAGGAGGTATACGCATAATGAAAGCAGCACAGGATATCATCCTTAAGCCAATCATCACTGAAAATTCAATGATGGGCATTATGGAAAAGAAATATACCTTCAAGGTAGCAAAGACTGCAAATAAGATTGAAATTGCCAAGGCAGTTGAGGAAGCCTTCCCGGGCACAAAGGTTGCTAAGGTAAACACAATGAACGTTCGCGGTCGCAAGCGCAGACAGGGCTACAATGTTGGCTACACTCCATCTTGGAAGAAGGCTATCGTAACCTTGACAGAGGATTCAAAGGAAATCGAATTCTTCAGCGATATGATGTAATCACTGTATAATAAGTATTATACCTATTATATATAAGCAACAGAAACAAATGAATGATGAGGTATGAAAGGTGCCATCCTTTCGCAAAGTTATTCATGGTAAGGAGATTATAATGGCAGTTAGAAATTATAAGCCGACTACACCTTCAAGAAGAAATATGTCGGTTATCGATTATTCTTCTCTATCAAAAGTTGCTCCTGAGAAATCACTTCTTGAACCACTTAACAAGAAGTCAGGTCGTAACTCATACGGAAGAATCACAGTTCGTCACCGCGGTGGCGGAAACAGAAGAAAGTATCGTGTAATTGACTTCAAGAGAAACAAGTTCAATGTTCCTGCAGAGGTTAAGACAATCGAATACGATCCAAACAGATCAGCTCATATTGCTCTTATTCAGTATGAGGACGGTGTAAAGAGCTACATCATTGCTCCGGAAGGTCTTAAGGTAGGTGCAACAGTTGTTGCAGGTACCGATGTAGATATCGTAGTAGGTAACGCTCTTCCACTTGAAAATATGCCTGTTGGTACAATCGTACACAACGTTGAGCTTTATCCGGGTAACGGTGCACAGCTCGCACGTTCAGCAGGTAACAGCGCACAGCTTATGGCTCTTGAGGGCCCATATGCACTTCTTAGACTCCCATCAGGCGAGCTTAGAAATGTACCAAAGCAGTGCATCGCAACAGTTGGTGTTGTAGGCAACGCAGATCACGCAAACGTAAAGCTCGGTAAGGCAGGTCGTAAGCGTAATATGGGTTGGAGACCAACAGTTCGTGGTTCTGTAATGAACCCCAACGATCACCCTCACGGTGGTGGTGAAGGTAAGTCACCTATCGGTCGTCCGGGTCCATGTACTCCATGGGGCAAGCCTGCTCTTGGTTACAAGACACGTAACAAGAAGAAGGCATCAAATAAGATGATCGTTCGCCGTAGAAACAGCAAGTAAGAGGAAAGGAGAAGATTAAATGAGTAGAAGTACTAAAAAAGGCGCATTCGTTGAAGAAAGCCTCTACAAGAAGGTAGCAGCTCTTAACGAAAAAGGCGACAAGCAAGTTATTAAGACTTGGTCAAGAAGTTCAACAATCTTCCCTGAATTCGTAGGTCACACATTTGCTGTACACGATGGAAGAAAGCATGTTCCTGTATATGTTACAGAGGATATGGTTGGACACAAGCTTGGTGAATTTGCACCAACAAGAACATTTAGAGGCCACGCAGGCTCTAAGACCGGTAAGTAATTGAAAGGAGATTTATGATGGAAGCAAAAGCAAAAGCAACTTATGTTCGTATGTCTCCTCGAAAGGTTCAGATCGTTTTAGATCTTATTAGAAATCAACCTGCAGATAAGGCTATGGCTATTCTTAAGTTTACTCCAAAGGCTGCAACAGAGCCTGTATCAAAGGTTCTCAAGTCAGCAATGGCAAACGCAGAGAATAACTACAATATGGACGTAACAAGATTATATGTAAGCGAAGCACACGTTGCTCCGGGTCCAATCCTTAAGAGAATTCAGCCAAGAGATCATGGCAGAGCTTACAGAATCAACAAAAGAACATCACACATTACCCTTGTTCTCAAGGAAATGGAAGACTAAGCGAGGAGGAAAGTTAAATGGGACAGAAATGTAATCCAACCGGTTTAAGAATCGGCGTTATTAAAGACTGGGACTCTCGCTGGTATGCAAAGAAAGGCGAGTTTGGTGATATCCTTGTAGAAGATTATAATCTTCGTCAGTATTTGCTAAAGTCACTTTACAGCGCAGGTGTTCCAAAGGTAGAAATCGAAAGAGATACCAAGAGAGTAAGAATCAACATTCACTGTGCAAAGCCGGGTATGGTTATCGGTAAGCAGGGTGCAGAGATTGAAAAGCTCAAGGCTACTTGTGCAAAGAAGCTTGGCAAGGATCCTTCAGAGGTATTCATCAACATCGTAGAGATCAAGCAGCCTGACCTCAACGCAATTTTGGTAGCACAGTCAATCGCTCAGCAGCTTGAGCGCAGAGTTGCATTCAGACGTGCAGTTAAAGGTGCTATCAGAAACACAATGAGACTTGGCGCTCGCGGTATCAAGGTTATGGTTTCAGGTAGAATCGGCGGTGCAGAAATCGCTCGTTCGGAAACCTATAAGGAGGGTACAATTCCTCTGCAAACAATCCGTGCAGACATCGATTACGGTACAGCAGAAGCTGCTACAACATACGGTAGACTCGGTGTTAAGGTATGGATCTATCAGGGCGAGGTTCTCAGAGAATCCCGTAATAAGAAGAGAAGAACAAATCGCAAGGAAGGGGGAAATAAATAATGCTCTTACCTAAGCGTGTAAAACACAGAAAGCAGCACAGAGGTCGTATGACAGGTGTGGCTACAAGAGGTAATAAGGTATCATACGGTGAGTACGGTCTTGCTACAACAGAGCCTGCATGGATCACAGCAGCTCAGATCGAGGCAGCCCGTATCGCTATGACACGTTACACAAAGCGTGGTGGTAAAGTTTGGATTAAGATTTTCCCAGACAAGCCAATCACAGCAAGACCTGCCGATACTCGTATGGGTAAAGGTAAAGGTAACGTTGACTACTGGGTAGCAGTAGTTAAGCCGGGAAAGGTTATGTTTGAGCTTGCAGGCGTTAGCGAGGATGTTGCTCGTGAGGCTATGAGACTTGCAGCAAACAAGCTTCCTGTAAAATGTAAGTTTGTTAAAAAAGAAGAGGGAGGAGAGCAGTAATGAAAGCATCAGAAATCAGAGCACTTTCTGCAGAGCAGAGAGCAAAGAAGCTCGTTGAGCTTAAGGAAGAACTTTTCAACCTTCATTTCCAGCAGGCTATCAATCAGCTCGAAAACCCTATGAGAATTAAGGCAGTCAAGAAAGATATTGCTCGTATCAAGACAGTTGAGAGAGCTATCGAGCTTGAAAATGCTAATTCCTAATAAGGAGGTAACTGATTATGGAAAGAAACCTCAGAAAAACATTGGTTGGTGTTGTTACATCTGACAAGATGGACAAGACAGTCGTTGTTACAATTAAGGACAGAGTTAAGCACCCTCTTTACAATAAGATTGTTGATAAGTCTGTTAAGTATAAGGCACACGACGAGAACAACGAATGCGGTGTAGGCGATAAGGTTCAGATTATGGAATGTCGTCCACTCAGCAAGGATAAGAATTGGCGTGTGGTTGAAATCATCGAAAAGGCTAAGTAATCGTTACGATTTACAGCTTTTAAGAATAAAAAGTCTATTAATTTAGTCAAGAAAATAATAACTGCAACTTAGCAAAGTGTTATTTTGCAGTACGAAGGAGGTAAACACTGTGATACAACAGGAAAGTCGTTTGAAGGTTGCTGACAACACAGGCGCTAAGGAAATCCTTTGCATTCGTGTTCTCGGCGGTTCCGGAAGAAGATATGCCAACATCGGCGATGTCATCGTAGCTTCTGTAAAGAAGGCTGCACCGGGTGGTATCGTTAAGAAGGGCGAAGTTGTTAAAGCAGTCATCGTTCGTACAACTAAAGGTGTACGTCGTGATGATGGTCAGTATATTCGTTTTGACGAAAATGCTGCCGTAATTATTAAGGAGGATAAAACTCCTAAAGGCACCCGTATTTTTGGCCCCGTAGCAAGAGAGCTTCGTGAGAAGGATTATATGAAGATTCTCTCTCTCGCTCCGGAAGTACTTTAATGGAGGTGCGAAAAATGAAGAAAATGTTTGTTAAGACCGGAGATACCGTACAGGTACTTTCAGGTAAGTCAAAGGGCGTTCAGGGCGAGGTTATCGCTGTAAGTCCGGCAGAAGACAAGGTTATCGTTAAGGGCGTTAACGTTGTTACAAAGCATGTTAAGCCAAGATCAATGGGCGAAACAGGCGGACTTGTACAGGTTGAATCTGCACTTTACGCTTCAAAGGTACAATTAGTTTGCCCTAAGTGCAAGGAAGCTACAAGAGTAGGTCACAAAAAGGGCGGCATCCGCGTTTGCAAAAAGTGCGGAAACGAGTTTTAAGAAAGGGAGGACATAACAAATGGCAGCAAGACTTAAAGAACTTTACAAGTCAGAAGTAGCACCTGCGTTGATGAAGAAATTCGAATACAAATCTGTTATGCAAATCCCAAAGCTTGACAAGATTGTTCTCAATGTTGGATGCGGCGAAGCTCGTGAAAATGCAAAGGTAGTTGATTCTATCATTAATGACCTTACACAAATCTCAGGTCAAAAGCCTGTTGTATGTAAGGCAAAGAAGTCAGTAGCTAACTTTAAGCTACGTGAAGGTATGCCAATCGGCGTAAAGGTAACTCTCAGAGGCGAAAGAATGTACGAGTTCCTCGACAGATTTTTCAACCTTTCTCTTCCAAGAGTTCGTGACTTCAGAGGTATTAATCCAAACTCATTTGACGGCCGTGGCAACTATGCTATGGGTATCAAGGAGCAGTTGATTTTCCCTGAAATCGATTACGACAAGATTGACAAGGTTCGTGGTATGGACATTATTATGGTTACCACAGCAAACACAGACGAAGAAGCAAGAGAGCTCCTCAGACTTATGGGCGCTCCGTTTGCAGAGTAAGGAGGGATTATCGTGGCAAAGACATCAATGAAAGTTAAGCAGCAAAAGCCTGCAAAGTATTCAACAAGAGAATACAACAGATGCAAGATCTGCGGTAGACCTCATGCTTACCTTCGTAAGTACGGTATATGCCGTATTTGCTTCAGAGAGCTTGCTCACAAGGGCGAGATTCCCGGAGTTAAGAAATCATCTTGGTAAATCGAGAATTGCTAAATTTATAAGGAGGAAATATCAATGCATATTACAGACCCAATCGCTGATATGCTTACAAGAATTCGTAACGCGAACTCAGCAAAACACGAAACAGTAGATATTCCTGCATCAAATATGAAGAAGGCAATCGCTCAGATTCTTCTTGATGAAGGCTATATCGCATCATATAAGGTTATCGAAGACGAAAAGCAGGGTGTTATCCGTGTAACACTCAAGTACGGTGAGAACAAGTCACAGGTTATCACCGGCTTGCGCAGAGTATCAAAGCCAGGTCTTAGAATCTACTCAAATGTAGAGGATATGCCAAAGGTAATGAAGGGACTCGGCATTGCAATCGTTTCAACATCAAAAGGTATAATGACAGACAGAGAAGCTCGCAAGCAAAATGTTGGCGGCGAAGTATTAGCATTTGTTTGGTAAGGAGGTGCAGTTAGGATGTCACGTATCGGTTTAAAGCCAATCGTAATTCCTGCCGGCGTTGAAGTAACAGTAGACGCAGAGAATACTGTAACCGTTAAGGGACCAAACGGTACTCTTACTCAGGATGTTAACAAGGACATCACAGTTACAATTGAAGGCAGCGAGATTACTTTACAAAGACCATCAGACGATAAGGAACACAGAGCTATGCATGGCTTGTACAGAGCTCTTATCGCAAATATGGTTACAGGTGTTACAGAAGGCTTCAAGAAAAACCTTGAGGTAAACGGCGTTGGTTACAGAGTATCTGCTTCAGGCAGCACTCTTACAATGAACCTCGGCTTCTCACACCAGGTAGTTATGGAAGCTCCCGAGGGAGTTAAGGTAGAATGCCCAAATGCAAACGCTATTGTTATCAGCGGTGCAGACAAGCAGGCTGTTGGTCAGTTCGCAGCACAGGTTCGCGAAAAGAGACCACCGGAGCCATATAAGGGCAAGGGCATTAAGTATGCTGAAGAGCATATTCGCCGTAAAGAAGGTAAAGCAGGTAAGAAATAAGGGAAGGAGTGAATTACTATGGTTTCAAGACAAGATTCTAACATCGCAAGAAAGAAGCGTCACGTACGTGTACGCGGTAAGATCAGCGGTACTGCTGAGTGTCCAAGACTTAACGTATATCGCTCCCTTGCAAACATCTATGCTCAGCTTATTGATGACGTTGCAGGTGTAACACTTGCTCAGGCATCAACAGTTGAAAAGGACTTTGCTCAGTACGGCGGTAACGTAGAAGCAGCTAAGGCTGTAGGTAAGAAATTAGCAGAGAGAGCCACAGAGAAGGGCATTAAGGAATGTGTATTCGATCGTGGCGGTTACGTATATCACGGTCGTGTAGCTGCAGTTGCAGAAGGCGCTCGTGAAGGCGGACTTGAGTTCTAAGGAAGGGAGATTAATTATTATGAACAATAAAATTGATGTATCTTCAATGGAACTTGAAGAAAGAGTAGTTACAATCAATCGTGTATCAAAGACTGTAAAGGGCGGTAGAATTTTCAAGTTTGCAGCTCTTGTAGTTGTTGGTGACGGTAACGGTCTTGTAGGCTTCGGTATCGGTAAGTCAGGCGAAGTTCCTGATGCTATCCGTAAGGGTATCGAGGATGCAAAGAAGAATGTAATTAAGGTATCACTTAGAGGAACAACAATTCCTCACGAAATCAAGGGTAAGTTTGGTGCAGGCGAGGTTTTGCTTATGCCGGCTCCAAAGGGTACCGGAGTTATCGCAGGTGGCCCTGTGCGTGCGGTTGTTGAAACAGTAGGTATCAAGGACATTCGTACAAAGGCTATCCGCTCAAACAATCCTTGCAACGTTGTAAGAGCTACAATCAACGGTCTCAGCCAGCTCAGAACTGCTGAGGAGGTTGCAGCTGTTCGTGGCAAGAGTGTTAAGGAAATAGTAGGTTAAGGAGGAATTTGATTTATGAAAATCAAGCTAACAAAGAGCTTAATTGGTTGCAAAAAGGATCAAATTGCTACCGCTCACTCACTTGGTCTACGCAAGATAGGCAACGTTACAGAACAACCTGATAACGCACAAACACAGGGTAAAATCAAGAAGATTTCTCACCTTGTAACAATCGTAGAAGAATAAGGGGAGGTGCTCAAATGAAATTACATGAACTTTCTCCTGCAGAGGGCTCAAAGAAGGCTGTAAAGAGAATTGGCCGTGGCGCAGGTTCAGGCCAGGGTAAGACAGCCGGTAAGGGTCATAAAGGTCAAAAGGCACGTTCCGGTTACAGCAGACGTCCGGGATTTGAGGGTGGTCAGATGCCACTTCAAAGACGTGTACCAAAGAGAGGTTTCAACAATATCTTTGCTACAGAGTATGCAACAGTTAATGTTTCCGATCTTGAAAAGAGATTTGAAGCAGGCGCAACAGTTGATGCTCAGAGCCTCATCGAATGTGGTCTTCTTAAGAAGACACTTGACGGTGTAAAGGTTCTCGGCAAGGGTGAAATCACAAAGGCATTAACCGTTAAGGTTGACGCTATTTCAGAGTCTGCAAAGGCAAAAATTGAAGCAGCTGGCGGTCAGGTGGAGGTGCAGTAAATGATTAAAACTATCATTAATGCATTCAAAATTGCCGATATCAGAAAAAAGCTTCTTTTTACTGCTTTCATTATTTTGATTTTCAGAATCGGTTCAGTTATTCCTGTTCCGTTCGTAAACATTGTTGATGGTATTGATGTAGGTAAGGGTAACACTATTATGACCTACCTCAGCTTGATGACAGGTAGTGCATTCACATACGGTACAATTTTTGCTATGTCAATCACACCGTACATCAACTCCTCAATTATCATTCAGCTTTTAACAGTAGCTATTCCTGCTTTGGAAAATCTTCAAAAGGAAGGTGAAGAGGGCAGAAAGAAGATTACAGCTATCACAAGATTTTTGACAGTAGCACTCGGTTTGCTTCAGTCACTTGCGTATTTCTTCTATCTTCGTTCTCAAAACCTGCTTTCAGTAGATGCAAACGGAATGGCATACACAGGCTTTGATGCTGTATTCCAGGCAATTGTAATTATTACCGTTCTTACAGCAGGCACAGCTGTTATTATGTGGCTTGGTGAGCAGATTTCAATTCAGGGCATCGGTAACGGTATTTCCATTATCCTTTTTGCCGGAATTGCATCTCGTTTTCCAACAATTATCAAGCAGCTCTTCCAATATCTTTCAACAGGCAGAAACGTATATAAGGTTCTCGTACCTGTTGTTTGCGTAATCTTTATTCTTATGATTGCGTACATTGTGCTTCTTGATAACGCAGAAAGACGAGTTCCTATCCAATACGCAAAGCGCGTTGTTGGCAGAAAGATGTACGGTGGTCAAAACACACATATGCCTATCAAGGTTAATATGTCAGGTGTACTTCCAATCATCTTTGCATCATCAATTCTTTCTCTTCCGGGAACAGTTCAAATGTTCCTTGCAAGCAGTAAGTATGAGGGTACCTTCTGGGAGAAGTTCTTTAACGCTTTCCAGAGTGACTCATGGTGGTATGCAGGAATGTACTTCGTGTTGATAATTTTCTTTGCATATTTCTACAGTACAATTCAGTACAATCCTATTGAAATGGCAAACAATCTTCGTAAGAACAACGGCGTTATTCCGGGTATTCGTCCGGGCAGACCGACATCAGACTACATCTTGAGAATCATCTCAAGGCTCACACTTATCGGTGCTTTGATGATTTCGGTAGTTGCGTTGTTCCCAATCATTTATTCTCTTATCTGCGACGCGGCTATTAAGCCACTTGAGGGTGCAGCAGATTATACCGGCGGTATGTCAATCACAATGGGTGGTACATCACTCATCATCTTGGTTGGTGTTGCACTTGAAACAGTTCGTCAGTTAGAGTCTCAAATGGTTATGCGTCACTATAAAGGCTTCCTTGATTAATCGAAAGGACGAAATATTATGAAGCTTATTCTTTTAGGTGCACCGGGTGCAGGAAAAGGTACTCAGGCAGAAAAGATTTGTGAAAAATTAAATATTCCTGCAATTTCAACAGGAAACATTATCCGTGCCGCTCTTAAGAACGGAACGGAGATGGGCTTGAAGGCAAAAAGCTATATGGATGCCGGACAGCTTGTTCCCGATGAGGTTGTTATCGGAATAATCAAGGATCGTCTTAAGGATGACGATTGCAAAAACGGATTTATTCTTGATGGATTTCCTCGTACAATTCCACAGGCTCAGGCTTTGGTGGATATGGGAATTGATATTGATAAGGTTATCGATATTGAGGTTCCCGATGAGAAAATCACAAAGAGAATGTCAGGCCGTCGCGTTTGCTCAAAGTGTGCAAACTCATACCATATGGAATACAAAAAGCCAAAGGTTGAGGGCATATGCGATGCTTGCGGCGGAGAGTTAGTTCAGCGAAAGGACGATGCTCCCGAAACAGTTCAGGCTCGTCTTGTGGAATATCATGAGATGACAGAGCCGCTCAAGGGATTCTACGAGAATCTCGGCAAGCTTAGAATTGTTGAGGGTCAGGAAGAGGTTGCTGACACAACAAAGCTCGTTTTCGCTGCATTGGAGGATTAACATGATAGTGCTAAAAAGCAGTCGTGAATTAGAGCTTATGAAGGAAGCTTGTATAATATCGGCTCAAGCATTACAGGTGGCAGGCGAGGCTGTTAAGCCGGGTGTAACCACATGGGAAATTGATAAGCTCGCTTACGATTTCATCAAGAAATGCGGAGCAACTCCAAACTTTCTTAACTATGGCGGTTTTCCTGCAACCGCATGTATATCTATAAATGATGAAGTTATTCACGGTATCCCAAGTAAGAATAGAGTTCTTAAGGATGGCGACATCGTATCTATCGACTTGGGTGCTGCGAAAAACGGCTATAACGGCGATAATGCTGCCACTTTTATCTGCGGGACTTGCTCTCCCGAGGTAAAGCGGCTGGTGGACACAACCAGAGAATCCTTGTATAAGGGTATCGAGGCTGCTGTTCCGGGCAACAGAATCGGCGATATAGGCAATGCTGTGCAAGCATATTGTGAAGAGCGCGGTTACGGCGTTGTTCGTGATTATGTAGGTCACGGCGTTGGTAAAAAGCTTCACGAAGAACCAAGTGTACCGAACTTCGGACACGCAGGTCGTGGTATCCGACTATCACCCGGAATGACATTGGCAATTGAACCGATGATAAATCTGGGAACCTATAAGGTTAAACAGCTCTCGGACGGATGGACTGTAAAGACAGCTGACGGCAAGGCTTCTGCTCATTTTGAGCATACTGTTGCCATCACATCAAACGGTCCGGTCATTATGACCAGAGCTTAACGATAGGCGAGGTTGAATTGCAGGCGATTACGCCGTAATGTGATTCCAGATAGAAACAACATCATACGTAATATTTTAGCGAGGTAAAATGATGTCTAAGTCAGATATGATAGAAGTTGAAGGTACTGTGGTTGAATTGCTACCTAACACAACATTTAAGGTAGCGTTGCAAAACAACCACATTATTACAGCCCATATCAGCGGAAAGCTGAGAATGAACAACATTCGTATTCTTCCCGGTGATAAGGTAACAATGGAAATGTCACCGTACGACTTAACAAAGGGTCGTATCATATGGCGTTCAAAGTAAATTTAAGGAGGATATTCAAATGAAAGTTAGACCTTCTGTAAAGAAAATTTGCGACAAATGCAAAGTTATAAAGCGCAATGGACGAGTAATGGTTATCTGTGAAAATCCAAAGCACAAACAGCGTCAGGGCTAGTCCTGAAGTAATAATCGGAGGTAAACTGTAGTATGGCACGTATTTCAGGTGTTGACTTACCTAATGACAAGAGAGTTGAAATCGGTCTTACCTATATTTACGGTATAGGCAAAACAACCTCAGACAAGATCATCAAAGCAACAGGCGTTAATCCAGACACACGTTGCAGAGATTTAACAGAAGAAGATGTAAAGAAGCTTAGCGATTACATCACAAATAACCTTGAGGTTGAAGGTGACTTAAGAAGAACAGTTGCATTCGACATCAAGAGACTTAAAGAAATTGGTTGCTATCGTGGTATGCGTCACATTAAGGGCCTTCCTGTAAGAGGACAGACCTCAAAGAACAACGCAAGAACACGCAAGGGTCCAAAGAGAACCGTAGCAAACAAGAAGAAGTAAAGTAGGAGGAATATTTCAGTATGGCTACTAAGAAGACAGCTTCTCCTCGTAAAAGACGTGAGAAGAAGAATATTGAGCGTGGTGTTGCTCATATTCAGTCAACCTTCAACAATACTATCGTAACAATTACTGATACACAGGGCAACGCAGTATCATGGGCATCAGCCGGTGAAATGGGTTTCCGTGGTTCAAAGAAATCTACTCCGTTTGCAGCACAAACAGCAGCAGAAACAGCTGCAAAGATTGCAACAGAGCATGGTATGAAAACTGTTGAAGTTTATGTAAAGGGTCCGGGTGCAGGTCGTGAAGCAGCTATCAGAGCGCTCCAATCAGCAGGCCTCGATGTAAGTCTTATTAAAGATGTTACTCCTATCCCACATAACGGATGTCGTCCACCAAAGAGACGTCGTGTATAATTTATTGGAGGTTACTTGATATGGCAAGATATACAGGACCTGCTTGTAAGCTCTGCCGTCGTGAAGGAAAGAAGCTTTTCCTCAAGGGCGATAGATGTTATACAGGCAAATGTGCACTTGAGCGTCGCTCATATGCACCCGGCCAGCATGGTCAAAATCGTAAAAAGACATCAGAATATGGTTTACAGCTTCGTGCAAAGCAGTCTGCTCGTAGATACTATGGTGTAAGCGAAAAGCAGTTCCACAAGTATTTTGTTGAGGCTGAGCGCAGAGAGGGTGTAACAGGTACAAACCTTCTTCAGCTTTGCGAAAGCCGTCTCGACAATATCGTTTATACAGCAGGCTTTGCAAGCTCAAGAGCACAGGCTCGTCAGCTTGTAAATCATGCTCACTTTACAGTTAACGGCCATAAGGTAGACATTCCGTCATACCTTGTAAAAGCCGGTGACGTAGTTGCTGTTAAGGAAACAAGCAAGTCAACAGATGAGTTCAAGGCTCTTGTAGAGGCTAATGCTTCTCGTCCTACTCCAAAGTGGGTTGACGTTGATTCTGCAAATATGACAGCAAAGGTTGTTGCACTTCCTGAAAGAGAAGAAATTGCAACTCCTGTTGAAGAGCACTTAATCGTTGAGTTCTACTCTAAGTAATAGGCTGTTATTTTTCAGCGTGTTATTTAGCGAAAACAAAGCTATATTTTAGGAGGCTTTTAGATGATTGAAATTGATAAGCCTAATATCGAAATAGTAGATTTATCTACTCAGGGAAGCAGAAGCGTAGGCAGATTTGTAGTTGAACCTTTGGAAAGAGGCTTCGGCACAACTCTCGGAAACTCAATGAGAAGAGTTCTCCTCTCATCACTTCCGGGTTACGCTATTACTTCTGTAAAGATTGACGGTGTACAACACGAATTCACAACAATTCCTCACGTTAAAGAGGACGTTACAGAAATTGTTCTTAACCTCAAAAATGTAATCCTTAAGATTCATGATGAAGAGGCTAAAACCCTTTACATTAAGGCAAAGGGCGAGGGCGAAATTACTGCCGGTGATATTGAACACGACGGCGGAGTTGAAATCTTGAATCCGGAGCTTCATCTTGCTTATCTTGATGAAGGTGCTGATGTTGTTATGGAACTCACAGCTGATAACGGTAGAGGCTATGTTCCTTGTGATCGCAATAAGCAGATTATGGAACTTCCAATCGGCACTATTGCTATTGACTCTATCTACACACCTGTATTGAAGGTTAATTACACTGTTGAGAATACTCGTGTAGGACAACAAACTGATTTTGACAAACTTATCCTTGATGTTGAAACTGACGGAACTATCCCTGCAGATGAAGCCGTATCGCTTGCTGCAAAGATTCTTAATGAGCATCTTAACCTCTTTGTTGACCTTTCTGAAGAAATGGGTAACGCAGAGATCATGGTTGAAAAAGACGATGACGGAAAAGAAAAGGTTCTTGAGATGACTATTGAAGAGCTTGATCTTTCTGTACGTTCGTTCAACTGCTTAAAGAGAGCAGGAATCAACACAGTAGGGGATTTGATTGGCAAATCTGAAGACGATATGATGAAAGTCAGAAACCTTGGTCGTAAGTCACTTGATGAAGTAATTGGTAAGCTTGCTTCTCTTGGTTTCAAACTTAGTAAGGAAGAAGACTAAAGGAGGGAATTTCAATGCCAGGTAGCAGAAAACTCGGTCGTCCGACCGATCACAGACAGGCTATGCTTAAAGGATTAGTTACTCTACTTCTTGAAAAAGGCAGAATTGAAACAACCGTTACTCGAGCTAAAGAGGTTCAACCTATGGCCGAAAGAATGATTTCTCTCGGTAAGGAGAACACTCTTCATTCAAGAAGACAGGCTCTTGCTTATGTTACTAAGGAAGATGTTGTTAAAAAGCTTTTTGATGAAATTGCTCCAAAGTATGAAGATAGAAACGGTGGTTACACTCGTATAATTAAAACAGGTCCTCGTAGAGGCGACGCAGCAGAGATGTGCTTCATCGAGCTTGTTTAATTAAAATAAACATCACACCCGGGTACTTATTACTCGGGTGTTTTATTATTGTAAACGAATTCGTTATGTGTTATAATATAATGAATTAATTTTTTGAGGTATTGCTATGACTTTATTGGTTCTTGACGGCAACAGCATTATTAACCGTGCTTTTTACGGCATCAAGCTGCTTACAACAAAGCAGGGTGATTATACTAATGCCATATACGGATTTTTGAATATGATGCTCAAGTTTGAAGATATGTGCAAGCCCGACGCAGTTGCGGTTGCGTTTGATATGCACGCTCCGACCTTTAGGCATAAGATGTATGATGAATACAAGGCAGGCAGGCATGCCATGCCCGACGAGCTTCGCACACAAATGCCTGTGCTTAAAAATATTTTGCATCTGCTTGGAATAAAAACCATAGAATGTGAGGGATGGGAGGCAGACGATATCCTTGGCACCCTTGCACGTGTGTGCCGTGAAAACGGCAACGCCTGCTATCTTGCAACAGGCGACAGGGATAGCCTTCAGCTTGCTCACGACGGTGTAAAGGTTTTGCTTGCCAAAACAAAAAGCACAGATATTATGGACGAGCAGGCAATATATGATGAATACGGTGTTGAGCCTCACGATTTAATACAGGTAAAGGCATTGCAGGGTGACAGCTCGGATAACATTCCGGGTGTGCAGGGCATAGGTCCCAAAACCGCTCTTGACCTTATTTCTCGCTTCAAAACCGTGGATTATATATACGAAAACATTGATACAATAGACATAAAGGATGGCGTTCGCAACAAGCTTAAAAACAATAAGGATAACGCCTATCTTTCGCTTAAGCTTGGCGAAATTGTTACCGATGCACCTATAAATACAGACATAAACGAGTACAGGCTTAACGACGGTGACAAAAAGGGTGCTTCTGCCGAATTTGCAAGGCTTGAACTGTACAGCCTTATGGACAGATTTAACCTAAATGCCAACGATGCAATTACTGCCGTTGCCGAAGAGGAAATCCCTGTAAGAGAGATTGAAAGGCTGACCTGTGTTGATGCAGATTATCTGCTTGAAAAAATCGGCGATAATGACGCGTATTTTTATCCTGAAATTATAGATAACAGCATTACGGATATGTATTTTGCATTTGGCGATCAAATAATTGTAATGCCGTGCGAAACGCCTGAATTTAAGTATTTTGTGCGTAATTTCTTTGAAAACGAAAAATGCAGAAAGTATACCTATAATTCAAAATATTCTCACCGCTTGGCAAAGGAATTGGGTGTTGAATGTAAAAACGTTTGCGGTGATTTAATGCTTTCGGCTTATCTGCTTAAGCCGTCCGACAGCAATTATTCCATTGACCATTTGTGCCTTGAGTACGGTGTTCCCGTTCCGGAATATAAAAACTCGCTTGGCTCAACTGATGAAAGAGTAGTCAGCGCGGCAGTGCTCAAGCCCTTGTTTGAAAAAACACAGGTGCTTCTTGAAGAGGCAAATCAAACAGACCTTTTGAATAATATTGAGCTTCCTCTTGCAAGAGTGCTTGCAAAGATGGAAATTGAGGGCTTTGCGGTTGACAAAAAGGGTATAGAGGATTTCGGCAAAAAGCTCGGCACAAGAATTGATGAATTGACCGAAACGATTTATAACCTTGTAGGTTATGAATTTAACATCAATTCACCAAAGCAGCTTGGTGTTGCACTTTTTGAGGATTTAGGGCTGCCCTGCAAAAAAAAGACAAAGAGCGGTTATTCAACCAACGCCGAGGTGCTTGAGGGCTTGCGCTCGGAAAGTCCTGTTATTGACTGTATTTTGGAATACCGTTCTCTTACCAAGCTAAAGTCAACATATTGCGAGGGATTGCTAAAGGCTATTGCCGACGATGGAAGAATTCACACATCATTTAATCAGGTGGAAACCCGAACGGGCCGTATCAGCTCGCTTGAGCCTAATTTGCAGAATATTCCTATTCGTACCGAGCTTGGCAGAGAAATGCGTAAATTCTTCATCGCAGGCGACGGAAATATGCTTGTCGATGCCGATTACAGTCAAATTGAGCTTAGAGTTTTGGCAGACCTTGCCGATGATAAAAATATGATAGAGGCATTCAATAACGGCAAGGATATTCACACATCAACCGCCGCACAGGTGTTTAATATGCCTGAGAAATTTGTCACAAAGCAAATGAGGTCGTCTGCAAAGGCAGTTAACTTTGGTATAGTTTACGGTATAGGTGCGTTCTCGCTTGCCAAGGATATCGGGGTCTCACGCAAGACCGCGCAGGAGTATATCGACAGCTATCTTGCAACATACAGCGGGGTTGACAGGTATATGACTCATGTTATTGAGCTGGCACGGGAAAAAGGATATAGCGAAACTCTTTTTAACCGTCGCAGATATTTGCCGGAGCTCAATGCTTCAAATCATATGGTTAAGGCGGCAGGTGAACGAATTGCACGTAATATGCCTATCCAAGGCACTGCTGCGGATATAATCAAAATCGCTATGGTTAAGGTTGACAGAAGATTAACCGAGGAGAATATGAAATCAAAGCTTATTCTTCAGGTGCACGACGAATTGATTGTTGAGGCACCTACCGACGAAGCAGAAAAGGCGTTGCAAATAGTAACCGAGGAAATGGAAAATGCCTGCAAAATGAAGGTTAAGCTTCGTGCCGACGGTAATATAGGCAAGGATTGGTACAGCGCACATTAGTTAATATGAAAATAGAAAAATTTGCATTGCAGTATCTTGACGATGTTGCAAATATAGAAAAAGTATGCTTTGCTCATCCGTGGAGCAGGCAGGATTTGAAAAATCAATTAGACCTTGATACATCGCATTTTCTTGTCGCAGTTGTTGATGGCATAGCCGTTGGATATATGGGGCTTCAAATTTTTTCCAGCGAGGGATATGTAACAAATGTTGCAGTCCTGCCCGAATACAGAGGACAGGGGATTGCACAGGCTCTTATTAAGGAGCAAATGAAAAACGATATGTCGTTTATCACCCTCGAGGTTAGAGAAAGCAATGCTCCTGCAATTAAGCTGTACACAAAAATGGGATTTGTAAATGTCGGAATACGTCCTGATTTTTATTCCGATCCGACTGAAAACGCAATTATTATGACACATAAATTTTAGCAAACGGAGAATCTTTTATGAAAATCTTGGGTATAGAAAGCTCCTGTGATGAAACCGCCGCTTCCGTTGTGGAGGACGGACGCAGGGTGTTATCAAATGTTATAGCAACCTCTCTTGAGGAGCATAAGCTGTATGGCGGAGTAGTGCCTGAAATCGCATCTCGCAGGCACGCAGAGAGCATCAGCGGTGTTGTAGAAGAGGCACTTAGGCAGGCGGGATGCACCGCTTCAGATATTGACGCAATAGCAGTTACATACGCGCCGGGGCTTATCGGCTCGCTTTTGGTGGGCGTAAATTTTGCAAAGGGTCTTTCTGTTGCAACAGATATACCGCTTGTTCCCGTTCATCATTTGAGGGGACATATTGCATCAAATTATTTATCAAGCGACATTGAGCCTCCGTTTTTGTGCCTTGTTGTAAGCGGAGGGCACAGTCATATCGTTGCCGTAAAGTCATATACGGATTTTGAGGTAATAGGCAAAACCCGTGATGATGCGGCAGGTGAAGCGCTTGACAAGGCGGGCAGAACAATGGGACTTGAATATCCCGGGGGCGTCAGCATTGATAAGCTTTCACCGAGCGGTGATGAAAACGCCTTTACATTTCCAAAGCCAAAGGTTCACGATGCACCGTATGATTACTCGTTCAGCGGGCTGAAAACGGCTGTAATCAACATAATACATAACAGTAACCAAAAGGGAGAAAGTATTTGCATTGCCGACCTTGCGGCATCGTTTCAAAAATCTGTTGTGGATTGCCTGATTTCAAATTTTGAGAGTGCAGCGGAAAATTTCGGTTATAATAAGCTTGTAATAGCGGGCGGAGTGTCGGCAAACAGCAAGCTTCGTTCGCAGGCGGAAAAGATGTGCAAATCACATGGTTGGAGCCTTTGCTTGCCCGAGCTGAAGTATTGCGGAGATAATGCCGCAATGATAGCGTCTCAAGGCTACTATGAGTACAAATCGGGAGTTAGGGCACAGGAAAATCTAAATGCTTATGCAACTATGCCTCTTGACGATTTGCAATATTGACAAAAAGTTGTCAATAGCAGTGTCATTAATGTAACAAAATAATGAATTTTGACTTATACTATTGAAATTTTTAATGATAAAAAGTATAATCATACTAACAAGTCAGTATGCCTTGTGCTAACTGATTTAGGCTAATAGGCCAATATTACATTGTATACTATATAAAGGAGAATATATTATGGAATCAAATCTTACAAAGAATCCATCATTACTTGCTTGGCTTGATGAAAAAGTAGAGCTTTTGAAGCCATCAAATATCGTATGGATTGACGGTTCAAAGGAGCAGATTGACGCTCTTAAGGCAGAGGCCGTAGAAACAGGCGAGATGATTAAGCTTAACGAAGAGCTTCTTCCTGATTGCTACCTTCACAGAACTGCAGAAAACGACGTTGCTCGTGTTGAGGATCGTACTCTTATCTGCACAACAAAGGAAGAGGATGCAGGTCCTACAAATCATTGGATGGCTCCTGATAAGGCATATGATATGCTTTACAAAATTGCAGCAGGTTCATATGAAGGCAGAACAATGTACATCATCCCTTATTCAATGGGTCCTGTCGGTTCTCCTCTTGCAAAAATCGGTATCGAAATCACTGACTCTATCTATGTTGTTCTTAATATGAACATTATGACAAGAGTCGGCAAGAAGGTACTTGATGTTTTGGGCGACAGCAATGACTGGGTACGCGGTATGCACTGCAAGTGTAACGTAGATCCTGAAAACAGATGGATCGTTCAGTTCCCTGAAGATAACACTATCATTTCTGTTAACTCTGCATACGGCGGAAACGTACTTCTCGGTAAGAAGTGCTTTGCACTGCGTATTGCTTCATATCTTGGTAAAAACGAGGGCTGGCAGGCAGAGCATATGCTCATCCTCGGTCTTCAAAAGCCTGATGGCGATATTAAGTACATCTGTGCTGCATTCCCATCAGCTTGCGGTAAGACAAACCTTGCGATGCTTATCCCACCTGAGGGCTATCTTGCAAAGGGATACAGAGTATGGTGCGTTGGTGACGATATTTCCTGGATCAAGAAGGGCGAAGACGGCAGACTTTATGCTATTAACCCTGAAAACGGCTTCTTCGGTGTTGCTCCGGGTACAAATATGAAGTCAAATCCAAATGCACTCAAGTCAACAATGCAGGGCACAATCTTTACAAACGTTGCTCTTAATCTTGACAACAACACAGTTTGGTGGGAAGGTCTTGACAAGAATCCTCCTGCAAACGCTATTGATTGGAAGGGCAATCCTTGGAACGGTCAAACCTCAACAGAAAAGGGTGCTCATCCAAACTCAAGATTTACTGCTCCTACTGCAAATTGTCCATGTCTTTCAGCAGAATTTGACAATCCAAACGGTGTACCGATTTCTGCATTTGTATTCGGCGGTCGCCGTGAGAAGCTTACTCCGCTTGTATATCAGTCAAAGAGCTGGAACAACGGTGTATTCGTAGGCTCAATCATGGGCTCTGAAACAACTGCTGCTGCAACAGGTGCTGTTGGCGTTGTTCGTCGTGACCCAATGGCTATGCTTCCGTTCTGCGGTTACAATATGGGTGATTATTGGAAGCACTGGATTGAAATCGGTAAGACCCTTGATGAAGACAAGGCTCCAAAGATTTTCAATGTTAACTGGTTCCGTAAGGATGAAGACGGCAACTTCCTGTGGCCGGGATTCGGTGACAACCTTCGTGTTCTTGATTGGATTATTGATCGTTGCGAGGGCAAGGTTGACGCACAGGAAACAGCTATCGGTTATCTTCCGTACGCAAAGGATATTAACCTTGAAGGTCTTGATATGACAGAAGAAGAGCTTGACAACATTCTTGATGTTGACAAGGCTGCTTGGGAAGAAGAGCTTAAGGGCGTTGACGAGCTTTACGCAAAGTTTGGCGACAAGCTTCCAAAGGAGCTTGCTGACGAGCTTGCATCTGTAAAGGCTGCGCTTAAAGAATAATTTAATAATAAAAAGTGAGGAGCTCCGGTATTGAGCACCTCACTTTTTTGCTTTTATATAATCTTTTATTTATCGTCCCTGTTTAGCATTCTTATTATGTTAAGATTTACCTCAAAGACCTGCCTGTGCTGCTTTCTTAGCACCGACAGCATAACGCCTGTAAAGAAGGTAGTAACCGAAATAATGCCAAAGGTGATTGCCGCAACAAAGGTTGGCATTTTCGGCACAAATCCCGTTTCGATATATTCTGCAAAAACGGGAACAAAGAAGCCCACTGCAAGCCCCATAAACACGGCTGCTATTACGGAAAAGAACGATAACGGCTTTGTATCCCTAAAAAGCATACCTATGGTTTTCAAAACCTTTAAGCCGTCTGAGTAAGTATTAAGCTTGCTTTCGCTGCCTTCCTCTCGGTCTTGATATTCGATTGGTATTTCAACAATCTTAAAATTATTATCAAGTGCAAATATGGTCATTTCTGTTTCAATCTCAAAGCCCTTGCAAAGCACGGGGAAGGATTTAACAAAATCTCTGCTGAATGCTCTGGCTCCTGTCATAACGTCATTTATGCTTGAGTGAAAAAGCAAATTGATCATTTTTTGCACAAGTACATTACCGAAATTGTGAAATCTGCGCTTGTTCATTTCAAAATATGTGGAGCTTAGTCTGTCGCCGACCGCCATATCGGCTCTGCCCTCAAGCACCTCTTTTTCAAGAATAGGCCCAAATTTTGCAGGATACGTGTTGTCACCGTCTGCCATAATGTAGCAATCGGCCTCAATATCCCTGAACATAGAGCGTACAACGTTGCCCTTGCCCTGACGCACCTCCCGTCTTACGATAGCACCTGCGTTTTTTGCAATGTTGTATGTGTCGTCGGTAGAGTTGTTGTCATACACATATATGTCAGCGTGTGGCATATTCTCCTGAAAATCCCTGATAACCTTTTCAATTGTAGCGGCCTCGTTGTAGCATGGAATTAAAACTGCTGTTTTCATATTGTTTATATTTCCTTTGTTTTATGCTGTTTTCTTAAATACAGCATAGTTTTTGTTCTTAAATATTAATTCGTAATCTTTGTCGTTTTTAAGATTTATGTATAAAGGCTTTTCGGAGCCTCTGCATACAAGTGCGTAGTTAAAGCCGTATTTGTCAAATACCTTCTTGTAGTTCTTTTCGCCCTTTGCAATTTTGCTGTATTCCGTCAGGTAATCAAATTCGTGATTAGCTTCCTTAACAAACGAGTCTGCTCGTGGGTCAATATATGTTGTATATCCCTTGAATTCAAGATAAGCACCTGCATTAAATCCGTTGAAAAGTATTAATTCATCAACATTATTGCTGTCAATGTCCGCTTGCATTGCATCGATTGCTTCGTCAAGGGCAACAATGCTTTTGTTCCCGCCGTCATTTTTGATGAAATTTGATGCTTCGGAATATATGCTTTGACCTATAAATCCAACAATGAATATAGAGAACACGGCAATCAATGTAACCGTAAGAGGTACAAGAAGCTTTGATTGCTTCTTTCCTTCGTTCTTTCTTTTGTCCTCTTCAACAAGCCTTTTGAATGTGCCGACAAAATCAACATTGTCAATGTATGCAAGCAGGGTTGCCGTTGCACAGATAACAAAGTACGGAATGAGCTTTATGTAGGTTAACATCATTGCACAGGTGCCTGCCGTGAGCAAAACGTAGCGAATTGTGGTCTTGCCTTTTTTGTAAAAAAGGTAGGTGCACAACACTATTGCCAACACTACATAATCGGACATGGCACTGAGCGAAAGCTCAAATGTTAACGGATTAAGCTCCATAATTGAGCTGTTAACCTTGTTGCCGATTGATGTTGTAAACAGGAACGAAAGTCCTTTTATCCCGTACGGTGTAATCAATCCTGCAACACCCATTGCAACCGCTGTTACAACAAGCGGAAGAAGCTTGCAGCAGGCAAAGGATTTACCCTTGATTTTAAGCGGAAGAGCATTTACAAAATAAGGAAGAAGTATAATGAAAAGCATGGTCCACATAGAAGCATGCAAATTAACCTCAAGCACCGACAAAACAGGCAGCACGGCAAGGTGTCTGTATTTGCCGTCCTTAACAAATCTTTCAAGGCACAAAAGCTCAATGATGATAATTGAGTAAGTAAAAATTTGAGGCCTTGTAACAAAAAACTGTGTCATCGAAATGCCTGCAATAAAGGTTGCAATGCTTGCCATTATAGGCTTGTTTGATATTTGCAGGCAAAGCTTTTTCATCAAAACAAGAAACACACTGTACATTACCAGCACAAGAAGCATAGGACCGATAAATCCCATAAGGCTGTACAGCTTGTAGAATATGACATCTGCCGCCCATTGCTGAACAACAAGGTCCATCGTTTTGTGCATTGTCAAAAAATCCTTGGTGGGAATACCGTTGTTGCAGATGTATTCTCCTGTTTTGATAATCCAATATGTATCGTTGTCTATTCGCCATTTTGCCATCATCAGCGATATAAACGGCAAAAAGCCTATGATAGCGGTAATAATGCTTAAAATCTTTTTAGATATTGCATCTTCCCTTGCGCGAACAGCTGTTGATGTTGCTTCCATTTTTTTCTCCTTAATCAGACAAGAATATATACTTATTATACACATTATGCACGGTTAAATCAATACATAGAATAATATAGCGACACATTAATATTTATCCTTGCACATTCCCTAATAATTTGGTAAAATAAAATGGATAATAAAACAAAGGAGTTTTTTTATGGATTCATTATGTAAAAAAGAGCTTGAAATTTATGCCACCAAAATCCGTATGGGCATAATTGAAGGCACTTATAATGCAAAGGCAGGACATCCCGGTGGCTCACTTTCAGCTGCAGATGCTTTTGCTTATCTTTATGCAAAGGAAATGAGAGTCAATCCTTCAGAGCCAAAATGGGAAGACAGGGACAGACTTGTTCTTTCAAAGGGACATTGTGCACCGGGCTTGTATGCGGCACTTGCATATAAGGGCTTCTTTCCTGTTGAGGACTTGAAAACACTTCGCCATATTGATTCATATCTTCAGGGACATCCTAATATGAATACTGTTCCCGGAATTGATATGAGCACCGGCTCATTAGGTCAGGGCATTAGTGTTGCCGTAGGTATGGCAAAGGGTGCAAAGTATCTGAACAAGGACATTAATGTGTATGCTGTTTTGGGCGACGGCGAAATTGAGGAAGGTCAGGTTTGGGAGGCAATGATGTTTGCCAACCAATATAAGCTTGATAATTTCTGTGCTATTGTAGACTGCAATGGCTTGCAAATTGACGGTCCATGCTCCGAGGTTATGTCGGCAGAGCCTGTTGATGAAAAAATCAAATCATTCGGCTTTGATGTTACTGTTATTGACGGCAACGATTTTGATGCTCTTGAGGGTGCGTTTGATGCCTTCCATAAGTCAGATAAGCCTTTTGCAATTATAATGAAAACCGTAAAGGGCAAGGGCGTTTCGTATATGGAAAATCAGGTTGGCTGGCACGGTAAGGCACCAAACGAGGAAGAATATAATATCGCAATGGCAGAGCTTGGTGCAAGGCTTGCAGAATTGGAGGCATAAGTATGAGTGAAGTAAAATGTATAGCTACACGTGACAGCTACGGTAATGCTCTTAAGGAGCTTGCGGCAGGCGGCGCAGATAACCTTGTCGTTCTTGATGCCGACCTTGCGGCTGCGACAAAAACGGGTATTTTCAAAAAGGAATATCCTAACAGACACTTTAACTGTGGTATTGCAGAGTCAAATATGATTTGTGCTGCAGCAGGTATGAGCACTATGGGACTTGTTCCTTTTGCATCATCATTTGCAATGTTTGCGGCAGGCAGAGCATTTGAACAGGTACGTAATTCAATCGGATATCCACACCTTAACGTAAAAATCGGCGCAACTCACGCAGGTATTTCTGTCGGTGAGGACGGCGCCAGCCATCAGTGCTGTGAGGATTTTGCGTTAATGCGCTCCATTCCGGGTATGGTCGTTATCTGTCCGGCGGATGATGTTGAGGCAAAGCAGGCTGTAAAGGCAGCATATGCTTATGAAGGTCCTGTATATTTAAGATTCGGCAGACTTGCAGTTCCTGTTTTTCACAGTGATGATTATAAGTTTGAAATCGGTAAGGGCGAGGTTGTCAGGGAAGGTAATGATGTTACAATTATTGCCAACGGCCTTATGGTTGCAGAGGCTATCGAGGCAGGCAAGACTCTTGCGGAAAACGGAATTGATGCAGAGATTATCAATATTGCAACCATCAAGCCTCTTGACGAGGAGCTTGTTATCGCATCTGCAAAGAAAACAGGTAAGGTTGTTACGGTTGAAGAGCATAATGTTATCGGTGGCTTGGGCGAAGCAGTTTGCTCCTGCCTTGCAGAAAATTGCCCTACTCCCGTAAAGCGTATAGGTGTAAATGACGAGTTTGGCCATTCAGGTCCTGCAAAGGATTTGCTTAAGCAGTTTGGCCTTTCGGCAGAGAATATTGTAAAGGTTACAACCGAATTCGTTAAATAATTAACATTTTTGTTGATTTATTGATTAATATACTGTATAATATTAATGTTAAAATTTTCATAACAAGGAGAAAAAATATGGAAGCACTCAATAAAAAGACAATAGAAGATATTGATGTTAAGGGCAAAAGAGTTCTTGCTCGATGCGATTTTAACGTTCCTCTTATGGACGGTGAAATCACAAACGATAAAAGAATTGTTGCGGCATTGCCTACAATAAAGTATTTGATGGAGCAGGGCGCAAAGGTTATTCTTTGCTCACATCTTGGCAGACCAAAGGGAGAATACAAGCCTGAATTCAGTCTTGCTCCTGTTGCAAAGAAGCTTTCCGAATACCTCGGCACAGAGGTTAAGCTCGCAGAAGATCCTGAGGTAGTAGGCGAAAACGCAAAGAAGCTTGCAGCCGAGCTTAAGGACGGCGAGGTTATGCTTCTTGAAAACGTTAGATACAGAAAAGAAGAAACAAAGAACGAGGAGAATTTCTCCAAGGAGCTTGCTTCACTTGCAGATGTATTTGTAAATGACGCTTTCGGCACAGCACACAGAGCACACTGCTCAACAACAGGCGTTGCTGCATATCTTCCTGCAGTTTGCGGATACCTTATCCAAAAGGAAATTAAATTTATGGGCGGAGCTCTTGCTAATCCAAAGAGACCTCTCGTTGCTATTCTCGGCGGTGCCAAGGTGTCGGATAAAATCGGTGTTATTTCAAACTTGATTGATAAGTGCGACACTATCATCATCGGCGGTGGTATGGCTTACACATTTATGAAGTACCTTGGTCATTCAATCGGTGATTCTCTTCTTGAGGCTGATTGGGTTGAAAAGGCAGGTCAGATGATGGCTGATGCTAAGGAAAAGGGCGTAAACTTCCTTATTCCTGTTGACAACAAGGTTGGCAAGGAATACGATGCCAACACAGAAGCAATGATAGTTAATTCAGACGAAATTCCTGACGGCTGGATGGGCCTTGATATCGGACCAAAGTCGATGGAATTGTTTGTTGACGCAGTTAAAGGTGCAGGCACAGTTATCTGGAACGGTCCTATGGGCGTTTCAGAGTGGGAGAACTTTGCAGCAGGTACAATCGCAGTTGCAAATGCAGTTGCAGAATCAGGCGCAGTATCAATCATCGGCGGCGGTGATTCGGTTGCAGCTGTAACAAAGCTTGGCTTTGCAGATAAGATGAGCCACATTTCAACAGGCGGCGGTGCATCGCTTGAGTTCCTTGAGGGCAAGGAGCTTCCGGGTATCGCAGCACTTCAGGATAAAGATTAATTTTTACAAAAGAGGTATACAGTAATGAATAAAGCAAAAAGAAAAGCCATTATTGCAGGCAACTGGAAAATGAATAACACACCTGCACAGACAACAGCTTTGATTAACGAAATGAAGCCGCTTGTTGCAGATGCGGATTGTGAGGTTGTACTTTGCGTACCGTTCGTAGATATTCCTGCAGCGGTTGAGGCTGCAAAGGGCTCAAACATCAAAATCGGTGCAGAGAATGTTCACTTTAAGGACAGCGGTGCTTTCACAGGTGAGGTTTCTGCAGATATGCTCAACGAGCTTGGTGTTGAATATGTAGTAATCGGCCATAGTGAAAGAAGAACATATTTCGGCGAGACAGACCAAACAGTTAACCTTCGCACACTTAAGGCACTTGAAAAGGGCTTGAAGCCAATCGTTTGCGTTGGTGAAACATTGGAGCAAAGAGAGCTCGGCTATACAGAAACTCTTTTGAAATTCCAAACAAAAATGGCTCTTACAAATGTAACAGCAGATCAGCTTAAGAATGTTGTTATCGCATATGAGCCTGTATGGGCAATCGGCACAGGCGTTACAGCTACTGCCGATCAGGCTGACGAGGGCAACGGCTTTGTACGTGCCGCTATTGCAGAGGCATACGGCGAGGATGCCGCACAAGGTGTTACAATTCAGTACGGTGGCTCAATGAACGCAGGCAATGCAGACGAGCTTACATCAAAGGAAAATGTAGACGGCGGTCTTATCGGCGGTGCATCACTCAAGGCAAACGATTTCTCTGTAATCGTAAAGGCAGCTTCAAAATAATAAAAGTAAAATGGGTGGGTTGTTACCTGCCCATTTTTAAGGATAAATGGATAATAAGAAGGAGACAGAAAGTATGAAAAAGACAAATGTTCTTTGTATAATGGATGGCTTCGGACATAACGCAAACGATTTCGGCAATGCTGTTGCGGCCGCAAAAAAGCCAAATCTTGATATGCTTATGCAAAAGTATCCGTTCACATATATCGGTGCGTCGGGTATGGATGTAGGCCTGCCTGACGGTCAGATGGGTAATTCGGAGGTTGGTCACACAAATATGGGTGCCGGCCGAGTTGTGTATCAGGAGCTTACAAGAATTACCAAGTCTATCGAGGACGGAGACTTTTTTGAAAACGAAGCCCTTAAAAACGCAGTGCAAAAATCAATTGATACCGGCAAGTCGCTTCACCTTATGGGCTTGATGTCAGACGGCGGTGTTCACAGCCACAACAGTCACATCTTTGCACTTGTAGAGCTTGCAAAAAGAATGGGACAGGATAAGGTTTACCTTCACTGCATAATGGACGGCAGAGATGTTCCGCCTACATCGGGCAAGGATTTCGTTGCCGATGCAATAGAAAAAATGGCACAAATCGGCGTAGGCAAGGTTGCTACAGTTATGGGCAGATACTACGCAATGGATAGAGATAATAATTGGGACAGAGTTCAAAAGGCATATGATGCAGTTGTGTTCGGCAAGGGTATTCAAAATATAAATCCTGTTGCCGCTATTGAGGAAAGCTATCAAACCGTTGACGGCGACGGCAAAAACCTTACCGACGAGTTTATTTTGCCTACCGTTACTCTTGAAAACGAGGGTAGAATCAGCGCGGGCGACTCTGTTGTGTTCTTTAATTTCCGCCCTGACAGAGCAAGAGAGATTACACGTACCTTTGTTGATCCTGACTTTGCAGGATTTGAAAGAGAGTATTTCCCTGTAAATTATGTATGTATGACTCAGTACGACGCAACAATGCCTAACGTGGATGTTGCATTTAAGCCGCAGTCACTTAAAAATACCTTTGGCGAATACCTCGCAAATAACGGTATGACTCAGCTTCGTATTGCAGAAACCGAAAAGTATGCTCACGTAACCTTCTTCTTTAACGGCGGTGTTGAGGCAGTTAATGAGGGCGAGGATAGAATTTTGATTCCGTCACCAAAGGTTGCAACATACGACCTTCAGCCTGAAATGTCTGCATATCTTGTGTCCGAAAAGCTTAATGAAGCAGTGCGCTCCGGTAAGTATGATGTTGTTATCGTAAACTTTGCAAACTGCGATATGGTTGGCCATACAGGTGTGTTTGATGCCGCAGTAAAGGCTGTTGAGGCGGTTGACGATTGCGTCGGCTCACTCTATCAGGCAGTTATGGATAACGGCGGCACATTGTTCATTACAGCAGACCACGGCAATGCCGACCAAATGAAAGAGCCCGACGGCTCACCGTTTACTGCACACACAACAAACGAGGTACCGTTCATCGTTTGTAATTGCGGTGATGTTGAACTCCGTGAGGGCGGCAAGCTTTCCGACATCGTTCCTACAATGCTCAAGGCAATGGGTATGCCGCAACCTGCAGAAATGACCGGCACATCAATAATAAAGTAAACCGTTCTGCCTCCCCTTATTGTAAGGGGAGCTGTCACCGCAGGTGACTGAGGGGATAAAAGGTACAAAACTATGGATAGAAAGTATAATCCTTCCCTCGTGCAAAACGCACGGGAATTGCGAAAGAATATGACAAATGAGGAACGTCATTTGTGGTACGATTTTCTTAGGGACTATCCTGTTAAGTTCTCAAGACAAAAGGTTTTGGGAAAATATATTGTTGATTTTTATTGTTCATCAGCAAAGCTCGTTGTGGAAATCGACGGCTCACAGCACTATGAACTGTCGGGCAAAATGTATGATGATGCCAGAACAGTGTATTTGCAGCAGTTCGGTTTGCTTGTTTTGCGTGTAAGTAATTACGAAATCAATTCAAACTTTTACGGTGTTTGCGACAAAATCGATTCACTCGTTAAACAAAGAATGAAATAATCCATACTATATCGGCTCCCATTATTGTAAGGGGAGCTGTCGTCATTTATGACGACTGAGGGGATAAAAGGTAAATAGGTAAATCCCCTCAGTTTCGCTGTGCTCAACAGCTCCCCTTGCTTCAAGGGGAGCCACACGAACGATCCTGCAACAAATTCTGCCTCCCCTTATTGTAAGGGGTGCGGGTCTCCGGTGGAGACCTCTGCACGAAAGTGCAGAAGCACCGACCGAGCCGGGAGGCGAGACGCTGTCGTCATTTATGACGACTGAGGGGATAAAAGGTAAATCCCCTCAGTTTCGCTGTGCTCAACAGCTCCCCTTGCTTCAAGGGGAGCCACGTGAACGTTCCTGTAACGAATTTTGCCTCCCCTTATTGTAAGGGGAGGTGGGTGCGAAGCACTCGGAGGGGATAAAACAACCTTGGGGATAAACCAACAACACAACTGCTCAACTTAATTCTTTGTTAAACTATTGTTATTTTGCACAATAAATTATAAATTTTTTGTTAATAAATAGTCACTTTTTTGAAAAAATTTTGTTGCTATAACTTGCATATTATGATAAAATTACAGTATATGGAAACCTATGCTATAACTATACCCATTTGCACCATAGCTGTGGTTTGCTTCAAATAAATTTTTGGAGGAAGGTTTTTATGAAAAAGTTTTTTAGAAGATCACTTGCATGCATAATTGCCGTAGTAATGATAGCAACATCATTGCCGTTTTCCGCAATAACTGTAGGCGCAGCAACGTCAAATACTACTATAAACAGGAGCTATTACGGCTTGTATGCTTCTAGCAACAGAACAGGAACAAATACTTTTGACTTGGTTAATGACTCACAAAATAGTAACTTCTCTGTTGGATACGTTACATTTAACATTAGTGGTATAAACTATACAGAGGCTAAAAGAATAAGTGCTACATATACGTTCAAAATTAACCTTAAAGAAACAGAATCATTGGGTGTATCTGTATATTATCCTACGGCAAACGTGGATTCTTTCGCTGCAGGTGGTCGTCGTGCAACTTTTGCAGATATATGGTCAAAAGATGATGGTGCTCATATTTCTCGTGCAAAAACCTATTGGGGATTAAAGCACATAGCATCATATCCTACAATAAAAAATGATAATTCTGACAGGACTGTGGATTTGGGACCTGCGATTGTTGCAGCAAAAAAAGCAGGTAAATCAACAGCAACAATTGTATTTATGCTTTCAAAAGCAGGCGAATCAGGAGGTACAAACGGCTGGTCAGATACAACCATAACGTGTTCAAATACTACAGCTTCAGTTACAATTTATGATTTTTCCGACCGTAATTTTACTGCATATGAAGCCACAAAGTACGGCTCATTCTCAGATGATAGTGATTACATTGAAGAGAATTACTACAATAATTCGTACAAGAATGTGTTGTATGCTCCTAACAACATGCAAGAGGCGTATTTATCCACACCAGTAAGTGCAGAAGGTAAAGATAAGATTTATCTTAAATCTCATATTTTTTATGGTAATACTGTACTTTTATACAATGGAAATACAGTGCCTCAATTTCCAATTGGCTTCGCTATTACAGGTTATGATAAACCATGGAACTACGGTTGGAGCAATGTTCGTTCATACTATTGCAGAATTGTCGATGGTGCAAACGTATTAGCAATTAAAAATACAAAATGGCAGGGTACTGACGGCAGAAATAACGTTCAGTATATACTTAATGAAAGAGGAACGCAGGAAGTTTATTCGGACAATTCAAGTGTAGGTTCCTACTATAAGCAAGGTGAAACAGGCTACTATGCTAACATAATGCAGTATAAAGGCGGAGATTTTTCTGAAAGCTATAAGAAAATAAACCCAACTTTTGAATATAAGGTTGGTACCGACGAGGGCACACCTCAAGTTCATACAACAGGTTCTGTTAGTGGTAAATCAATTTATGTTCTTAATTACAAGAAAATAATTGATAAGGTTAATTCAGTAAACAGTTTCTTGTCTACATTTGATGATTCAATTTATGATACTACCACATTAAATGCATACTACAATGCTATTTATAAGATGTTCGCTTTTGATCCATCATTGTATGATTATGATGCTAACACGGAGCAAGCAGTAATAGATGCTGCAAACGATATGGATAGCTTGATAGCTGCAGTTGATACAGCTTACAATAATCTTAAACTTAAGAAAGTAACTGTGTCTTTCCGCACACAAACAAATAATGTAATTGAAAATAGGGTTATTGAGTACGGTTCAAAAATAGGTGCATTTCCAAGCAACAGTGCACCCCAAACTCATAACGATGATCCAATCTTTATTGATGAGGGCAAGCATGTTAGATTCTCTTGGCCAACAACATATACAGCAGATGATGTTGTAACCTCTGATATAATTATAAAAGAGGTAAGTAATGCTGAATCGTGTACAGGTACTGCTACTTGTACTGCCAAGGCTGTATGTACTGTCTGCGGTTTGGAATTCGGTGCAATTGACCCGGATAACCACGATCCTAAATACGCATTTAAGGATTACACAAAGCATATTAAGACCTGTTCAAGATGTGACAAATTGAATGTTGAAGAGGCTCACACCGACGACGGCACAGGTCATTGTCAGTACTGCGGTCATGTTCTCCTTGATACATCGGCACTTGATTCTGCAAAGACACAGGCTGAAAATATACTCAACGTCGGCAATGCTGATGGCAAATATGTTGCAGACACGTATCAAAATCTTTCTGATGAATATAACAGAATAAAGAATGTTGTTCCAACAACAGAAGACGACGTTAACTCACTTGCAGCAGAGCTCCTTACAGCAATCAGCTCGCTTATTTCATCAAGTGTTACAATTACCTTTACCAAATCACAGAACGGTACGCCAGTAGGCGATGCACAAGTAATCGATAAAAAATACGGAGATACTGTCGAACTCACCGTTTCCGACGGCGATGTTGAAAAGTGGGAAATCAAAAATAGAGTAGGCAACGATAACGAGGTTATATCTTATGTAAGAACAGGCGAAAATACACTTTCACTTGTAGTTACAGAGAATATATCGGTTATTGCTCACCTTGCAGAAAACAGCACATCACAGAAGAATATAACCAAGGTTGTATTTATGGGCAGAAACAATAACCTCGTTGCCATAAAATATCTTGAGCCCGGTATTTCATTTGCAACAAGTGATGTTGCAATCCCTGCAATTCCGTTCTACACAGCAATTGCTTGGGACAAGACAGAGGTTAAAGGTCTTGCAAACGGCGGTGAAATCACCGTTCGTGCACAGTACAATTTCAATGTTGAAGATGCAGATGCACATAAGTGCGGAATCCACTTTAAGAACTTTGGCGACGGCGGTGTAAGAAAGTACAACTACGACAGTTTTGTAAAGCTTTACGGCTCGAGCACATACTACGGAATGTATTCAGGGGCAGTTACCGATGTTACTCAGGACGAGGCAAAGACCAAGCTTCTCACCTATTTCAAGACCGACGAGTTCTATGCTCCTCACAACTCTGACATTTATGTATACGAGCTTCCTAATGACTTTACCCCAACAGCAAGTGTTGGTGTAACAGGCTCGTATCATGACAGTAACGATACAAAGGATATTGCCGCATTCAACTGCAAGTTCTTTGTTCCGGACAATGCACAAATTGTTGAGTGGGGTATCAAGGCCACTGCCGGCGGTACAGTATACAACTTTAAGTCTAACAACAAGACATCAAGAAATGAGTATACATTCAAGGTTAATGTTGAAAAAGCTGCAAACATCAGCTCCGTATCGGCAAAGGCTTACATTATATACTTTGACGCTAACGGCGACAGAATAACATTGTTGAGCAACAATGAGGTTGCTATCAACTTTAATTAAGGAGGTACAAGTTAATGAAGAAATTTGAGACACCTGAGATTAAGGTTGTAATGTTCCAGACAAATGATGTAATTTCCACCTCATCGGGTGAAGGCTACGAGGGTAGTCCTGACGAGGTCGGTATCGGCTCACAAGCTTCTGCTTCACAGCCTGCATCGGAAATCCCGTTCTAACGCAATATCAAATTTACTACGGCTCCCCTTATTACAAGGGGAGCATTTTTTGCCTCCCCTTATAATGTAATTAAGGGTGTGGGTCTCCGGTGGAGACCTCTGCACGAATATGCAGAAGCACCGACCGAGCCGGCAGGCGAGACGGTGAGTGCGAAGCACTCGGAGGGGATAAAAGGTAAATAAGTAAATCCCCTCAGTTTCGCTGTGCTCAACAGCTCCCCTTGCTTCAAGGGGAGCCACGCGAACGATCCTATAACGAATTAAGGCTCCCCTTATTGTAAGGGGAGCTGTCGTCATTTATGACGACTGAGGGGATAAAAACAATCTTGGGGATAAAAGGTATACATTTTAAGCAGTTTTGTATAATGTTTATAAATTTTTCCTTGCAATAGCTATCGCTTTAGTGTAATATTAAATAAAAAGGGGGCTTTTTTATGAGCAACGTTTACACTATTACGCATCCAAAAAACGAAAATGTTTTTATTCATGTTATGCCCGGGCACTTTATTTCTGCCAACAATCACATCAATTATTATGTAGGTACGTCCGACATCAAGCATAACCTTAATAATTCCATTGATGCCGCAAAGCTTTTGGCAGAGTATTACAACACTAACGGCATAGATGTAGACACCGTTCTTTGCCTGTACGAAACTCAGGCTCTCGGTGCATATTTGGCAATGGAGCTTGCCAATCCGTCTATGATGGCACCAAATCCTGACCAAACTGTTTTTGTTGTCGGCAGCGAATACGATGCCGCAGGCAATTTGATTTTCAGAGATAATCTTCGCCGAATGATTTACGGTAAAAATGTTTTGCTTTTGATTTCCTGTATCACATCGGGCAGAACTATCGAAAGGGCAGTAGAAAGTGTTACATACTACGGCGGCAAGGTTGCAGGTATTTCATCCGCATTCTCTATGCAAAGCCGTATTGCAGGCGTTCCTGTAAATTCATTGTTCACCGAAAAGGATATTCCCGGCTATATTTCTTATCCGTCGCACGATTGCCCTCTCTGCCAAAAGGGTATTCCTGTTGATGCAATCAGCAACGGCTACGGATATTCAAAAATATAAAAGGTCTTGACAAATCATAAAAATTTGGTATAATATATTTACTGAAAATTTAACAGTACCCTTAAAGATGTTGAAGCAGAAAAAGATTATTTGCTTACTTCAGAGAGTCGGTGGTTGGTGCGAATCGACGGACAGTAAATAATGTATAGCTCTCTGTGGAGTCGACGGTCTGAAAAGTAATCAATAGGTCCGTCCGTTTGGCCGCGTTACAGGCTAAGGCATTGATAGATGCTAAAGGGCAGTTCAACCTACTGCTGAAATAGGGTGGTACCGCGTATTTTACGCCCCTATACTTTAATGAGTGTAGGGGATTTTTTATATCCCTTTGCACTAAAAGGAAGGAGATTTTTCATTATGAACAAAGGTTGCAAAAAATATTTTGGCTTTAAGCCGATAGACATCCCGGACAGAACATGGCCGTCAAAGCAAATTACAAAGGCGCCTGTTTGGTGCTCTGTTGATATGCGTGACGGCAATCAGGCTCTTGTTGACCCAATGAATTTGCAGGAAAAACTTGAGTTTTTTAAGACTATTGTAGATGTCGGAATTAAGGAAATTGAGGTTGGCTTTCCGTCAGCAAGCGAAACCGAGTACGAAATTTTAAGAACTCTTATTGACGGTGGATACATTCCCGATGATGTTACAATTCAGGTTCTTGTTCAGGCAAGACCTCACCTTATCAAAAAGACATTTGAGGCTATCCACGGCGCAAAGAACGTTATTGTTCACTTTTACAATTCTACATCAGCCCTGCAAAGAAAGGTCGTATTTAAGACCGATATGGACGGTGTAATTGACATTGCCGTTAAGGGTGCACAGCTTATTTACGAATTGACAGAGGAAGAAAAGAAAAAGAATCCCGACATTAACATTCGCTTTGAGTATTCACCTGAATCATTCTCCGGAACAGAGATGGATAATGCAGTAGAGATATGCAAGCGAGTTATGGAGGAGCTTCATATCACCAAGGAAAATCCGATTATTCTTAATTTGCCGTCAACTGTTGAGGGCTCAACTCCAAACGGCTACGCAGACCAAATTGAATATTTTTGCCGTCACTTACCAAACAGAGAAGCCGCAATCATTTCTCTTCATCCACACAATGACCGTGGCACAGGCGTTGCAGCCGCAGAGCTCGGCTTGCTTGCAGGTGCAGACAGAATAGAGGGCACACTTTTCGGTAACGGTGAGCGTACCGGTAATGTTGACATCGTAACCCTTGCACTTAATATGTGGACCCAGGGCGTTGACCCACAGCTTGATTTTCACGATATTAACAAGATTAAGGATGTATACGAGCGTTGTACAAAAATGAAGGTTCCGCCACGTCATCCGTATGCAGGTGAGCTTGTGTTTACTGCATTTTCAGGCTCTCATCAGGATGCTATCAACAAGGGCAAAATTTATATGGACGACACCCATTCAGATATGTGGGAGGTTCCTTATCTTCCTATTGACCCTGCCGATGTCGGCAGAGAGTACGAGCCTATTATTCGCATCAATTCGCAATCGGGCAAGGGCGGTACAGCATTTATCCTTGCAAACAATTACGGTATAAAGATGCCAAAGCCTATGCATCCCGAGTTTGGTGCGGTTGTTCAAAAGGCTTGCGACGAAAAGGGCAAGGAGCTTACAAGTGAAGAGGTATTTGACCTGTTCCAAAAGGAATACAGAAATGTAAACGGCCCTTACAGACTTGCCAATTATAAGATTGCGGAGGAAAAGAACGAAGAGGACACTCTTACAACCGTTCATTTTACAGGCACTCTTAAGTACAAGGACGAGGCACCTATTCAAATAGAGGGCTACGGAAACGGACCGGTAGGCGCATTCTGTGACGCTATGAACAAAACCCCGCTTTGCAAATATGAGTTTATCGATTACGACGAGCATGCAATTTCTGTTGGCTCCGATTCAAAGGCTATCAGCTACATTCAGCTTAAGAACCCACAGGGCAAAACAATCTTTGGTATCGGCGTCAGCCACAACATCGGCTATGCTTGTATGAAGGGTGTTATCTGTGCAATCAACCGTGATCAGCCTGATACAATGCGTGATGACACCATGCCCGGAATTTTTGATGTTTGCTGATTGGAGGAGAACATATGAACAATTATAATATTACAGTATTGAAGGGTGACGGAATAGGCCCCGAAATCGTTGATGAAGCAATAAAGGTTTTGGATAAGGCAGGAGAAAAATTCGGCTTTAAGTGCAATTACAACTATCAGCTTTTGGGCGGATGTGCAATTGACGCAACAGGTGTGCCTTACCCGCAGGAAACGGCAGATGCCTGCAAGGCGTCGGATGCTGTGCTTTTGGGTGCTGTCGGCGGACCTAAGTGGGATAGCCAGCCCGGCAATAACCGTCCCGAAAAGGGATTGCTTGCTATTCGTGAGGATTTGGGCTTGTTTGCAAATCTTCGTCCGGCAAAGATTTTTGCACCGCTTAAAAGTGCATCTCCTATTAAGGAGGAAATTATCGGCGACGGACTTGATATCCTTATTGTCAGAGAGCTTACAGGCGGTATCTATTTTGGCGACAGAGGAACATATGAGGAAAACGGCGTTGTAGGCGCATATGATACCGAACGCTACACCTATCCCGAAATTAAGAGGATTGTTAAGGCTGGCTTTGAATACGCAATGAAGCGTGAAAAGAGACTTACCTGCGTTGACAAGGCAAATGTTCTTGACAGCTCTCGCCTTTGGAGAAAGGTTATGGAAGAAACGGCTAAGGATTACCCTGAGGTTGAGGTTTCGTATATGTATGTTGACAACTGCGCAATGCAGCTTGTTCGTAACCCAAATCAGTTTGATACCATCGTAACATCAAACATTTTTGGTGATATTCTTTCCGACGAGGCTTCGATGATTTCAGGCTCAATCGGTATGCTTGCTTCTGCTTCTCTTGCAGAGGGCACGTTTGGTTTGTATGAGCCTATTCACGGCTCTGCTCCGGATATAGCAGGTCAGGGCAAGGCAAACCCGCTTGCAACCATTCTTTCGGCAGCTATGATGCTTCGCTATACCTTCGGTCAGGCAGAGGCCGCCGATGCAATAGAAAAGGCAGTAGATATTGCGCTCACTCAGGTTAGAACTCCCGATATTTACGAGGAGGGCTTCGAGGCTGTTAATACACAGCAGATGGGCGACAGGGTTGCATCCTTACTATAAAAATTGAATTACGATTAAAAAACAAAATCACGAACAGATTAAATCTCTAATCGGTTCGTGATTTTTTATTTTGCCTTAAATTATAAAAGAATTCTGTCAGCAGATTCTGTGCCTCGTCTGCCATAATGCCCGCATAAATTTCAGGCTTGTGATTGTACGGCAGTCGATTAAAATCTGCAACAGAGCCAAAGCTGCCTGCCTTGTTGTCCGAAGCACCGTAGTAAACGGCTTTTATTCGAGAATTAATTATTGCACCTGCACACATCGGGCAAGGCTCAAGGGTAACGTACATCTCGCATTGCCACAGCCTCCAACCGCCGAGAGCCTTGCAGGCATTGTCGATAGCCTCAATCTCTGCGTGATACAGGGCGTTTTTGCCAAGCTCCCGTCTGTTTCTGCCACAGGCAATTATTCTGTTATCCTTAACTATTACCGCACCGACAGGCACTTCTCCTTCATTGGCACTTTGCCTTGCAAGCTCAAGCGCCTTTTCCATGAAAGCATTTTTCATCATATCTTTGTTACGTATGACTGTGTCATCTTTATAAGTATTGCAAACGGAACAATCATACCCGGTGCCATACAGGCAATCTTTACAAAAAAGTTGTTGTCGTAAATGTTAATTTGCTTTTTTTCTCTCTTAAACGATTTTTTTATCAGCAAATAGATTAACGAGATAACGCCAAGCACAAGGAATACAATAAACAAGACAGATGTAACCTTGTTTGCAACGTCCTCGTTTGCCATTGCCTCAACCATATCGTTTATAACCGAGCGACCGTTATTGATGCCGTGAATAACCATGGCTATCAATACATTGTCTGTTTGTACCGTAATGTATGCCAAAATTAAGCCTACAAAGAATGCAAAAACAAACTGAATAACATTGCCGTGGATTAAACCGAAAATTATGCTTACGGAGAATACTGCAAAGCCCTTGCCGAACTTTTTTAACGCGCCGAGCGCACAGCACCTGAACGCAAACTCTTCAAATATTGCAGGAGCAACCGCGATTGCAAAAAACATAACAAACAGTGATAAAGGGTCACTTGCAGTGCCGTAATCGTTTTGTGTAAGCTCATATCCAAGTACCTCTTTGGTAAATGTGATAAGCCACGATACAAGCAGGTTTGCAAGCATTGCGCCACCCATTCCAAGCAAAACCCAAGCAGTAAACTTTGCCTTGCCAACCTTTTTTGACGGTAGCAATTCACCGACAAAATTTTTCTTTAGCATAAGTGCGGCAATACCGAACGCAGGAAGCATTGCAAGCAAATCAACCGCAATAATATTAAAGGCATATTTGAACATTACGGAATCTTCATATACCTGTGTTAATCCAAAGGCGTGCATAGATAAAGCCCAAACACTTTGCAAAACAATGTAAGCAATGATTGCACCGCCGAGAATAAATCCTGCCTTTAGGATTTCGGCGCGTTGCTTTTTCTTCATATAGCTTACCTGCCTTTGAAACATCATAGCCTGCATATATTCTTGATTTTGTTGATTAAACTGATTCATTGTTGTTCCTTTCGGGATTACAGATTTTTTGTTAGCTCCTTTATGTAATTCTTAAGCTGCTCTGAAAGCTCCGGATGCTTTAAGCCAACCTCAATATTGGCCTGCAATATACCAAGCTTGTTGCCCATATCGTATCTTGTTCCGTCATAGTCAACGGCAATAACGCCTTTAGTCTTTGCAAGCGTACGCATAGCGTCGGTCAGCTGGAGCTCGTTTCCTGCACCCTTTGGTGTGTTTTCCAAAATTTCAAAAATTTCCGGTGGCATAACCACTCTGCCAAGTATAGAGTAATTAGACATAATTTCCTCTGTCTTTGGCTTTTCTATCATATCATTACAGCTGTAGCAGTTGCCCTCAAGATGCTCCACTGCAAGCGAGCAGTATTTTTTGATTGACTCCGTGTCAACCTCCTTAACACCTACTGCACCCTTGCCGTATTTTTCGTATGCATCTATGAGCTGCTTTGTAACGGGATTGTCGGCTATTATGACATCGTCGCCGTACAAAATGGCAAACGGCTCATCACCTACAAAAGACTTTGCACACAGTACGGCATGGCCCAAGCCCCCTGTTTCCTTTTGACGCAAAAAGTATATGTTGCCAAGGCTTGCACAAGCCTTTACAGAGTCAAGAAGGTCAGCCTTGTCAGGATTTCCTTCAAGCTTTGACTCAAGCTCAAACGCGTGGTCAAAGTGATCCTCAATTGCGCCCTTACCCCTGTTAGTGATAATCAGTACCTCCTCGATACCGCTGTTAAAAGCCTCTTCAACAATGTACTGAATTGCAGGCTTGTCAACAATATTAAGCATTTCCTTTGGAATTGCCTTTGATGCAGGCAAAACTCTTGTGCCGAGTCCGGCAGCAGGAATAATAGCCTTTCTTATTTTTTTCATAAATTGTTTCTCCCGGGTGATACCCTAAATAAATGATGTTACGATGTAGAATAAAAAGTACGCCAACATAGGTGCAAACAATGACACTCCGCCGCGATTGCCAAGATACATTCTTCTCATTTGATCCTGGTTAAGCCCTGTTTCCTGTGTGAAAAACGGGGAGGAAATAAAGCTTGCACCGTCTTCAATTTGCGCTGATACCTTTTTGATTATGTCAAAAACAGTGCCCTTGTAAAAGTAATCTGCAAATACTGTGATGATAATTCTAAAAAGCAGTAGCGCACCCAACATTGCATACGCGATAGTTGTTGCGGTTTGTGCATCGGAAATGCCGATAAGTGAGCTGACATCCGGCAACGTTCCTGCTGTTGGGTCAAAGGTTGTTACTATGCGTTGAAGCTCTGCCATATACTTTGGTGCAAGCTTGAACAATGCCGTATCGCCAAGCATAATGATAGAAAACTGAATACAGAAAAACGCAAAGCCCTGCTTGTACATTTTTCTGAAAAGATAGTAGTAAGCACCGAAAAAGAATGCACCCCAGTTCCAGCCAAGCTTTTTCCTGCCTTGTGATTGCTTTTTGAATACATCAACAAATCTTTTTTGATTTGTCCTTACTGTTGCCGCAATATCGTTTATGCTCACTCCGTCAATTTCGCCCTCCTCCTTGTATTGAGGTGCGTTGAACTGAATAGGCTGAAAGCTCGGAATAGGGGATTGCTCCTCGTCATTTTCTGTATTGTTGCTATCCGCTTTGACGCTGTCACCCTGTGGAGTATAGTATTCGCCTGTGATTGCGGGCTGTGGCTTTTCGGGAATAATGGGCTTGTGCTCCTCCAAAAAGCTGTAGCCTGTTGAATGTAAGCCACGGTTAACGCAATGACCTGTTAAGCCATAGCATTCTCTGTGGTGAGGCGTACCGCATTCAGGGCAGGTAACTATGTCATCGTCTCGTGAAAATTGCTGATTGCATACGGGACATTTATATTTTTCGTAATTAGGCATATGATTCTCCCATAAAAATTAAGTATCATTTTTATTATACTTATATAAACACAAAAAATCAAATAATAAATTAATATTTGATTAACTCTTTATAAACTAATGAAATTTCAAGGCTTGCATTGACCGCAGGGCTCATATCCGTTCTTGACAAGATTATCTCTGTATCCTATATATGCCTTTTTGTTTTCCTGCTTTATTTTGCTGACAGCAGAGCAGGAGGGCAGGTGAAATTTTCGTGAGCTTGTGTTAACTATATATTCCTGCCTTTCGCCTGTGTTGTATTGCGTTGTCGATTCATCACCTACGTATCTGCTGTTGCCGGTTTTGTAGTCTATTTCTATATTAGGCTGAACATTGTAGCAGTAAACATTAAACTGAACACCCTTGCCGTTGTCCTCAATGCTGTATGCCTCCATTTGCACACCTCTTGCAACAAGCTCATCACCCTTAAATATCGGCGTAACCCTGTAAAGCACGTGGTTGCCTGTTGATTTTACATAATCGGCAACCATGCTTTCAAATTCAAGCATACCGTCAACATTAAGGTAGCGCGTGCCTGTAATAAGGTTTTTTGGGTTGGCATTTTCCGCTGTTAGCTGATAGCCGATAAGGTGACAACGGTTGTATAGATATTTGCCGTCTACACAGTCGTATTTTGCCACCTGCCAGCCGGTAGGCTTTATTGAGCCTATTGCTCCGCGCTCCTCGGTCGGCATTAGGTCTGTGCCTATGTTTGCAATGCAGGAGGTGCATCTTCCCAAGCTGTCAAGCTCGCCGTACTGCTCAAATGATTCTGTATAGCTTGTGTCGTCAAATTCGGGAACATTGTTGTTTATTTGAACATACGGAAAAAAGGTATATTCCTCAACATCGTTTACAGAGGAGAATTGTTCAATCTCGGTGTATTGCGTTGTAGTTTGCTTTTCTTCATCAATTCTTTGGCTTATTGCACCTATATCACTGCACGAGCAAAGCATTATCAGTGCAAGAATTGTGCAAATAAGCTTTATAGTATTCCTGTACATTTTAATCACCAATACAATAATACCATATTCCGTTACTTATATCAATTTTGATTTTTTGTTATTTAGGTCAACAACAATAACAATACAGCTTGCAAGAAGAATTATGCTTAAGCTACCGTTGATTTGATTTAGCCTTGGTGTGATTTGAGATATGTTGCTGAAAACCTCCGTGTCCGGATTAAATAAAAGTATGTATCCTTTTCCCAGGAAATATGAGATTAATCCGCCCACAACCCTGTGAACGAAAAAATCAATATATCCAATACCCGTACTTTTTATTACATTAAGAATTTGCAGATGTATACATAATCCGCCAAACGATAAAAAGAAGCATAAGTACGGTAGGGAAATACTGCCGTTAAACTTGAATATTCCGTTTGTTATTTCTATTAACGGCATTGCAAACGGCGGTATGCTCACCAATCCGCATATAGCAGAAAAAAATACTATGCATCCGCACATTACAGCTACACTTTTTGTACTGCACTCTATCGAGCTGATAAGTGCATTGCAAAAGCTTTGCGAGCCTATGGAATACTCTTGTGTGCTTTTGTTAGTGTTCGGATGTATTATGCCGTCTGCAACACAGATTATTATTGATGACAAAACATTTATGGTATAAATTATTATTCCTGTTTTTGTACTGTTTAGATGTATTGTTCCAACAGCAGTTATAATAAATGCCACGCCTCCGCAAAAGCTGCACCGCAAAAGCCTCTTTGCCGTTTGACTGTCTATAAGATGCAGATTAAAAAGCTCATTGGACAGTATTGCACCTGTCGGGTATCCTCCTATCAAGCTTAAGATAAGTGCACAGCAGGCACATTTCGGAAGCCTTAAAAGTCGTGCAAGGGGAGAAAACACCGTTTCAAGAAAGGCTCTTGAACTCGATTTTATAATCGTGTTGGTTAGTATTAAAATCGGTAAAAGCGTTGGCACAATTACATTGAGGCATAGCTTCATTCCCTCCAATGCCTGTGCCTTTGCCCTAACGGAAAAGACAATGAAGCAAATTATTAATGCAAAAATCCCTACCGACTGTGCCGCTTCGAGTGCTTTTTTCATAACATCACCCGTATATTATATTTGAATCGGTTAGGCAGTATTCGGTAACCATTGTCAAAAAACAAAAAATATGCCCCGATTCTAAAAAACAGATTCGGGGCATTGGTATGCTTTATACGTTTGATGTTAAAATGTTTGCGTTTTTGATTAAAGTGTCAACAGCCTCCTGACCGCTCTTTTTGATAATCTCTTTAACGCCGTCCTCATAGTCGGGGATTCTTGATGTCAGGTTGTGACAGTCAGAGCCGATAAGATGAATGTGACCTGTGTCGAGCAGCTTAAACAGTTTTTTTCTTATGCTTCTGTGAGCCTCTGAAAATGATGAAACATTTACCTGAGTTAAGCATCCCATCTGAATGTAATCCTCAAGCCTGTACATGTCGTCCATAAGTGCAGGGTATCTTTCAATATGAGCAAGAATAGGCCGTGCACCGTAATCGCAGTACATATTCATAAGCCTGTCGTAGCTGTTGTCCGAAAAGCTGCACGAAAACGGATGCTCAATTAAAATATAGTTTGAACCCGCGATCTTAAGCTCATCAATGCTTTGATTGTTAAAAAGGTATTTGCTTATAAAAACCTCTGCGGCAGGTATAAGGGTAGGGCTTCCGCTCGGAAGAGCCTTGTAAAGCTCGTTAAATGCCTTGTCGCGTTGCCTTAAAAAATCATCAAGCGATATAGTGTCCGAATAGTAATGCGGAGTTAAAATAATCTTTTTTGCACCCTGCTCCTGCAAATGCTTAATCATGGCGAGGCTTGTTTCAATATCCTTTGCTCCGTCGTCAATTCCGGGAATAATGTGGCAATGGGTTTCTACAAGATTTTCAATAATCATTTGCGTTTAATTCCTTTTGTGCTATTGTCTTTCGTCTTGGTTTTTGCGTGGTATACCGTAATCGTATCCATAGCCGTATCCGTAATTGCCGTAGCCATAATTTCCATAGCCGTAATTACCGTAACCGTAATTGCCGTAACCGTAATTACCGTATCCTCCGTATGCACCGTAACCATAGCCTGCTCTGTATTTGCCGTAACGGTATCTGCCGTATTTGTTATAGCCGTATTTTGAACGGCTCGACTCTGCAAAGTTTACAACAAATCCAAGTATTTTTGCATCAATAAACTCAAGCGCGGAAATTGTCTTTTGAATTTCGGGATGAGTTGATTGGTTGGAACGCACAACAAGAACAACACCGTCGCTTTCTCTTATAACAGGTAAAGCGTCCGATACAACATTAAGCGGCGGAGTGTCGATAATAATGTAGTCAAAGTCTCTGCCTATTTCCTCAAGAAATTCTGCCATAGGCTCACTGCCAAGGATTTCTGCCGGATTCGGCGGAATAGAGCCTGAGCATAGAACAGAAAGATTTTCGTATTCTGTTGGGTGAATTACCGAATACAAATCGGTTTGGCCTGTACCGGTTGCGCCGACTTTGTTGCCGAGATAGTTTGTAAGACCGGGAGAATTCGGCACGGAAAAATAGTGATGAATCTTTGGTTTACGCAAATCACCGTCAATGAGAAGCACCCTTTGGTTAGCCTGAGAAAGAGCGATGGCAATGTTAATTGTGGTTGTCGTTTTGCCTTCGTTTGGAACTGAAGAAGAAACAACAATGGTTTTACAGCCCTTTTTCATTACGGAAAACATAATGTTTGTTCTTATGCTTTTGTATGCTTCCTCAACTCTAAACTTGAGAGATGGGTCCATTTCAATATTTTTGAGAAGCTGACGGGAGGAGATTGTGCTGTTTTTTTTGTCTTTCTTTTTAGCCATTATCTTTCATCTCCTTTTTCCTTTGTTATGTATGCCTCGTCAATTTCTCTTGAACGGGTGGATGCGTTTTTGATTTCGTAATTAGGTATGTTACCGAGAACAGGGATATCGTATCTCTCAATAAGCTCCTCACTGCTGCGAATTCTAATATCAAGAAGGTTGCGAAGAATAACATATGCTGCCGCAACAAGTAATCCGCCTATTGCTCCGATAAGGCATTTCTTTGGATAGCCCTTGCTTCCTGCGGTGGAGGCCTTAATAGGCTTGTCCTGTACAGTTGCTTGAACAAGACCGCTGTTTGTGTTCTTCATCATCTTGGGAACCTCTGTTTCAAGCTGATGAGCAATTTCGTATGATTTTTCGTTGCTTTCGGTTGTTACACTGATTTTGAACATGGCGGTATCCTCAACCGCTTCAATATTCATTACACTTTTGATGTAAGCACCGGTGTAGCTTGAATTAAGGCGATTGTTCAGCCCTTGCGCAACATTTGTAGCAAACTCGTTTGTGTTCATAATTTCAATGTATGTTGCAAGCATCATTGTTGTGTAATTCATTTTGCTGGTGTTGCTTATTCTGACGTCATCAACATTTGGGTATGCTTCCTTAAGCTCACTGCTTGTGTCAACAGTAGAGGCAAGAAATTCCACCGTTGATGTGTATGTAAGCTTTGTTATGTTTGCCGTGTAAAAGTATCCAAGCAGGGCACCGATAATTGCAAATACAACCAAGACCTTCCATTTCCTTAACAGAGAAATAAGTATCTTGCGTACATTTTCATCAATATTCATATAAAAGCTCCATTTCGTTCAAACTGTCTGCAAAGAATTAATATTAATAATATAATAATCTATTAGGCAATCTTTGTCAATAAAAGTTAAAAAATAAGAGAGTATTGCCATATATTGTATTGACAAATTGTGCTTTTTAACTCATAATATTTGTAAACTTTTGATTGTTAAATTTAACTCAAATAAGGAGAAAAGTATGTCCGAAAAGACCTGTATGCCCGTTTGGGGACCATATTCTAAAAAATATATGGGACTGTCCAGAATTATGGGTGACATAAGCAACAAAAACGGCAAATCCAATGCAGATGCGGTACGCTTTGATTTTACAGTTCATCCAACCATTTGGAACTCATCAACTCCTGTTCCCAATGTTACGGTTCCGTCAAGCTATCATTTGTGGAAATGTTCAACAGATTACTCATTCTATTCATACAGATATGAGCTTATGTGGAAGGATCAGGTTTATGCCGATGTGTCCTTTTCAAAAATAAACGATGAGGCTTATCTTGCAAGAGTTAAATTTGTAAACAATACCGACCTTTCTCAAAATACTGTCCTTAATTTCTATTCATCTCTTGAATTTCCGAATTCTAAGGAATATTACATAAAGGCAAAAGACAGTAATTATAAACTTATTAAGGCAAATGATTATGCAAAATTTGCCTATGCTGCCGTTCGCCCGTGGGAAAACGAAACTCCCGACGGTATGTTCAGAGGTATGTTCAGGGATGAGGAGTTTTATCTCGGCTACGGTCTTGGTGACAGATGCGACCATGCCCATGTTCATTACCTAAACCTGAAACCGTTTGGCTGTGAAAAAGGAGACAGGGTGTCGTACAATCTTGATGCACAGGGCATCAATAATCCTGTTGTTGCCGTCAGATATAAGACAGTAACCGACGGTGATGCGGAGTTTTGCGTAAACGGTGCCAATACCGTGTTCCCTCACAGCGACAGCCTTTGCGTTATTGAGCTTGATTATGCAGACAGCATTGAGCTTGTAAGCCTCGGCAAAGCAGGCGTTGAGCTTGATTTTATTGCTGTGTACGAAAAGGGAAACAGCCTTGAGGTTGTTGAAATGAAGCATAGCTTTGAGCCTCAAATTGAGGCAAAGAAAAACGGCAAGGGCTATACCGTTGATATGGATTTTGATTATGACGATTGCAGGTTCAAGGTGATTACATCAAATCCGAACACTCGCTTTCGTGTGCTTGAAAGCGGTAGCCTTGAGGATGCGCTTATCAACCGTCTTTCAAACGGAGACCACACCTATGATGATTTGAAGGAAACATTTTCAAATTCATTTAAGCGTAAAACCTCCGACGACGGCTTCTTCCAAAATACACTTATCAAGTCTATTTTTATAGAGCCTCACAGCACTCACACCGAGTACGCAGTTGTTGCAAAATCCGATTTTGAGCCTTTAACCGATGTAGAATACGAGGCAATTTATAACGAAAGAAATGTTGCCGGTGAAACGGCACAGTTCAATAAGAATGGCGAAAAATATAAGCTTTCAACCGATATTTTGCGTGCCACTCTTTTAACCAACACAGTATATCCCGTTTACTGCCACGGCGAAAATGTTATTCATCACACTCCCGGCAAGCGTTGGGACAGCTTCTATACCTGGGACAGCGGATTTATCGGTATGGGCTTGCTTGAATTCAGCAATGAGCTTTGCAAATACGCACTTGATATGTATTTGTGTGATGAGGACAACGATGACTTTTGCTTTTTGCTTCACGGCTCCCTTGTGCCTACACAGTTTGTAGAGTACCTTGAGCTTTTGAAACGCACAAATGACAAATCAAGGCTCGATTTTCTTTATGACAAAATGAAGCTATATTATGAATTTTTGCGTGGAAGAACACATAATTCAACCTGTGCAAAGTTTGGAAACGGACTTTTAACTACTTACGATTATTGGTATTCCTGCTCGGGTATGGACGATTATCCTGCTCAGGTAAAAATGATTGCCGACAAGGCAGAGGAATATTCCTGTCCGTGCCTTTCAACAAGCCAAATTATTCGTGCAGGTAAAATTATGAAAATGGTTGCGTCGTATCTCGGCAAGGCTGATGATATTGCCGTTTACGATGCAGATATCGAGTATTCTTCAAATGCACTTAATATGCTTGCTTGGGACGAGGAGTCAGGCTATTTCGGCTACACAATGTACGATAGGGATAAAAATGCTCCTTATATTATGAAAACCGAGGACGGCGAAAATTGGGATAAGGGCTTTGACGGTGTATATCCTCTTATCGCAGGTGCCGTTGACGGCGAGCGAAAGCAAAGGCTTATTTCTCACATCAAAAATTCAAACGAAATGTGGTCAAACGCAGGTGTTTCAGCTGTTGATATGTCGGCGTCGTACTACTTTGATGACGGCTATTGGAACGGAAATGTTTGGATGAGCCATCAGTGGTTTGTATGGAAAACAATGCTTGATAATGCGGACACTGATTTTGCATTTGAAATTGCAAACCGTGCTCTTGAAATGTGGAGAGAGGAAACCGACTTCTCATATTTTACCTATGAATGCTTTGGTATTAAGACTCGTCGCGGCGGATGGTTCCATAATTTCGGCGGTCTGTCTGCACCTATTTGCATTTGGGCAAATGCCTACTACAAGCCGGGAACGGTTACAACAGGTCTTGATTTGTGGACAGATTATCAAAAAGTAACAGAGCGTAGTGCCGAAATATCATTTAAGTATTTCGGTAATAACGAAAAATACAGTATGATTGTTACACTGAGTGATGAGCATAGCTACAAGGCTTATCTTGACGGAAAGGAAATCGACTTTGTTGAAAGAAATAAAGGCAGTCTGGAGTTTACATTTGACAATAATGTAAAATCAGGTGTCCTTGAAATAAAAGGGGAATAAATATGGAAAACAGAATTTATGGCAGTAATAATGAACCATTGAAAATTCAGTTTATTACCGATGTTCATTATTACTCAAGCAAATTAGGTACCGAGGGAAAGGCATACGATAAAATGGAGTCCAAATCACAGATGGTGATTAAGGACAGTCCCCTTGTTATAAAAAGAGGCTTTGATATGCTTTGCGAGGACGATTCAACCGATATAGTCGTTATTTCGGGAGACACTACCCACGAGGGCGAAATTGAGTCGCATACCGAATTTATCGAAATGCTTCATGACCTTAAAAAGCGTGGAAAGAGAGTGTACGTAATTACCGCAACTCACGACTTTCAGGACAATGGAATTGCGCACGCCTATGACGGAGATAACAGAATCGAGGTGCCTGCCGTTAAGGACAGACATGACCTGTGGGATATGTACTATGATTTTGGTCCGAGTGAGGCTATTGCAACTCATAAGGAGTCTATGTGTTATGTAGTTCAGCTTGCTCCGGGTTATCGCCTTTTTGCATTAAATGATGATACAAACTACAAGCCTGAGGGCGAAAGAGGTTCGGGCTTCTCCGATGATTGTATGAAATGGATTTTGGAGCAGTTAAAGGATGCTCACGATAATGATCAGTATGTTATCGCAATGACTCACCATCCTATGATTTCTCCATCACCGTTTTATAACATCATCGGTGGCGGAAATATGCAGAGAAATTACGAAACCACAAGAGAAATCTTTGCAGATGCAGGTCTTTCCTGTATGTTAACAGGTCATACCCACGTTCACGATATCAGCGTTGTTACCTCAAAGAAGGGCAATAAGTTTTACGATGTTGCCTGCGGTGCTTTTATCGGCTGTCCTCCTGCAATCAGAAATGTTACCTTTGACCCAAGAGACGCAAAGATTGACGTTGAAACCGTATATGTAGATAACGTTGACGGTCTTGATACAAAGGGCAAGAGCTTTCCGGATTATATGAAGGATTTCTTCTTCGGTATGATTGCCGAGGTTATTTGGGCAATGGGCAACGATATTGACCGCCTTGCAGAAATGACTCCTGCGTTTTCCGTTCCGGGCGAAACGGTAAAGAAATATGCATGGATTATTAAGCCTGTGGGCAAGTTCCTCAACAAGCTTACCTTCAAAAAGATTTGGAGGCTTTGCAAAAAGGAATGCGGACTTAAAAAATCCGATATTGCCGATATTGCATATAATAAGGTTACCGATTTTATTCTTGAATTGGTACAGAACCTATATTGCGGCGACTCTCCTTATGGCCCCGATACAAGAGAATATAAGCTCACCTGCGGTTTTCTAAACATAATTGATGCCTTTTTGGATACAATTCATTTTTCAATCGGCAAGGTGCTCAAGGGTGCAACATCCGTAAGGTCGCTTATCGAGCCTCTTTTGTGGAACAGCGGTTATTGTGATGCAAAGGCAACATTACCTCTTTATCCTATTTATGATGACGAAAACCCTGCACCTGCAAGTGCGTTTGAGGAAAAGCAGTTTACCGATACTGTTAAAAAGAGCAAAAAAGGCCCGTTGGTGCTTTTGCTGTTAATTCTTATTGTATTGCTTTTACTTGCATTGGTTGTAGGCCTGGTTGCCCTTGTTGTTTGGGCTGTCGTTGCTATTATCCACGCTTGCACAGGCACGGCGTTTTTAGCCTTGCTTTTCTAAAATAAGTATTGCATTAGCAAAAAATAGTTGTTATAATATTTTCGTAAATTTTTTTGTTTACATAAAAAGTAGTTTTTAAGGAGTAAATTATGGCAGACGAAAAGAAAAAGTTTAGTCTTGGTGGCATTGATACTGCCGCTGAGGAAAAGGGTTCATTTATCAAAACTGTTTGGCAGCTTGTAAAGTTCCTTGTAGTATCAGGCTTGGTTACAATTATCCAGCTTGTGTTGGCAAACCTGCTTCCGCTTGTATTTGACAGCGTTACAGCAACATTGCCTGTATTCCTTCAGGGTATCTTTAAGCCGGATGTAATTTTTGATGCAACAACCCAAAAGGGCGCAGAGCAGATTGCAAAGTACGTTGTTGGCGGAGTGGTTACATGGGGTTACCTGCTTCCATTCTTCCTTTCAAACCTTATTGCAAACATCTATGGCTTCTATCAGAACAAGAAGACAACATTTAAGTCAGATGCACCATGGTACAATTTTGCTATCTATATTGTACTTATGATTGCTCTTATCTTGTTCTCAACATGGTTTCAGGGCTGGCTCGTAGGCATTATGGCAAAGATTCCTTGGGCTTGGCTTCAGCCTCTTGCAAGAACAATCGCAGGCTTGGCAGCAGGCTTCATCCAAATGGTTGTTCTCTTTCCGATGGAAAAGTTCGTTCTCCTCAAGGAAAAGAAGGAAGACAAGGAATAATTCTTATACACAAAATAAAAGAGATTGGTTTTTTGCCAATCTCTTTTTTGTATGCAGTATTATGAAATATGTTTTTATATGCAATAAAAATTGCTTTCCCACGCCGGTATGTATTTGCTGTGCCTAAAGTATATTTTGTAGCTGTCGTCAAGCTCCCATACCTTTAACGGCAATGCAAACAAATCCTCGTTTCTGTGGTACGCACAGATGTACAGCTTCGGGTGTCGACCTTTTACGGTAGCCTGCATACCGTTCAGCGCTCTCATTTCGCTGCCCTCAATGTCCATTTTTATGAACGTTGCGGGGATATTCAGGCTGTCAATATCCGTCACCTTAACACTTGTTCCGCTTGATGACATCTTGCTGTTTCGTCCTGCGTCGGCGCTGAAAATAAGAGTATCCTTTTCGCTCCAGGCACCCATATTTAACGTGGTTAGATTTTGCATACCGTCTGTGTTTTTCAGCAGCTTTTTGTAGCTTTTTGCATCAGGCTCAAGTGCAGTTATGTGGCTGTATTTTCCGCCTGTTGATTTTACAAATTCTCTTATCGTGTCACCGTCGTATGCACCGAGATCAATTATGTTTTCGTTGTCCGAAAGCTTTAATATTTTGTTGTAAACATCATCCTTATTGCAAAATGACGACAGCAGATATTCTATTTTTCCCGACACCTTAAATCTTATGATGTCAAGGTACACCCTTTTGCTTTCTTCATCGGCAAGCCTGTTGTATACATAATCAAATTCGCTGTCGTGCTCGGCAACGTATTCGTTGGTAAACAGTCCTCCGCCTGCTACCGGAACATCAGGGGCAAAAACTGTATGCTCGTTGTTGATTTTTTTTATGTTTTCGATAACACTGTCTATGTGGCTTGCAAAGCAAAGCACAACATTAAAATCATCGTATTTTTTGCAAACCTCGCTGTATTTAAGTACCTTGTATCCCTTAAAGCTGTGACCTCTTACAAACTCATCGCTTGCAAAAATATCGTGTGCCTTCATACCGCGTTGCTCAAGCTCTGCCATTATTTTTTCGGCACCCAAGCCCATTCCGTAAAGCACTATCGGCTTGTCGCTTTGTTTAAGGTTATCCCATATGTTTTGTTCGTTTATCAGTTCAAGCATTGTATATCACCTTGTACATAATAACATATTAGATTGCACTTTACAAATTATTATTTATATATTATAATAATAACTTGATAGACAAATTTGTTATCGGAGGTATTTGCCGTCATGGCTATCGGCAGTTTAAGACATTTGTTTAAGAAGGAAAGCTCAACCGAGGAGGAAATAAAGCAGCTTGTTGACGAGGACGAGGGTGAGCTGAAAAAATCCACCAGAGATTTTATCAATAACCTGTTTGAGTTTGATGACACTAATGTCGGTGACATTATGACTCATAGGACTGATATTGCTGCTGTTGAGATTACCGGGGAAATAATTGATATTGTAAAGCTCGCAATCGAGGAGGGATATTCCCGTATCCCCGTTTTCGAGGAGGACTTGGACAATATCAAGGGTATCGTTTATGTTAAGGATTTGCTCAAGTTCGTTGGTGAGGAAATTCCCAAAACGGAAAAAATAGATGCTTATATCCGTAATCCTTTGTTTGTTCCGGAAACTATTCCTTGCGGTAAGCTTTTTGCTCAAATGACCGAAACACATATTCAGCTTGCTATTGTTGTTGATGAATACGGCGGAACGGCAGGTCTTGTCACTATGGAGGATATTATTGAGGAGCTTGTCGGCGAAATTGAGGACGAATACGACGATGAGGAGCAGTCGGTGGTAAAGCTCGATGACAATAATTATATCTTTGACGGCGCCTGTGACATAGAGGACGCTCAGGAGGCTCTTGGCATTAAACTGCCCGAGGGTGATTATAATACTATTGCAGGCTTTGTTATCAATCGCTTGGGCACTGTACCAAACGAGCAAAGTAAGGGCGAAAGTGTTGAGTACGGCGGAGTGAAATTTTCCGTGCTTGAGGTTACTGAAAGAAAAATAGATTCGGTTAAGGCGGAGATTTATGACAGAACAAATAATAACAATTGAGGCAATGGAGGCAGCGGTTTCGCTGTTTGGCTCGTTTGACGAAAACATCCGTATGATAGAAAGGGAGTATGGAGTGAGCATAGTGTCGCGTGGCTCCGACCTAAAAATTATGGGTGAGGCAGAGGCGGTTGCGCGTGCCGTCAGAGCTATTAATTCGTTGCTTGTGCTTATAAATAAGGGCGAAGCTCTTACCGACCAAAATGTTCGTTATGTGCTGTCGCTTGTTAACGAGGGCAACGAGGATAAGCTGTCCTCTATGACTAATGATTCAATTTGCATAACCGCAAAGGGCAGACCGGTAAAGCCAAAGACCCTCGGTCAAAAAAAGTACACTCAGGCTATTGACGAGCATACAATTACCTTTGGCGTAGGTCCTGCCGGCACCGGCAAAACCTACCTTGCGGTAGCAATGGCCGTTACTGCATTTAGGGCAAAGCAGGTCAACCGAATTATCCTAACCCGTCCTGCTGTTGAGGCAGGGGAAAAGCTTGGCTTTTTGCCGGGCGATTTGCAAAGCAAGGTTGACCCTTATTTACGCCCACTGTATGACGCATTGTTTGATATGCTCGGCGCCGAGAATTTTCAAAACTATCAGGAGCGGGGAGCAATTGAGGTTGCTCCGCTTGCTTATATGAGAGGCAGAACCCTCGACGATAGCTTTATTATTCTTGACGAGGCTCAAAACACAACACCGGAGCAAATGAAGATGTTTTTAACCCGTCTTGGCTTTAGGTCAAAGATGGTTGTTACCGGTGATATTACCCAGATTGATTTGCCTGACGGAAAAAAGTCAGGATTAAAAACTGTTTTGAATATACTTAAGGATGTTGATGATATCGAAATCATTAAGTTTTCACAAAAGGATGTTGTTCGCCACAGACTTGTACAGGACATCATCAAGGCATACGAAAGGTATGATGAAAAACAACTTGCGAGGAAAAGAAAAGGAGAAGAAAAGTGATGAACAAGGTTAAGGTTATAATCTCCGATGAGCAAAAGGAGATTGACGTTCCAAGAGGAATAAGACTCCTTATCCGTCGTTGCTGCACTGCTGTACTGCAGGAGGAACATTTTGGAGATGACGCAGAGGTTAGCGTTTGCTTTGTTGATAATCAACGTATTCACGAGCTGAACAAGGCGTACAGAAACGTTGACCGAGAAACAGATGTGCTCTCATTTCCTCTCGGCGAAAACGGTGTGTACGATACAAATATGAACACCGGTGCAAAGCTTTTGGGTGATATTGTTATCAGCGTACCCAAGGCAATGGAGCAGGCAAAGGCATATAACCATTCACTGCAAAGAGAAATCGGATTTTTAACCGTTCACTCTATGCTTCATCTTTTGGGCTACGACCATGAAAACGGCGGAATCGAGCAGGTTCATATGCGTGAGAAGGAAGAAGAGGTGCTCACAAAAATCGGTCTTAAGCGTGATAACAGCTATTATATGGGAGAATAATTAATGACAAAAACTGCATTTATTGCAATAGTAGGTTGCCCTAATGTCGGCAAATCATCAATACTTAACAGGGTTTTGGGTACAAAGATTGCTATCGTTTCCTCAAAGCCTCAAACCACCCGTACAAAGATTATGGGTGTTCTCACCGAGGGCGAAACACAGCTTGTTTTTACCGACACTCCCGGCTATCATAAGCCTCACAATAAGCTTGGCGAAAAAATGAATCAGGCTGTCGGTGATTCCATAGGCGGTGTTGATGCCTGCCTTTTTGTTGTGGAGGCAAAGGGCGACATAAAAAAGGGAGAATATGAGCTTCTTGAAAAATTCAAAAAGCTTAAGGTACCCGTAATTCTTGCTATCAATAAAATTGATATGATAAAGGATAAGGAGGAGCTTCTTGCAAGAATAGTTCAGCTCAGTGAGCTTTTTGATTTTGAGGCGGTTGTTCCTGTTTGTGCATCAAACGGCGAGCATATCAACGAGCTTGTTGACGAAATGAAACGTCTTGCATTTGAGTCACCTCACTTTTTCCCTGACGATACTCTTACCGATCAGCCTGAAAGAGTGCTTGCCGCAGAGATTATCAGAGAAAAAATATTAAGACTTATGGATAAGGAAATTCCTCACGGCATTGCAGTATCTATTGAAAAAATGCGAGAGCGTGACGATAAGGATATTCTTGACATAGAAGCAATAATTTATTGCGAGCGAGAAAGCCATAAGGGTATGGTTATCGGTAAAAAAGGTGCAATGCTCAAAAAAATATCGACCTATGCCCGTCAGGATTTAGAGGCATTTTTCGGAATAAAGGTCAATCTTCAAACCTGGGTAAAGGTAAAGGAGGATTGGCGAAATCGCGAGGGCTTAATTCATAATTTCGGCTTGGATTAATTTGGCACAAATCATAGCAACTACCATAGGATAGAATATTAACGGTGGTGCTTGAAATGAATGATTTATGGCAAAATTTTGTTGCCTCCGGAAGCGTTGCGGATTATTTGAAATATAAACAAAACGAAAAACAAAACGAGGTTGTGCAGACTGATGCAGACAAAGACAAAGGGACTTATAATCAGGGAACAGACAGTAGGGGAGAGTGATAAGCTTGTTACTGCTCTTACCGAGGATTTTGGATTAATAAAGGCTTTTGTAAGACGAGCAAAGACTATCAAAAGTCAAAATCTGTCTGCAACCTCTCTTTTTGCATACAGCGAGCTTTCTCTTTACAGAAGCAAGGATGCCTTTGTTATTGATAATGCAACGGCTATTGAGGTTTTTTTTGATTTGCGCAGAGATATTGAAACCCTTTCGCTTGCACAGTATTTTGCACAGCTTTGTATATTTCTCGGCGAGGAGGAGCATCCGTCACCGAGTATGCTAAGGCTGATGCTTAATTCGTTGTATTTGCTTTGTCAGGGTAAAAAAAGCCATAGCCAAATCAAAGCAACCGTGGAGCTTCGTATGCTCACCCTCGGCGGCTATATGCCTGATTTAACCGCCTGCTACCGTTGCGGTACATATGAAAGCGATATAATGTACCTTGACATTGAGGAGGGATGTGTTTACTGTAAGGATTGCTACCGAAACAACGCAGTTGAGCTTCCGCTTGCAGTTGTCAGTGCCATGCGCTATATTTGTCTTGCCGATATGGGCAAGGTGTTTTCGTTTGCGCTCAGCGATGAAAATATGTCAACACTTTGCAGAATAACAGAAAAATACTTGCTTTCCAGAATTGACGGAAGGCTTACAACATTAGAATTTTATAAATCAATTACTTAATGATTATGGAAAAGAATTTTGAAACATTAGAGCTTGATAAGGTTCTTGAAATGCTAAAAAATGAAACCTCCTGTGACGATGCCGCCGAGCGTGCTTTGCAGATTAGGCCGTCCTCTGACTTTATTACGGTTTGCAATATGATAAATCAAACCGAGGATGCTTACTCACTTCTTGCTCGCTTTGGTGCTCCGTCGTTTGGAGGCTTATATAATGTTAACGGCCCGCTTGCACGTGCCGCAGCCGGTGGTGAGCTTAATACAAGAGAGCTTCTTAATATCGGCTCAACTCTGCGTTCCATGCGAATTTTGCAGGAATGGTACGGCCATTGCAGTGGAGTTAAAACCTCACTGAGCTTTTTGTTTGAAAGCATAACCGTTAACAAATATCTTGAGGACAGAATTTTTACCTGCATTGTCAGTGAGGATGAAATTGCCGACAAGGCATCCGACACGCTTTATGAAATAAGAAGAAAAATCAGGGCTAAATCCGCATCTATTCGCGAAAAGCTTGATTCTATGATTCATTCTGCACATTATACAAAATTTTTGCAGGAGGCAATAGTTACCCAGCGTGACGGCAGATTTGTTGTTCCCGTTAAGGCAGAGCACAGAGGTGATGTGCAGGGACTTGTTCACGATACCTCATCATCAGGCGCAACTGTTTTTATTGAGCCTATTTCCGTTGTGGAGGCAAACAATGATATTAAGGTGCTCAAGGGACAGGAACGAGAGGAAATAAACCGTATCCTGTACGAGCTGTCTGTTGAGGCAGGCAATTTCGGCGAGAGCATTAAGAACAGCTACGAATCGGCGGTTGAACTTAACTTGATTTTTGCAAAGGCTCATCTTGCAAATAAAATGAAGGCTGTTAAGCCTATAATAAACACAGACGGAATTATTGATTTGAAGCAGGCAAGGCATCCGCTTATAGACAAAGATAAGGTGGTGCCTATTGATATTTCGCTTGGTGAAAAATACGACACTCTTGTTATAACAGGTCCAAACACAGGCGGTAAAACAGTATCAATCAAAACTGTTGGTCTGCTTACTCTTATGACTATGTGCGGTATGCTTATACCTGCGTACCAATCAAGTCGAATATCTGTGTTTGATAAGATTTTGGTTGATATAGGTGATGAGCAAAGCATTCAGCAAAGCCTATCAACCTTTTCGTCACACATAACAAATGTGGCAAACATTTTGAAGGTTGCAGATGACAGCTCACTTGTTTTGATTGACGAGCTCGGTGCCGGCACAGACCCAACCGAGGGTGCGGCACTTGCCGTTGCAATTATAGAACGCCTTAGGGAAAAGGGTGCAAAAATATGCTCCACAACTCACTATGCAGAGTTAAAGGCATACGCACTTGATACAGACGGTGTCATCAACGGCTGCTGTGAATTTGATGTAAACACCCTATCACCCACCTACAAACTGCTGATAGGTGTTCCGGGCAGGTCAAATGCTTTTGCAATATCGCTTCATATAGGCATTGAGGAGGATGTTGTAAACAGAGCAAGAGAGATTGTAGGCTCTGATAATCGTGACTTTGAGGCTATTCTTGATAAGCTTGAGGCAACCCGTCTTGAGCTTGAAAATGAAAAGCTTGCCGCCGAAAAGGCAACCGAGCTTGCAAAAAAAATGGCGTCAAGGGCACAGTCTGAAAAGGACAAAATCGAGGTCCTTAAGGCAAGGGAGCTTGATAAGGCAAAGAAAGAAGCTGAAAAACTAATTAATCAGGCAAAGCGTCAATCATCGGATTTTCTGCTTGAGCTTGAAAAAATGAAAAAAGAAAAATCACCTGAAAACGCAACCGAGCTTGCCAAAAAGACAAGGCGAGCAATCAAAAACCAAATGGGAGAAATGGACGACCTTATTAATCCGCAGGAGCTTGCGGAAAATTGGGATGAGGATTATAAGCTCCCGAGGGATGTTGTTGTAGGCGATGCCGTTGTTATTCGCGGTATAGGCGAGGGTGAAGTAATTGAGGTTAAGAACAATAACGTTACCGTTAAGTCGGGATTGTTCAAAACAAGGGTAAAGATGTCCGACCTTATGCTTATCGAAAAGAAAAAGAAACAACCGACAAAGCCACAGCGTAATTTGTACCGTACATCATCTCGAGCAGATGCCGATGTAAAAACCGAGCTTGATTTGCGTGGACAAACGGCAGAGGAGGCAATCGGTAATCTCGGTATTTTTATTGATAAATGTGTTCTTAACGGTATTAAAGAGGTTAGAATTATTCACGGCAAGGGCACAGGTGTATTGAGAAATGTTGTTGCCGATGAACTAAAGCATCACCCCAATATCAGCGAGTTTAGGCTCGGCAGATACGGCGAGGGTGAGGATGGCGTAACTATTGCAAGGATAGGATAAATGATATGATTTTTAAGATTAAAAACGATAACTACAAAAGCTTTGATGTATTTAAGGATAATGTACTCACTCCGCGTTCGTATTTTATTCCGTTTTCTTCGCCTGAAGAAATGGCAAAGACCGATATAAGAACCGAACGTTATTCATCTTCAATGGTGGATTGCCTTTCGGGCGAGTGGGATTTTATTTACTATAAGAGGGAGTCTGATTTACCGAGCGAGCTTGATACGGATACTGCCCGCTTTGACAGGGTTGTTGTTCCGTCGGTGTGGCAGCATACAGGCTACGAAAAGCCGTACTATCTGAATTCCCGTTATCCCTTTAAGCCCAACCCGCCTGAAATCCCGGTAGATTGTCCGGTCGGCGTATATCATAGGGTGTTTGATGTTGACAATTTGGATAAGTGCTATGTCATTTCATTTTTAGGTGTATCCGGAGGCCTTGACGTTTTTGTAAACGGTAAGTATATCGGCTACAGCGAGGGCAGTCATAATACGGCAGAGTTTGAAATTACGAATACCTTGACCGAGGGTGAAAATCACCTTGTGGTTGTTAATCATAAGTGGACAAACGGTACATATCTTGAATGTCAGGATATGTTCCGTGATAACGGAATTTTCCGTGATGTACTGCTTTACAAAACCGATAAAAATTCTGTTTATGATTTTGAGGCAAAAATAACCTTTAATACCGATTATACATACAATCTTGATGTTATTCCCGCACTTAAGCTTGTTGATGAATGTGAGCTTTCGGCAACATTGCTTGACGGAAACGAGCTTGTCAGTGCAAGGTCGGTTAACGTTGATTCAAAGCAAATAGACAAAATTACCTTTTCTTCATTGGAGGTAGAGGAGTGGTCTGCCGAATATCCAAAGCTTTACACACTTGTTGTATCCTTGTCAAAGGGCGGCGAGGTGATAGAGCTTATTCGTCGTCCTATCGGCTTTAAGCATATCAAAATTACAGGCAATGTGTTTACGTTTAATAATAAAAACATCAAGCTTTTGGGTGTAAATCATCACGATACAAATCCGAAAACAGGCTATGCAATGACCGCAGAGGATATGGAAAGGGATGTGAGGCTGTTTAAGGAATATAACGTAAACTGCGTGCGTACCTCACATTATCCTCCCGACCCTATGTTCCTTGATTTGTGCGATGAATACGGCATTTACGTTGTCGATGAGGCGGACATAGAAACCCACGGATGCGAAACAGAGTTGCACAGACCGGGCGCTTGCTCGCATAATCCCGATTGGCAGCCTCGTTATTGGGACAGGGTTTACCGTATGTTCCAAAGGGATAAAAACCACCCAAGCATTACAATGTGGTCGCTCGGTAACGAAGCGCACGGATATAAAAATCAGGATTATTGCTATCAAGAGCTTAAGAAGTATACGGACATTCCTATTCATTATGAGGGGGTTTGCCGTACAAAAAGATGGGCATATGATGTTGTGTCGCAGATGTATCCTTGGTTTTATCTTGTTGAAAGGATTGCAAGAGGCTCGGGACTGCCTAAGAAATTTTACACAAAGCCGTATTTTATGTGTGAGTATGCGCACGCAATGGGGCTTGGCGCGGGCGAGCTTGAAACATATGTTAAAGCCTTTTTGAACAGTGATAATATGCTTGGCGGTTGTATTTGGGAATTTGCCGACCACGAAATTTACAACGAGGACGGACCGTATAAATACACCTATGGCGGTGACCACGGCGAAAATAAGCACGACGGCAATTTCTGTGTTGACGGTCTTTTCTTCCCTGACAGGACGCCTCATTCGGGAGCATTGCAAATGAAAAACTGCTATCGTCCCGTAAGGTGCATAAAGCATGACGGTAACAGTATTGAACTGTATAATTACAAGTATTTTACAAATGCCGATTACAAGCTTTGCTGGAGCTATCTTGTTGACGGTAAGTCTGTTCAAAACGGTGAAATTCAGCTTGATATTGAACCTCGAAAGTCGCAAGGATTTGAGCTTGATATTCAGCGTATGGAGGGCGACCAAGCAATAACGCTTAGGTATTTTGACGGTGATTTTGAGGTTGCGTGCGAGCAGGTTGTTGAGCTTGCCGATGTCAAGAACGCACCTGTCGATTGCACTGCACCTCCTACCATTGACATTTCCGAAAGACGCCTGTACGTTAATTTTGATAACGGTTGTTTTGTTTTTGATACTGCAACAGGTGAGGCTGTAAGCTATCAAAAGAACGGCAGGGAATATTTCAATACAGCACCCTTCGGTGCAACAACAGGCTTCGGCATCGGTGTTTACCGTGCACCTATCGATAATGATATGCATTTCAAAAATAATTGGAACAAGCTTTCTCTTGAAACTGCAAGACCTTTTATCAAAAAAGCAAAGGCACCTGCAAGGGCTTTCAGTATTGTTGAAAACAAGGTTGTCATTTCCAATGAGTACACAGTAAAAACCATAGCTAAAAAGAAGCTTTGCGATGTTACTGTTACATATGAGATTTACAGTGACGGATCTGTTCTTGTTAATGCAAAATGCACAGACAGCATTAACATTCGATTTGCTCCTCGTTTTGGCTTAACGCTTGAGATGCCAAGGGCTTTTTCCAACGTAGAGTATTACGGTATGGGTGACGGACCCAATGTATCCGATTATCTTGAGCATACGCTTTTGGGCATCTATAATTCAACCGTTGCCGATATGCACGAGCAATATATTAAGCCACAGGCATCCTCAATGCGTACGGGCGTGCGTTGGGCAAGGGTTACCGATGATGACGGCTGCGGTCTTTTGTTCACATCTGTTGACGGCAGAGTGACCTTTTCTGCAGATCATTACACTCCGCAACAATGTGCAAAGGCTAATCATATTGAGGAGCTTCAGGATTGCAACACAACCTTCCTTGGCTTTGATTCCTATCATTTGGGAGCCGGCTCAAATGCCTGCGGTCCTGTTCCGTCAAAGGAATATAAATGTAACAATCTAAAGGGACAAAATGTTTCAATTCTCGTTACACCTGTTGAATAAAAGCAAAGACTGTAAGCGACATATTTTATGCCGTTTACAGCCTTTTTGTTTATATTACAATACCGCCGTTTATTCCAAGCACCTGTCCGGTGATGTATTTGTTTTCTGCAAGGAACAACACAGCATTTGCAATTTCCTCCGGGGTGCCGAGCCTGCCGAGAGGTACCTCTTTTGCAAGCTCGTCTGCATCAAACATACTGTTCATTCGGGTGTCTATTATTCCGGGTGCTATGCAGTTTACTGTTATTGAGCTTGGTGCAAGCTCCTGTGCCAATGCCTTTGTAAATCCTATTACTCCCGCCTTTGTCATAGAGTACAGCGTTTCACAGGATGCACCCACCTGCCCCCACATAGAGCTGATGTTGATTATTGCACCGCTTTGTTTTTTTATCATATCAAGTGCACAGTATTTGCTCATAAAATATACCGCACGTTCATTAACTGCACAGATTTTTTCGTAATCCTTGGGTGTTACATCGTTTATCATTTTTATAAGCGATACCCCTGCGTTGTTCACCAAAACATCAACTCCGCCGACAGCTTCAACGGTGCTTTGGATTTCATCAATGCTTTCAAGGTTGCATTTGATTTTTTTTATTTCATAGTTAGGCTCGGTACTGTTATATGTTATATAAACGTCATATCCGTTTTTTGCAAGTAACAAAGCCGTTGCCTTGCCTATGCCTGTTGCCCCGCCTGAAATTAATGCTTTTTTCATAATACGCACCTGTTAATGTATATTTGATACTATATTATCATTTATTGTTGAATTTTTCAATTATATATTATATAATTTTAAGGTACATACCATATATTTTGGAGGTTTGTTATGGACAGAGAATTTTATACCATTTCCGTTTACGTTGATAAGGATGAAAATTTGATAGGTATTCCTTGCGGAGACAGTGACAAATACGGAATTGCCGATATTGACACGGTTATGCTCCTTAAAGCACCGTATTCGGATGATGCACTTGAAAAGTATATTAACAAGGTGCTTGACGCCTGCTATACCAAAAAGCATAACGATAATGTAGAAACCTCAACCATTGAGCGTTATACAAAGAAAAAGGGTTTTGTTAATGCCACCAAGGATTTTACAATGATTTCTATCGTGAAAACAAGAACGAATTATTCCCTAATGCCTACCTTTAACGATTACGAAAAGGGGCCTCTTGCTATTGATGATGACGAGCATATTCTGCTTTTGAATCATAACCCGGGTGAAATGGCAGAGGTTATTCGAGGCTTTATCGAGGTTTACCTAAAGGCTAATATGTTCTATAAAGAAAAGGCAGAGCTTGAGGCAGAAAAAGAGAAAAAACAAAACAATTAATCGGAGAATGTTATGCATTTGTTGGAAATTGATAAAGAAAATTATTTGGGTCAGGCTGACCCGTTTATTTTGAAATCGGGCGGAAGATATTATATCTACACAACCGGTCACAAAGGAATTTATGCTTATTCGTCCAATGAGCTTACACGCGGTTGGAAATTTGAGGGCATGGTGCTTACAGACGGTAAGCACGATTCCTGGTGGGCTCCGAGTGTAATAGAGCTTGACGGAAAGTTTTATATGTACAATTCCTTTGAAATTGAGGGCTATACTCCCGATAAGGGTGGACACAGGGGAGCAATGCATGTTTCCGTTGCCGATAATCCGCTTGGTCCGTTCAAGGTTGTAAAGCAGCTTCTCCCTGCGTTTTCTATCGATTCACATGTTGTTAAGAACGAGGCAGGGCTTTGGATTTTTTATTCAACCAACAACTTTGAGGGTGACAGAATAGGTACATATATCGTTGTTGATAAAATGATTGACCCGTTTACTGTTGAGGGAAATCCTGTTCCTGTTGTTGTACCTACTCTTGATGAGGACATTTATTGCAGAGATAGATATAAAAAAGGTCAGCATTGGCATACTATTGAGGGTGCCTTCTATTTTAAGGAGGGTGATTGGCAGTATGTTATGTATTCGGGCAACTGCTTTGAACAGCCTACCTACTACATAGGCTATGCAAGAGCAAAGACCGATGAAACCGACCTTAGAAAAATCAAGTTTGAAAAATATCCCGATGATAACACATATTGCCCTGTTATGAAGGCAAATGAGTTTGAGGAGGGAACAGGGCACCATTCCATGATAAAAGAGGACGGTCAGTGGTATGCAATTTATCACGCAAGGGATTATGATGACGGTCTGGGAGCAAATGCCTTTGATGCCCGCAATGCACGTATTTGCAGACTTGATGTTAAGGACGGCATCATCACTGCATATCAGCACAGGGATCACCTTTAATCAAGCTTAATACAACTTAAATATATAAATGATTAAACCATAAATAAATGCCGATGCAGTGCCGTATACAATAACAGGTCCTGCAATGGTAAACATTTGAAATGCGGTGCCGGTTATATAACCCTCGTGCTTAAATTCAAGAGCAGGGGATACAACCGAATTTGCAAAGCCCGAAATAGGCACTATTGTTCCTGCACCGGCGTATCGTGCAATGTTATCAAACACACCTACTCCTGTCAGTATTGCAGTGATTATAATTACTGTTGACGGAGTGGCAAGCTTAACCTCTTCGGAATTCAAGCCGATTTTTTCAAATAGTATGTTGAGCAACTGACCAAACATACATATCCCTCCGCCAAACAAAAATGCTCTTATGCAGTTTGGCAATACAGGTGAGCTCGGACTTGCTTTGTCGGTCATTTTTGAATACTCGTTGTTTGAAATGCTCATACAATTTTTCCTTTCTGCTGTTTAGACAACATATGTGTATCAGTATTATTTGTAAATCCTGTGTGAATATTCTTTGAGAATTGTTGACTTTTTGTATTAATAATTGTATAATTCGTTTATACTAATTGTAAAAGGAGAGCTTTTATGGAGCATCTTGTTGATGTTAGAAATGTATATAAAATTTATAATCCCGGTGAAAATCAGGTTAATGCTCTTGACGGCGTTAGCCTAACTATTGACCGTGGTGAGTTTGTAGCTATTATCGGCCAGTCAGGCTCCGGTAAGTCAACATTTATGAATATGATTGGTCTTCTTGATACTCCTACCGAGGGTGAATATTATATTAACGGAAAACTTGTTGACGATTTGACCGATGACGAGATGTCTGTTATCCGTAATGAAGAAATAGGATTTATTTTCCAGGGATTTAACCTTATCCCGTCACTTACAGCTCTTGAAAATGTAGAGCTCCCTCTTGTATACAGAGGTATGAAAAAGGATGAGCGTAGGGCGATTTCCGTTGCAGCTCTTGAAAAGGTTGGATTGTCCGAGCGTATGGACCATCTGCCAAAGGCCTTGTCGGGCGGTCAACAGCAGAGAGTGGCAGTTGCACGCGCTATTGCGGCGGCACCGCCTGTAATTCTTGCCGATGAGCCGACAGGTAACCTTGATACCCGATCAACAAAGGATGTTATGAAAATTTTGCATCAGCTAAAGGACGAGGGCAGAACGGTTATCGTTATTACCCATGATAACGAGATTGCTATGGAAGCAGAGCGAGTTGTTCGTATCCGTGACGGCAGAATTGTTGAGGATTACATAAATCCCGGATTCGAGGAAAAGTACGGCAGAAAGGCAAAGTACGACAACGCAAATCCTATTGACCTTGGTTAATTAATATTGATAATAAAATCACCTGATTTGGCAATGCTAACATCGGGTGATTTTTTATGATGCTTATAAAGGCTTTTATTATCGGCGGATTAATTTGTGTAGTAGGTCAGCTTCTTATTGATTTAACAAATCTGACACCTGCAAAGATTCTTGTAATGTTTGTTTGTCTCGGAGTGTTGCTTGGCGGAATAGGCGTGTATGATTGGCTTATTGATTTTGCAGGCGCAGGCGCAACATTGCCACTCACAGGCTTTGGCTCGGCACTTGCATCGGGTGTCAGAGAAGCCATTAAGGAAAAAGGCGCCATGGGAATATTGACAGGACCTCTGTCAGCATCTGCCGGAGGAGTGACGGTCGCAATACTTTGCGCTCTTGCGGTAGCCCTTGTGGCAAAACCGAAGGATAAGCAATAGTATGTTGTATGTACTTTGGCGAAAGGGCTGTGATTTTATTATGCTTAGGATTAATTCGGTAACAACTCTTGGATTTGTAGGTGAGGCTGACGGCTTGATTCGTCAGCTGACCTGTCCGCTTTGCAGTAAGGAAAGCAGGGATTGCTTCTGCTACAAATCATCACTTTACCGTATTGCACAGCCTGATGATTCGGCTGTGAGGGTTGTTGTGTTTTCGGCAACGGACACCTTCTGCTGCTTTGATGCTTTGTGTCGGCTTGTGAGGGGACAACGGGCAGTTTTGTACATAACCGATGTTAAACGGGCAAGGCGGATGGGAATAAAAATAAACAAACAGGCATTGTCTTATTCTCTTGGCTGTCCCGTTGTTTTTGCAACAAGAGGTACAAGAGGGCTTAACAGGCTTCTTGGTGCAATTCATCTTGTTTCAAACACACCGTCGAGCAGTGCGGGAAGCTACGCAATTAAAAAATCAGTAATAACATTGAAGGTGAATTTTTTATCCAAATTTAAGGAATTTTTGACAAGTGGCAAAAATGTCTTGTTAAAGTGCAAATAATCTGTTATCATATATGTATCAAAACAAAGGGGTGTAAAAATGAGTAATCAGGTAAAAACTTATACCAAAAAAGAAGCCGCCGGTTTCTTAACAGGTATGTTCGGCCAAAATCTTATTTACAACATTGTTGCAACAGGTCTTTACTTTTATTTTCAAAATGTAATCTGTTTGCCTGCAATGGCTCTTGGCTGGATTATGGCAATTGCAAGGGTGTGGGATGCTGTTAACGATCCTATGATGGGTACCATTGTTGACAAAACAAGGTCAAAGTGGGGTAAGTGCAGACCGTATCTTATCATCTTCCCTGCAATCATTGGTGTTATAACAATTCTCACATTCATCAATGGTAATTATGCAGAGGCTTCATCACAGGCACAAAAGGTGCTTATTGTTGGCTGGGCAGCCGTTTCCTACATAGCATGGGGTATGTGCTTCACTGTTTGTGATATTCCGCTTTGGGGTATTACCTCTCTTATGACAGAGGACGAAAATGACAGAAGCAAGCTTCTCGGTCTTGCCCGTATGGTAGCAGGTGTTGGCGGTATCGGTGTAGTTGTTGTTCCTGTTGCACAGGGACTTGCAGGTGCATTTGATGACGATATGCAAAAGGGATTTATTGTTACTGTAATAATCTTTACAGTTGTTGCTACAATCTGCTTTGAATTTGCCGGTATTTTCACAAGAGAGCGAGTTGAAAAATCCGAAAAGAGTTATACCTTTAAGGAAAACTTCAAGATTATGTTCAGCAATAAGCCGTTCAGACAGATTCTTATTTCCGGTATTTTAAGAAGCCCAATTCAGCTTCTTATGATTGTTGCTATGACATTGTTTACATATTATTATGCAAACGGTAATTTGATGAATGTTTTAATTAAAGACCAAGCAGGAAATATTACAGGCATTGACTTCAAGATTCTTATAGGTGTTGCTTCGGTTGCTCTCGGCTTGTTCGTTGGTCAGTTTGTAGCAATGGGCATAACTCCTGTAATTATTAAAAAGGTAGAAAAGAAAACACTTTACAATTTCTATTCTATCGCAGGTGCAGTTCCGTTTGCACTTATCTTTGTATTCTTCAAGATTGCAAACGGTGACTTGACCTCAACATTCTGGTCAATTATGGTGGGCTTGTGCATGCTTTTTGCAAGTGCGTCATTCGGCGGTATCAATGTTCTTCAATCTGTTATGATTGCCGACTGCGTAGACTATGAGGAATATACAAACGGCGTTCGTACCGATGGTGTGTTCTTCTCAGGTCAAAGTTTTATTACAAAGCTTTCGGCAGGTATCGCAACTCTCATTTCATCAGGTGTATTTGCATATGTAGGTTATAGCGGTGAAAATGTTGATAGACTCAATAAAGCAATCGAAAACGGAGCAAGCTTCATCACATATGACGGAGGCTCAGGCGTAGGTAAGTATGCTGCTGCAATGTTCTTCCTTATTTCAATCCCACCGGCAATCGGTATGGTTCTTTCTGCATTGCCTACATTAAAGTATGCTTTGTCTGATAAGGAGCATGAGAGAATTCTTGCAGAGCTTGTTGCAAAGAGAAATGAAGAAAAAACCGAAAACGAGGATTGAAAAGAGCTCAATGCCCAAAATGATTTGAAAGCCAAGGAGCTTGAAGAAAATCTGCTCGGCATTGTTGATGAAATAAATAAATTGTAAAAAACAAACCGATTGGAACTGTTCATTGCAGTCCAATCGGTTTTAATTTGTTTTTGCTTATTTTCCGAGTTCAAACAACTCTTCTCTGCTGATGTCGGCGTTTCGTGAAGCGTCGTCGTTTGGAATAACACGGATTGTTTTTCCGTCGTATTTTGTAACAAGCACCTTTGCATCCTGTCCGTTGATTTTAACAGTCTTTTCAAAATACTGCTCATCAAGCGGAACCTGCTTTTTAAGTGCTGATTTTTCCGTTAATGCACCTGTCGGGCAAAGCTCAACGCATAGTCCGCAGTTTGTACACTTTGTTTGGTCAAGAGGAAGATTGAATGCAGGAGCAACCTCTGTCTTAAAGCCTCTGCCCATAAGACCGATTGCCGAAATATTCATAACCTCCTTACAGCTTCTTACGCACAAACCGCAAAGGATACATTTTGCACTGTTTCTTTCAATAAACTCGTTGGAATTTGCCGTGTATTTTTGCGGCATCTCGCCCTTGAATCTTGCAGGATTGATGTCGTATCTCTGTGCAACATTAAGCAGCCTACACTTAAAGTATTCCTTGCATCCGCATTCAAGGCAACGGCTTGCCTCTGCCTTTGCCTCATCTTCGGTAAACCCAAGGCTTACCTCGTCAAAGTTGTTTCTTCTGTAATCTGCATCAAGTACCCTTGGGTTTATTCTTGAGCATTTTTCCTTGGCAGAATAGTCAATAAGCTCTTCGTCGCGGCGGCTGATATAGGGAACTCTTGTATCGATTTGCTCACCGTTCAGGTACGCGTCAACGGCAATGGCACATCTGTCTGCCTCGCCTATTGCCTCAATAGCGATTGATGCACCCCTGTTTGTTGCATCACCTATTGCAAATACACCGTCAAGGTTTGTTTCAAAGGTGTCAATGTCAGCCTCAATGTTGCCTCTGTCAGTAAGCTTTAATTCGCTGACGTCCTCGGTAACAAGCTTTTGACCGATTGCCATAATAACACTGTCAACTGCTATTTCCTCTGTTTTGCCCTCAACGGGAACAGGCTTTCTTCTGCCGGAGGCATCAGGCTCGCCAAGCTCCATAATTTGAAGTGTAATGCTCTTGACCTTTCCGTTCTCACCGTTAAATGAAATAGGATTTGTGAGGAATTTGTACTGTACTCCTTCCTCCTCTGCCTCACGGATTTCAAGATCATCGGCAGGCATCTCGTTTCTTGTTCTTCTGTAAACAACATAAACATTTTTTGCACCGAGCCTTACTGCTGTTCTGCACGCGTCCATAGCTGTATTACCGCCACCGCAGATAACAACATTGTCGCCGATTTCCACAGGCTCACCCTTGATAACACTGCGCAGGAAATCAATACCTCCGTATACACCGTCAAGATCCTCGCCCGGAGTTCTCATTGAGCTTGATTTCCAAGCACCGACTGCAACAATAACCGCATCGTTTTCAGCCTTGAGCTGTGCGATGGTAAAGTCCTTGCCGAGCTTTTTGCCGTTAATCATCTTAACACCGAGCTTCTCAATGATTTCAATCTCGCTGTCAAGAACTTCCTTTGGCAATCTGTATTGAGGAATACCGTAGCGCAGCATACCTCCCATCTTTTCCATCATATCGTAAATTGTTACGTCGTGTCCCTTTATAGCAAGCTGATATGCTGCCGTAAGACCTGCAGGTCCGCCACCGATAACAGCGATTTTTTTGCCTGTTGCAGCTTTCTTTTCCGGAATGTATTTGTTGGAGTTAAGGTCGACATCCGCCGCAAAAGCCTTAAGCTGTGCAATGTTGATTGGCTCCTCAACATTCTTTCTTCTGCAGGCAGATTCGCATGGATGAGGGCAAACTCTGCCGATAGATGCAGGCAATGAAATTTTGTTTTTAATTAGTTTAAGTGCTGCGTCAAATTCGCCGTTTGCAATAAGACCTACATATCCCTGACAGTCGGTTCTTGCAGGGCAGTTGAGCTGACATGGGGCAACACAGTCGCCGTCGTGTGCAGACATCAAAAGCTCCATTGCAATTTTTCTTGATTGAACAACTCTTTCGCTTTCGGTATTAATTACCATACCGTCCGAGCATTTTGCGGAACAGGAACGCAGAAGCTTTGGTATACCCTCGGCCTCTACAACACAAAGTCCGCATGCACCGTAAACCTTAACAGCCTCGTCATAGCAAAGGGTAGGGATGTATATGCCGTTATCTCTTGCCGCCTGAAGAATTGTTGTTCCTTCTTCAACCTGAATAGCTTTATTGTTGATTGTTATATTAAGCATCGTTACTCCTCCCTTCTTATTCTTTAACTATCGCACCGAATTTGCATGATGAATAGCATTTTCCGCACTTGATACATTTTTCGGTGTCTATTGTATGAGGATTCTTCACACTGCCGCTGATTGCTTCAACCGGGCAATTTCTTGCACAAAGGGTACAACCCTTGCACTTGTCCTCAATAATTTTGTATTCAACAAGGTCACTGCATTCGCCGGCAGGGCATTTTCTTTCGTTAATGTGTGCCTCATATTCGTCTCTGAAATATTTAATTGTTGTAAGCACGGGGTTTGGCGCAGTTTGACCGAGACCGCAAAGAGCACCGTCCTTGATGGAATAGCAAAGCTCCTCAAGAAGCTCAATGTCGCCCTCCTTGCCTTCGCCCTTTGTGATACGCTCAAGCATTTCAAGCATTCTCTTTGTACCTATACGGCAGTGTATACATTTGCCGCAGCTTTCCTTTGCGGTAAAGTCAAGGAAAAACTTTGCCATGCCAACCATACAGGTACCCTCGTCCATAACAACCATACCGCCGGAGCCCATAATGGCACCTGTTGCACCGAGAGCTTTGTAGTCAATAACCGTATCTATCATATCTGCCGGGATACATCCGCCTGACGGGCCTCCCATTTGTACGGCCTTAAACTCTTTGTCGGATTTCATTCCGCCGCCGATGTCAAATATAACATCCTTAAGAGTTTTGCCCATTGGAATTTCAACAAGTCCCGAGCGCTTAACCTTACCGGTAACGGCAAATACCTTTGTGCCTTTTGAGCTTTCCGTACCCATAGCGGCAAATGCCTCACCGCCGTTGTTGATAATCCAGGAAACGTTTGCAAAGGTTTCAACATTGTTTATGTTTGACGGCTGCTGCCAATATCCCGAAGCGGCAGGGAACGGAGGCTTGAGCCTCGGCATACCCCTGTGTCCCTCAAGTGATTCAATAAGAGCAGTCTCCTCACCGCAAACAAATGCTCCTGCACCCGCCTTGATGGTAAAGTCACAGCTAAAGTCTGTGCCGAAAATTCTGTCGCCTATAATACCCTTTTCCGTTGCCTGTGCAATAGCTCTTTCAAGTCTCTTGATAGCAAGCGGATACTCGGCTCTTACGTAAACAACTGAGTGCTGTGCACCGATAGCATATGCACCGATAAGCATACCCTCAATAAGAGTGTGCGGGTCGGATTCGATAACCGCTCTGTCCATAAATGCACCGGGGTCGCCCTCGTCTGCGTTGCAGATAAGGTACTTAACATCTCCCTCGCTCTGCCTTGCGGCATTCCACTTGAACCAGGTTGGGAAGCCTGCACCGCCTCTGCCTGCCAAGCCTGACACCTTGATGATTTCGATAACCTCCTCGGGTGTAAGCTCTGTCAAGCATTTTTTGAGTGCTGTGTAGCCGTCCGCTTCAATAAATTCGCTTATTTCATCAGGATTGATGATACCGCATCTTCTCAAGGCAATTCTTGTTTGCTTTGTTAAAAATTCGTTGTCTTCAGCCGATACAATAAGCTTTTCAATTTTGCTTATGTCCTTTGTTCTTGCATATTCGGCAATGGCATCGGCATCATCGGGAGTAACCTTAACAAGCCTTGTCAGCCTGTCACCCTCGTAGATGTCAACAATAGGCTCAAGGTAGCACATACCGATACAGCCTGTAATGCTTACCCTTGCATCGCCTAAATCACAATTCAAAAGTGCCTCACGCACCTTTTCAGCTCCGGCAGCAATACCGCATGAGCCCTCTCCGATAACTATTCTCATTGTGCTGCCTCCCTTAATTCCTTAAGTATTTTCTTTGTTTTGTCAGGTGTAAGACTGCCGTATGTATTGTCATTAATCATCATAACAGGGGACAATGAGCAACAGCCGAGACAGGCAACGCACTTTAATGAGAACAAGCCGTCATCTGTGGTTTCTCCGTCGTCTATGCCAAGCTCATCCTTGATTGTCTGCAAAATCAATTCGGATGAGTTAACGTGGCAGGCTGTACCTTGGCAAAGCATAATAAGGTATTTGCCCACAGGCTGAAATCTAAATTGGGTGTAAAATGTGCCGACACCCATAATTTCACTTTCAGCAATACCCGTTGCTTCGGAAATTTTTATTATTGCTTCCTTGGGAAGATAGCCGTAAATATCCTGTGTGTGCTGTAAAATTGTAATCAAGCTTCCCTTAATGCCTGCATATTCGTCAAGCACAGGTTCAATAAGCTTCAAATCAACAGTAGACATATTTTTCCTCCTAACAATACGGTGTATATTTTATAATATATTACTTAAAATATACTATAATTTCGGCATTTTATCAAGGCAAAATCGTCAAATTCATATAACTTGTACAAAAACATTAATATATGCTTATATTGAGCCATAGAATATATATAGTGTTTTTGGTTATATCTGGTAAATGCGTTTATTTCATTTTTATAAACAATGCACACTATTTACCAAAAAGTATTGACATATGTGCAAAAATACTGTACAATTTTAACAAATGATATATTGAAGGGGTGTTCTTAATGAGCATAGTTAAAAATGTGGCAATTGTCGGTCACGCTTCAAAGGGTAAAACAACTCTTGCAGAGGCAATGCTTAATGTGGCAGGCGTTACCGAAAGAATGGGTAAAATTGCCGATGGAAATACTGTTTCTGACAGTGACGCAGAGGAGAAGAAGAGGGGAGTTAGTATATCTTCGTCACTTTTGCAGTTTACATATGATAATGCAAAAATTAATATTATAGATACTCCGGGCCTTTTTGATTTTGCCTTGGGCTCTGCCGAGGGATTGAGAGCAGCCGATAGTGCTATCGTTGTTGTATCTGCAAGGTCAGGCTTGGCAGCAGGCGCCGAAAAAGCATTTAAGGGTGCCGGTAAAAAGGGTATGGCACGCATTATCGTTACATCAAAGATGGATGATGAAAGGGCAGATTTTTACAAGGCATTCAATGGCTTGGTTGCAAAGTTCGGTACAACAATGTGTCCTGTTGTTGTTCCTGTTCTTAACGGCGGCAAGGTTGTCGGCTACTATAATATGATAGACGACACAACCTATACATACGACGGAGTTCATAAAAAGGCAAGCGATGTTGCTCACGATGATCAGGCAAGATTTGACGCTATTAAGGAAGTGTTCGCAGAGGCTGTTGCAGGCACAGACGATGCACTTATGGAAAAGTATTTTGAAGGCGAGTCTCTTACCACACAGGATAAGCTTAACGGCTTGGCAAAGGGTGTTGCAGATGGTACGGTAGTCCCTGTGTTTGCACTTTCGGGTCTTACCGGCGTCGGCGTGGATATGCTTCTTGATTTCATCAAGGATTGCTGTCCTGCTCCGAAGTCCGAATATGCTATTGATGCAAACGGTGAGCCTATCGAGCTTACTGTTGATGCAAACGGTCCGTTGGCTGCTGTATGCTTCAAGACTGTTGCAGACCCGTTTATCGGTAAGCTTAATTATTTCAAGGTTGTTTCCGGCAAGCTTACACAGGGTATAACAGTTGTTAACTCTCGCACCGGTAAGGAGGAGAGAGTGGGCAAGGTTGTTAACCTGCTCGGCACAAAGCAAACAGATGCCAAGGAAATCATCGCCGGCGAAATCGGTGCTGTTGCAAAGCTTGACAGCTTCAAGACCGGGGACACAATGTGCACATCGGCAAAGGTTGTAACTCTTGACGGCGTTGCCGTTCCCGTACCTTGCTATTCTATGGCTATTACAGCTGATAAGAAGGGCGAGGAGGAAAAGGTGTCTAACGCAATTCAAAAGATGATTGAGGAAGATCCGTCAATCGCGTATAAGGTAAACCACGAAACAAGACAAACAGTTTTGTCAGGCTTGGGAGAACAGCATTTGGATGTATGTCTGTCAAAATTGAGTACAAAATATAATGTAACCGCTTCTCTTGAACAACCTCGAGTTGCTTACAGAGAAACTATTACACGCAAGGTTACTGCACAGGGCAGACATAAAAAGCAATCAGGCGGTCACGGTCAGTTCGGTGATGTATTTATCGAATTTGAGCCTTGCGATTCAGAAGAGCTTGTATTTGCAGAAAGAGTTGTCGGCGGCTCCGTTCCAAAGAACTTCTTCCCGGCAGTAGAAAAGGGATTGCAGGAGTCTATGGAAAAGGGTGTGCTTGCAGGATATCCGATGGTTGGCGTAAAGGCAACATTGTTTGACGGCTCATACCATCCTGTTGACTCGTCCGAAATGGCATTTAAGATGGCTGCTTCTCTTGCGTTCAAGTCGGGTATAGCAGATGCTTCTCCTGTTTTGCTTGAGCCGATTGTTACCCTTAATGCTCTTTGCAACGATGATGCAATGGGTGATGTTATCGGTGATATTAATAAGCGCAGAGGCCGTGTGCTCGGCATGAATCCTACCGGTGACGGTATGCAGGAGATTATTGCAGAGGTGCCTGAATCTGAAATGACAACCTTTGCAACATCTATGCGCCAAATCACACAGGGCAGAGGATCATTTACAACAGCCTTTGCAAGATACGAAAGATGCCCTGAGCATATTGCTCAAAAGGTTATCGCAGAAAGCTCGGTAAATGAATAATTTATGATAGAATTTTTTAGAGGATTAAAACGGTTTTCCGTTGCAACGATAATTGTTTCTGCCGTTATGGGTGTGCTGTTTATAGCATTTCCGTCAAAGTGTATAGAGTATATTTCTCTTGTAATCGGTCTGTCATTTGTTGCAACAGGAATAATCTCGGTTGTGTCTTATATTGTTAAGCGAGAGCAAAAGCCGAGCCTTGTGCTTGGTTGCCTGTCGCTTGTTGCCGGAATAGTGATATGCGTTAGGTACCGTGCAATTATTTCGTTTATAGTTGTGGTGCTTGGTATATTTATACTGACCTCCGGCCTTGTCGATATGGCGGCTGCTATTCGCTCAATAATAACGTTAAGGGTTTCCGGTTGGTTTACCATGCTTCTGTCGGTTATCACAATAATCTTCGGCATAGTAGCCATTACAAAATCGGCAAGCCTGACGGATAGCATAGTTCGATTTATCGGTGCGGCGCTTATCGTATACGCAGTTCTTGATTTGATAACACTATTGCAAATCAACACGGCAGCCAAAAGGGTAAAGCAAACAATCGATTCCACGTCCGACATAGAGGTTGAAGCAACCGAGCAACAGAATGATGAATGACAAAACGCTGTGAGCATTATGCTCACAGCGTTATACTGTCGATAAAGTGTGCTGAACCACGCCAAAAGAAAATATATTTGGCGCCCCTTTTATGCAATAAAGGGGAGCTGTCACCGAAGGTGACTGAGGGGATATAAAAACAGATTGAACATCGAGTTCAATCTGTTTTTTGGCGTTTTTCGCCTTTTGCTCGGTTGAGGTACCCTCGTACATCTTCCCTCGCAAAATGCGAATTTCAGCTCCATTTCTCAACAGTCTACCAGCGTGTGCTTTGCTTTACCATTCGCTCTTGGTGTAGGAGCGAATAATGTTTGTGATAATGTTGTCTCGTTTGATACCCTTGCCCTTGCCGCCTTTGATTTGGTCTTGTATTTTTCCTGCACGGATTGTAATGAAATCTGCCTTATCGATAATCTTGTTGATAGGCGGTATTTCACCAAATTCGTAGCCCTCGTCAACCTCGTCAATCAGCCTTGTTGCAAGGTGAGTGTTAGAGAATTTTTTAACAGCCGTCATTGCCAAAATAACAATTTTGTTGTCCTCAGGCATGGTTACTGTTTTACAGCCTCGCACATCAATTTCATACAGGTAAAAATATGCCTTGCCGTTGGCAATGTTGCCCTCCGGATGATGAGTGTGCGTAAATTCGATAGCGATTGGTTGATTTGTGATTTTGGCAGTTTGCTGTAAGCCTGCCATATCCCATTGACCAACCGGCTCACGCATAGGATAAACCGTAATGTGCCTTTCCTTGCTGTCAGCCATAACAACGGTATCTCTGCGCTCAAGCACCGAGCCTGCAATCATATACAGCTTTGTAACACCCTTTGGCAGTTCGATTTCTTGTCCTCGAGGAATAAATATGTTTTTATCCATTTCCACGTTAGGCATCTTAAAGGTGATGCCGTGAACGGTCAGCGAGCTTGGTATCAGCTCGTTCGGCAGGCTCATTCCGCTGCCCTGCATAATGCAGTTAACCTTGTATTCATCTGCCGTGATGCCAACGGAATTGTATTCAAGGTCAAGCTTCTTAAAGTTTTCCTTTGCCTTGTTTCTTTCTGCATTTAGCTTTAGCTTAAAGGTTTTCACCTCAAACGGCTTTAGGTCAAACACCAATGCACCGTTGTCGATTTTTGCATCGTTTTTGTATTCCTCGCTTGCCCAAACCTCTGTTGCCTCGGTTATGTCGCAGAAAAATTTAATACCTGCACTCTTGTGTGCCTTGCCGACACCCTCGTTTATTCTCACGATAATGCTGTCGTCGTCAATAGCCTTTTTAACGGCTCTGACCAAAACTGCGTTTGATGATGTGTTAAGCAGGCTGAAGCTGTCGCCGAGTACACCCTCACGCCTTGACGATGTGCAAAACGCAACAAGACCTTGGCAAAAGCATTGTGACTCAATTTGAGTAGTTGCTCCTACATTGCCCTTGTGGCTCATTATTCCAAATGCAAACCTGTTTCGTCCTATGTCCTGCAAATCCTGCCTTGCATCCTTTGTAAAAGCACCGGCAGGGGTGTGTATGCAGGTAAGCCTCAGTGTGTAATCGTTCGGCTTGTCCCATCCGTATTTGCAGTCTGACAAAATGCTGACACCGTATTTGCCGAATCTGTCCGTAATATCTGCCCATTTCTGTGCAGGCACCTCGTACAGATTTTCTGTGTTGTTGCCACGCTTTATGTAGCCTAAGCCGAGGTCGTAGCTTGCTTCGTCGTTACTGCAGGTAACAGGGAACTGTGCTTTAAGCAGAGCTCTTCTTTCCTGCCAATCAATGTTGTTGTCAACTCTTATAACCTCACCGTATGCCTCAAGGCTGACTACCTGCTCGATTTTGCTGTATTCGGCCTCTCGTGTCACCTTGATTGCAATTCTTGCCGGACCGTCTTCAACTATCTCAAAGTTCGGAGTGTTTGCATAGCAGTACGGCTCGCCGTCGATATCCTCTTTTCTGATTTCCCAGGACGGATAATTCAGCTCACCGATATTGTGCAGTAATGCAAGCTTGATAGGTGCGGTAAGTAACTGAACCTTTAGTTTTTTGTCAACGATAGAGCCTATGTCGCCGTTTTTGTTGAACATAAGCCTGTATTTGTCATTTTCAAGTGTATGCTCGGTTACCTTGAGGTCTGTCTTGCCGTCATACTTTTTGTCGGCACCCTGAACATCGTAAACTCTGCTTGCACAGGAGCCTACACTTGCAAGGAAGATAATGTCAAATTCCTTGCCCGATTTTTTTACAATCTGGCTTGGAACCTCCTTGCCGTTTTTGTCAAGCACCTTGATGTATTTTGCATTTCGTGTAAGCTTGATGTGTGCCTTAACCGCCGCCTTGCGTTTTACTGCAACGGGGTTGTTAACAATAACGGCACATTCCTTACACCATGAGGTATCAATCTCGTTAGCCAATGCTCCCATTGCACCCTCGTATTCGGCTTGGAATTGATTGAGGGATGCAAAGTAATCGTTCCAGCTGTCGTTGTACTGAAGCATTGTCGACGTGCCCGGAATATCGTCGTGGAATTGATGCTGAATAACTCTTTTCCACGCCTTGTCGATTATCTCCTGCGGATACCTGTATGATGTCAGCAGGCTTGCGGCAACGGCAGCCTTTTCACAGCTGTCTGCAAGACATTCGTTTTGTGCGTTGAGCCTTTTGCTCATACATCTTGATGTATAACCGCCTGCACCGTGGCTTTTCATAACTAATTCGTTATTCCATATCGGCAACGCGTTTTTTTGCTTTTGCGAAAGCCCGTCCATTTCAACAAAGATTTCATCTGATGATGCAGAATATACCTTGGTTTCTTTGTTTTTTTGGTTAGCCTCAACGCTGTCGTTTACAGCCTTAGCACTTTCTTCGGTAGGAGCTCCGCCCCAATCACCTGTGCCATAATAATTCATGGTCCAAGGCAAATCGTGCTTGAGTCCGTTTTCTGCAAGTTTGTTTATTATTTGCAAATCTCCTCTGACATCACCGTCAAATTTGTAACGGTATGATAGGGGATTAAGGGATGCGTAAACCCTGTCGCCGTTTACGCCCTGCCATATTCCGATGTCGAACGGCAGCTCATATGCTCCGCCCCAGCTAAGCTTTTGAGAAGAAACACCAAGCAGATTGGCATGCTTTGCAATGCTCGGCAACGCATATCCGAATCCAAAGCAGTCCGGCAAAAATACATCCTTGGAGGTTTTGCCGAATTTTTTGTTAAAGTAGTGATTGCCATAAAGAAAATTGCGGAATAATGCCTCGGGTGACGGAATGTTAACATCTCCGTTTTCGTATGCAGAGCCGCTGACACACCATTTACCCTCGTCAACATATTGCCTGATTTTTGCAAAAGCATCAGGATAGTATTCTTCAATAAGCTCATAACGAAAGCTACCCTCAAAATTAAAGCGGTAATGAGGGTATTTTTCAATTAATTCAAAGTTTTTGTTGAATGTATCCGGTATAAATTCATCAATGGTTTTCGGCAGCTCCCATCTCCAAACCGTGTCAAGATGTGCAGTTGCAACCGTAAAAATTTTATTTTCAGCCATTATATGTCTCTGCTTTAACTTACTTTACTTCAATAATTTCGTATTCAAAATCGTACTGCTCCTGCAGAGCCTTTACCTTGTCCTCGTTGTCCTCGATAAATGATGCACTGCGAACACTCTTTCCGTCAACGGAATAATCCTTAACAATTTGGTTAAGCTTTTCCCAAGCCTCTGCCTCTAACGGATAGTTGTCCGGAAATTTAATTTGAAATTCTCTGTGTTTAGGGATTCTTACCTTCATAAGTATTCTCCTTGTGTAAATTAATTGTATAATATTATATAATTATTTTAATATTTTTTCAAGGCTATTTTCCACTTTTTTAGCAAGGACTGTCCTTGCGTTGCCGATGGCCTCGTCAACTGTTGTTTCCTTGTCTGCAAGCGGTATCGCAATATCGCCAACCTTGTCTGTTTCAATGCACCCGCTGATTACAACGCACCTTTTGTTGTGCTTTTTGCAAAGCTCGTATATTTTGTAAGGCAGCTTGCCCATTAAGGTTTGCCCGTCTGTTTTGCCTTCACCTGTGATTATGATGTTGGCATTTTTTATTTTTTCTTCAAGATTGCAGTACTGTGCAAGAATATCAAATCCGGATTTAATCTCTCCGCCGAAAACACTGTAAAGTCCTCCGCATATTCCTCCTGCGGCTCCTGCCCCCTTAACCTTGCTGATGTCGTTTTTGAAAAATGCATTTAGCCTTTGCAAGCCCTCGTCAAGCTCTGCCACCTGTGTTTTGTTGGCACCCTTTTGCGGTGCAAAAACATAAGCCGCACCGTTTTTTCCGTAGTATTCATTTTCAACATCACAGGCATATGTTATCTCAATATCCTTTGGGCAATCTCTTGTGCTTAAACCGAAAATATAGTTTAGGTCACTGCTTTTAGGCATTTTAATAATGCTTTGGTTTTCGTCATATATTTTTGCTCCGAGAGCTACAAGTGCTCCTGCACCTCCGTCACAGCATCCTGTACCGCCAAGACCAAGGATGATTTTTCTGAAGCCGTTGTCGTATGCGAATTTTATAAGCTCTCCCGTGCCGTAGCTTGTGCTTTGCATAATTCGTTTTTGCTTTTGCAAACCGCTTGCAACCGCACATTCAATTACAGCGGTGTCATCAAATACAAATATATACCCATCTGTTTGCCTGCCGTAGACATCGTGACATTTTGTGAAAAGCTTTTTCGCACCGCATATGCTCTCAAATGCGTCGCCAAAGCCTTCTCCACCGTCGGAAAAGGGTAGAGCCGTAACATTGTGATTTGTGCATTTTGTAATTACTGCCTTGATAGTGTCGGCAACCTGCATTGCCGTAAGTGTGCCCTTGTACGAATCCGGAGCTATCAAAATGTTCATTGCTATTCACCCTGTAATAATTTTGTTACCTGAATTGTAACACATTTTTTAGTGGTTGTAAAATGAAAAAAACAATATGTTGTGGATCGAATTGACTATTTATACAAATAATTTGATTTACTTTTTTGAAAAGTTACAAAATGATAATTTTTCATAAAATATCTTGACAATTTTTGCTTGCTGTTGTACTATATATACAACCACTATTGTGTGGTAGCGTGATGGTAATAGCGCTAAAGTGTTGTGTCTGTCAGCAACTTCACAACACGAAGAGATTGTTTTTATTAAACAGCGAAGATGGGTAGTTTAAGCGGACACTTAGGCTACCCGTTTTTGTTTTATAAAATAATCAAAATATGTATTGACATTTCAAAATTATGTGATATAATATTCTATACAAGTTGAGTAAACACATATATCGCGGGGTAGAGCAGTTGGTAGCTCGTCGGGCTCATAACCCGGAGGTCGCAAGTTCGAGTCTTGTCCCCGCAACCACTAAATGACACAACATTTGATACAATGTTGTGTCTTAATTTTTTGCTTAAAATACACTTGAAAACAAACACTAATATTTTATTTGTCTATTTGCTAAAATGCTCTTTTTAGTCTTGTTGCGGGGGTAGGACTTAAACCTACCTCAATTTTGATTTCCTTTTGCACTCCGTGTAAAAACTAAAAAAGGTTTGGATTTCAATCCAAACCTTTAATATTTAATCAATGAATTTCCAATGATATCCACCAGCAGTGTCTCTTTTCCCTTTACAGCAATCAGATATACTATGACGCTCAATGTTAGTTTTCCTTTCGGCATCTGTTAGTGATGTATAAACTACATTTGTTTCCACGTTCAATACTTTTATCGAACGAGTTTGTGTAAATTTTTTCATACTACACATAATGCATCCGCTTCCTGCAAATCTTGATTTTATTTCAGCATCCCATTCATATCCACATATATGACATTTCCAGTGTGCTTTGTAATGAGAACCTTTTGTAAAATTTTCAAGCATTAAACCACCGTTAGAATCTTCGTCCCAATCAAGTAGTAGTTCTGGCTTTAATGATGTAATAGAATTATCGAGTACATATTGTTTATATTGTTTTGTGATTATAGCTTTATCCTTGTTTACATCGATCGTTACCGGCTTGCCTAATTGGCGCAATAATTCATTGATTACATCACTTAATGCTTCGTTTGAAAAGTTATCTTGCCTAAAAATGCATATGCAATCATTATACGAAGTTAATCCATTTTCTCTTATTCTAATTAACTTTATGCCATTATCAATACATTTTTGATTTTTTAAAACTTCTTTGTTTGATTTTTTATTGTGAAAATGAAAACCATCGTATTCAATACCTATAGATAATTCGGGAATAAAAATATCTAATTCAGTTTTATCAAAAACATATCTATTAACAGAGTTTGGGAAAAGTGAACTGATATAGTAGAATATGGCTTGTTCTGGAAATGATGTTTGAGAATTACAAATTCTGCAATTATTTCCTCGTACTCTAGATGATACAGAGGCAGCCCACTTATGTCCGTGTATACATTTCCAAAACACTTTTTTTGATGAACTTCTAGCTATTTCATTTGGATTACATTTGTTTTTATCATAATCCCATTCGTCGAGCAAATATAAAAGCTCTTTGTTGCTCTTACAATATGTTTCTAAATCATTTAATCCTTGATATAATTTCTTTCCTGAACAAACAGCACAACCAGTTCCGTTTTTGCCCGTTCTAGAATAAATTGCGGCTTGCCATTCATGACCTTCCTTACATATCCACCAGACTCTTTTGCTACTACCGATGGACACATTATCAGGTGTTAAATCACCATTTTTTGTTGGATGCCATTCGCCAGCAATTACGGGACATAGAGTTTTTAAATCATTGTATCCTTTCAATACTTTTTTATTACTACATACTGGACATCCAGTATTCTCGGTTATTCTATGAGCAATTGATGTTTTCCAAGAATGACCTTTATTGCATCTCCAATAAACCTTTTGACCTGAACACCAAGTATATTCTTCAGGTTGGTTAGCATTGTTATCATAATCCCATTCTTGTAGTAAATATAGTAACGCATTATTTTTACAAAATGTCTCAAAATCGTTATAACCTTTAAGTGCTTTTTGATTAGAACAGTATACACATTGATGTCCTTGTTTTGCTCTCGCTGAAATAGAAGTTTCCCACGAATGTCCTTTACGACATTTCCACCAAGCCTTTTTATTGCTGCCATAAGTAATTTGATTAGGATTTAAACCAAGTTCATTATTCTTCTCCCAATCCCATTCAGCCATTAGTTCTTCACTATCTATTATGTATTTCTTTTCAGCCAATTAAAGCACCTCATAACATTGATAAATATATAATATCACAATATAATAATTCCTTCAATAATTGAAAAGTTTTATTTTTGAATTAAAGTTTTTTGTATCAAAAGCTAACACTTGACCCATAAGGAAAAGACACCCAAGCGGTGTCTTTTTTGTGAATATTAAGCATTGTCTTTATTATGCACATATGCTTTGGTCTGCGAGTTGCTTGAACTTTTTGCGCTTTGACAGGTAGATGATTGCAAGTGGGATGTCTGCAAGAAGCCATGCGGCAGGCGGTGCGTAGCATACCGCCTCAAATCCGAAGCCGAGCCTTAATACGAGTATTGAAATAACAATCCTTCCTATGAGCTCTCCTGCGCCTGCTATGGTGTTTGAGTACGTGAATCCCAACCCCTGCAATGTATTCCTGAGGACAAACAACACTGCAACAAGGCTGTAGCACTGTGCTATTGCAGTTAAGTATTGCTTTGCAGCGGAAAGGATTTCGGCATTAACCTCTGTCATAAACAGTGATACCATTGGCTCTGCAATAGCCATAAGCGTTAGGCTCATTGCAACTGAAACACCTAAATCAAGCAAAAATATTTTGTTAACCGATTTGATGATTCTGTCATAATTTTTAGCACCGTAGTTTTGTCCTACAAAGGTTTGTGTTGCTACACCCAATCCACTCATCGGAATATTTGTTATGCTTTCAACCCTCATTCCTGCGGTAATGCCTGCCATTTTAGTAGGACCGAAAGAGTTAATGGCACTTTGCATTGTCATTGAGCCTATTGATGTAATGGTAAACTGAAGAGAAACGGGAATGCCGAGCTTGATTTGCTCCCAAGCAATTTTAATGTTTAATCTTAAATCTTCCTTTTTGATTTCAACATCATTGTTAATGAATATGATGTATATTCCCGTAAGTAAGGCAGCAACAAAATACGAAAACAATGTTGCAACCGCCGCACCCTCGACACCCCAGCCGAGATGCTTTACAAAAATAATATCAAGAACAAAATTTACTATAACGCTTACTATGTAAAAAATCAAAGGCTTTCTGCTTTCGCCGACTGCTCTTGAAATTGCCGTAAAATTGTTTGAAAGCATTTGAAGAGGAATTCCGAAATATAAAATGTTTATGTATCTTGCTGATAAATCAATGATTTCGCTTGGTGTGCCTATTGCACGAAGCAGAGGCCTTGATATAATATGAGCAACGATAACAATGATTACACCTATCAAAAAAGCAACTGCAATGCTGTTGCCGGCATAAGCGGAAACTCTCTTTTTATCTCCGGCTCCGAATGCATGAGCAACGGGAATTGTAAATCCGCTTGTAAGCCCGAGCGAAGCACCCACAATAAACCCGCCTATTGAGCCGACATTACCCACAGCCGCAAGTGCGTCCGTTCCCACATATCTGCCGACAATAATGTTGTCAATAAATGAGTAGTTGTATTGAAGCATGCTTGAAATCATTATCGGCAAGGCAAACAGAATTATTCTTTTTATCGGATTGCCGCTCAGCATATCGTTTTGTTTCATTGGCTTTCTCCCGGTTTTCAAAAACTTGATTATATTATAGGAGCATTTTTTCATAATTCAAGTGATTTTTTATATTTTTCTACCTAGCCTAACAGAATTCGAACATAATTAGGTTTATATTAACAAATTTACGATTATACTGCGTTAATTTTTAATTGAATACGCAAGTATGCAATTAAAAATATGCCTTGTCTAATTAAAAATTTGTTTAATATAAACTGCTACGCACCTAAAGTGAGTTAGTTTGTGTAGCTGTCGTCATTTCTTTGACGAAGTTATACTGCCGTATATCAAGGCAAAAAATGGCGACAGATACCATAATTACCTTACTTTAGGCTATTAGGTTAGGATACTGTTAGGCTAAATACCATTGTCCTAAATAAAGCGAAAAATAAAAATCGG
>NZ_CAMFQO010000003.1 GCF_945980375.1 uncultured Eubacterium sp. | reverse complement strand
TCACTAATCCATTTGCGACGGTATGCCGCAGGCAGAGGAGCAAGGATATATAAAACAAGCAGCGAAAGCAAAGCTTTCGAGTCTCTCCTTCTGCGCCAGTAAAAATGTTTATACTATTTACACGCAATAATGCCCATTATTCTGCATTAGAAAATCACTTGTTCTTTTTGTTAAAATGAGTATATTTTTCACAAAATTCACTGACAAAATACCGCTTATCATATAACGTAAAAAGTTCTATGTTATTTTTTAAATTATTAGCACTTAAAACCACAGGCACGAGAATATGTATTCAAGTTGATTTGTTTGGTGGGGATATGGTATAATTAAATTATAAACTATATGGTTGGTAAAATAAAATGAATATAAAAGCTTTGATTAAAAGTCTTCCGTTGCAGACAAATCCTAAAAAATACGAACAGTTCGTACGAGAACTTGATTATGTAAAGATGCTTGAAAAAGACCCGGTAGAGATAAGAGATAAATACTATCTTGAAAATGAAAATTTAGTTGAAACTGATTTAGCACATACTTCTGCCACCTATGAACTTCACAATAAACTTAATGAAAGGTACAAACTTTCTGAAATTGCTACTGCCGATACCGATTTTGAAAAGGTTATTCAGGTTTTAAATTGGCTTACACAAAACACTTTTTACAATGGAGCACAGCTTCATCCACTGACAGATAACACACTAGATATTTTAAAATATGCTTTCGGCAAATCTTTTAAAAAAGCACTTTGTTGTAGGTTAAAAGCAATCTCTTTTGCAGATTGTCTTGTCGCTGTTGGAATTAAAGCATATCCTGTTTGTATGTGTTCAACTGTATTAAAAAATTGTCATTTTATTTGCCGAGCATATATAAGTGAGCTTGACAAATGGTGTGCTTTTGACCCCTCTTTTGGCTGTTGGTTTGCTGATAAAAGCGGAAAACCTCTTGATGTTTTTGAAATAAGAGAAATGTTTTTGCAAGATGATGAGCCTATTGTTAATGGGTATAATTTTAATGGTACAACAGAATGTCTTGATGTTTATATCAATGCTTTTCTGAAAATGTGTATCTCTAATCTTTCAACTTGGCGTGATAATTCTATGGATAGAAGAGATAAGAAAAAATTGTCAAACAAAAAGAAATTTAATGGAAAAATTTCAAGCGAAAAACCTGTTTAGAAAAATGAAATATCTACACAGAGGACGTCACTGTCAGGATGAGATGTATTATGAGAAATACAAAGATGTTTTCAAGAAAATTGTTAAAGAATTTGATTGCGAACATTTAGGAATAATTTACAATGTTAATATTGGTCACGCATCTCCAACGGGATTATTACCATTAGGAATTGAATATCAAATTGATTTAGATAGTAAAACTATTACTTTTAAAGAAAGTGGAGTAAATATTTAACTATTGATTATACAAATGCTTACGCAATAACTGACAAAAAATATGACAAATACAAGTTAGAAAACTATACCCAAACGAAGTCTGATTTTCAGGCTTCTTTTTGCTTTTTATATCAAGATGATTCTAACTTTATGATTACAATGTAAAAATCTAACATTTGAAAAGTTAAGATTATGGAAAGAAATGCTGTTTTTGTTGACATATTAGTTTAATATGTTACTATAAAGATACAAACAAAACGTGAGGCAAATTATGAAAGATAATGTACTTATTAAAACAAAAAATTTGTCAAAATACTATGTTGTCGGTGATGAAACAATAAAAGCTCTTGACGATGTTAATTTAGAAATTGTGAGGGGACAAATTGTAGCTATTCTCGGTACATCGGGCTCCGGAAAGTCTACATTGCTGAATATGCTTGCAGGATTGGAAAGACCGACAAAGGGCGAGATTCAAATAGGCAGATTTAAGATTGAACAGCTCAGCGAGGAACAGCTTACAAAATTCAGACAAAGATATACGGGATTTATTTTTCAGTCGTATAATCTTTTACAAACGCTTACCGCTCTTGAAAATGTTGCTTTTCCTTTAACATTTAGAGGCATAGGCAAGCAGGAAAGGGAAAAGAAGGCTTACGAAATGCTAAAGCTTGTCGGCATTGCAGACAGATATATGCATAAGCCTGAGGAAATGAGTGGTGGTCAACAGCAAAGAGTAGGTATTGCAAGAGCACTTGTAACAGACCCGAGTATAATTTTTGCCGACGAGCCTACGGGTAATCTTGACAGCAATACAACTCGTGAGGTTATGCAGATGATTAGGAATATAGTTAATGAACGGCATAACACTGTTATTATGGTAACTCACGATATTAATGTCGCTAAATATGCTGATACCATAGTAAAAATAAGCGACGGCAAGGTTGTTTCTGTTTCAAAAAATGATATGAATGGGGATAGTAAAAATGAAAAAGATTAATAGCTTTATTTCGGCAGTATTAGTAATTATTATGATGATTACGTCTCAAATTCCGGCATTTGCAGCCGAGGACGATTATTCACCTATCATGCCAAAGGTAGTGTTTTCCGATTTTTCGGTTGATAAAAAGCAGATTTATCCGGGTGATATTTTTACCGTTACAGTAACGGCAACAAATGTTAAAGCCGCATATGTTGATGATTGTGTGTTTAAGTTCAACGGTGGAGACGCGTTTTCTGTTTATAATTCCTCCGATACAGAATATACATCGGGCTTTTCTTCTTCGGTTACTGTTAAGAAAACCTTTATATGTAACAAGGATACTCCTGCGGGTACTCATACGGTTGGCGTTAGTTGTGAATATAACGGTCTTACCTCTGATGCCAATTTCAGTATTATGACTTATGCAGGCTCACAATCCTCCGACGCAGGAGCACCTGTGCTTGTAATGTCATACGACAAATTTGACAAGCCCGTTAAAGCAGGAAGCAAATTTAATTTTGATTTTTATATTACAAATAAAAGCTCTTCCTACGATGTTAAAAATGTAAATATAAAGCTAAATGGCGGTGATGTGTTCAGCGTTTCAAACGGTGTAGACACTGTATATAAAAGCAGTATTTCAAAGGGTGCTACAGCCAACATAACAAAAAAGCTTGTTTGCAGCAATTCTGCTCCTTCCGGAATGCACCCGATTTCTGTCAGCATTACTTATGAGTATATAAGAGCAGGTGCAGTTGAGCAGGGGACAGCAGAGGCAACATTTACTGTCAGCACCTCTTCAAAGTCAAGTAACTCCGGTATTAGCTTGACTCCAAGGCTTGTAATCGGTGGATTTAGCTACGGTGAAAAAACAATCAAAGGCGGAAAGAAATTTAATCTTTCATTTTCCGTAAAAAATAACTCAAAAAGCATTAAGGCAAAAAATGTTATTATTAAGGTTTCGGGCGGAGAAACATTTGTGGTTGCAGACGGTACCGATACAATATCCGTTGACCACATTAACCCAAATTCATCTGTTAGTGTTTCAAAGAATTTTACCTGCCTGAATTCTGCACCATCAGGAGTTTATCCGATAGTTGCATCAATTTCCTATGAATATGTTGAGGCAGGTCAAAAGCAACAGGGAACAGAGGAATTAACAATGTCTGTTCCTGTTGTTCAGCCTGATAAGGTAATGTTTACAAATGTAGATTTGGCAGATAAAACCGTAACTGTAGGTGAGGAATCTGACTGTGGCTTTAAGCTTGTTAATTCAGGTAAAACTGTACTTAATAACGGTACTGTTAAGGTTGTCGACTCTGACGGTAATGAGCTGAATTCCGCATATATCGGCTCTATTGAACCCGGAGAACAGTATTCAAGTAATTATAATCTTCCCATAACATTTAATGAGGTAGGGGATTATAAGCTTACAATTATTTTTGAATATGAAAATGACAATACGGATAAAAAGAGCATAAAGCAGGAATTCAAGGTTACTGCAGAAGAATATGTTGATCCGTTTCCTGTTGAACCCGATACACCTGATGACAGTGAGACAGATAATAAATCAAACAGTACAAAAATTGTTGTCGGTGTCATAGCGGGTGTTGCGCTTTTAGCTGCATTGATAATTACTGCGGTTGTGTTAAAAAAGAAAAAGCATAAGAAAGGTAAGGTAGATTTTAATGAAGAAATCTGATCTTATATCTATTGCTTGGCAGAATTTGAGAAACAGAAGAACAAGAACCCGTCTTACAATTTGCGGTGTTGTTGTAGGAACCTGCGCTATCATAATTATGCTTTCGATCGGTCTTGGTATTGACAAAATGATTACAGATCAATATAAATCAAATTCGTCAATTACAAAAATTTCCGTATATTCTATGGCTATGGAGGAAAATGACGGTCAGGCGCCTCCCTTTGATGATTCTGCCGTAAAATATTTTGAGGGGATAGACGGGGTTAAGGCTGTAATACCAACATTGTCTGTTGATCAAAATGTTGCCATTACCTGCGGTAAATATTCTTACACAGGTATTGTTTACGGTATTGATATTTCAAAGATGCAGGAGCTTGGCTACAAGCTTGAAAAAGGTGACTTTTCCGGTGTGTCAAAGGAAAACTGTGCGTTCTTTGGTAAAACGGTTGTAACAAGCTTTATGGACGCACAGGGCAATTCCGTTAAGTATACATACGACAAGGATTATGAAATTGACACCTGTGATATTGACCCTATGAAGAATACTTTTTTGATTGCACCAAAGGCAAGCGACGGTGATGTAGCTGACGGTACTGTTGACAAAACCGGTACAAAGCAAAAGCTTTATGTTTCGGGAGTATTGAAAAGCTCGTCAGGCTCTGATTATGATTCTGAATATTCCATATATATTGATCTTGATTTTGCAAAGCGTCTTGTTAAGGAAAGTCAAATGATGAATCCGGGCAAGAAGGATAAGCTTCAATATAACAGTATTTCCGTATATGTTGAGGACGGAGATAAGATTAAAAATGTAAAAAATACTATTCAAAGTGCAGGGTATTCCTGTTCAAGTGATGATGAGGCGCTTGAAAGCTCAAGGAAGGTTATGAAGATTGTTCAGCTTGTTCTCGGCGCTATCGGTGCCGTATCAATGTTTGTTGCCGCTTTCGGCATCAGCAATACAATGGTGATGTCTGTTTTTGAACGCCAAAAGGAAATTGGTATACTAAAGGTTATTGGTTGTGAAATTAAGGATATTAAGGCAATGTTTCTGTATGAAGCGGCAATTATCGGCGGTATAGGAGGCTTAATAGGTGTTACAATAAGTTATTTTGTGTCTATCACCGCCAATACAATAGGGCGGATTGTGATGTCTAATATGGGCGGTATGGGTGCACTTGGTGTCAGCGATGATGTTAAGCTGTATCTTTCGTATATTCCGCCGTGGCTTGCAATTTGCGGTGTTGTTTTCTCGGCAGGTATAGGTATACTCGCAGGCCTTTCTCCGGCAAAAAAATCTGTCAAGGTCAGCGCCTTAACCGCAATAAGAAATCAGTAAAAAAATCCACCTTTTTACAGGTGGATTTTTGCTTTTGTTTTTATGTATTATTGGTTTCTTTTTGCAAAGCATTCACTGCAATATACAGGTCTGCCGTCGGTTGGCTTAAACGGAACTACACAAGCCTTACCGCATTCGGCACAGGTTGCATCGTGATTTTCTCTCGGTGCCTTTGCAGCTTGCTTTCTTGCATCTCTGCATGCCTTACAACGCTGTGGTTCATTTACAAAGCCTTTTTCAGAATAAAATTCCTGCTCGCCTGCAGTAAAAATAAACTCATTGTTGCAGTCCTTGCAAACCAATGTTTTGTCTTCGTACATGATTTGTCCTACCTCTCTAAAGATTTTGCCGGGGAATTATTCAAAAAGCAACTCCATCGAGTTTCTTACGAATACGTTGGATAGCATTGTCAATAGCTTTTGTGTTTCTGTCAAGCTTTTCGGCAATTTCGTTATATTTGCATCCCATAATGTAAAGCCTTAAAACCTCGTTTTCAAAGCTTGATAGTTCCTCATACAGTACGGAATTAAGGGTTGATACACTTTCCTTTGCCAAGTATTCATCCTCTGCACTTAAATGCACAACATCATCAAAATAATCCTCTTCAAGAGATACAAGGCTTGACTGCGGAATATCCTTAAGCCTTGACACCTTTTTTAGTGCTGATTGAATTGAATTATTTATACAGCGTCTTGCATAAGTGCCGAATGAAGCACCCTTTTCTTTTTTGTAAGAGTTAATTGCCGCCAACAAACCGATCATACCTTCCTGAACAAGATCTTCCTTTTCAAGAGGTGAGTTGATGTATTTTACAGCGATAGCCTCAACAACAGGCTTATATCTTATTATCAACTCATTTATCGCATCTTCATTTTTGCGTAAAGTTATTAGGTCATTATCCGAGATTGTTTTTATATCAGTCATATGACCTCCATAACTACATATTAACACTTCTTTAATATAATAATATACTAAAAGGTAAATACTGTCAACAATTTTGTTTATTTTTTGACAATTTATACATTGAAACGGAACAGAACTATATCTCCGTCGTTCATAACATATTCCTTGCCCTCGCTTCGAACAAGTCCTTTTTCCTTTGCGGCGTTCATTGAACCACATTCCATAAGGTCATCAAAAGAAACGACCTCGGCGCGTATAAAGCCACGTTCAAAGTCCGTGTGGATTTTACCGGCAGCCTGAGGAGCCTTAGTTCCTTTTTTGATTGTCCAAGCTCTGACCTCGGGCTTTCCTGCGGTAAGATAGCTGATTAATCCTAAAAGGGAATAGCTTTTCTTGATAAGTCTGTCAAGTCCTGATTTTTCAAGCCCCATATCCTCAAGGAACATTTGCTTTTCGTCTGCGTCAAGCTCTGCTATTTGAGCCTCCATTTCAGCACAAATCGGGAATGTTTCGGCTCCCTCATCAGATGCAATTTCCTTAACAATGTTGTAGAATTTGTTGTTATCTATACCGTCAATAAAATCGTTTTCACCCATATTGCAGGCATATATTACAGGCTTAATTGTAAGCAGTGCAACATCCTTTAGAAACTCCTTTTCGTCGTCCGAAATGTCGCAAGCTCTTGCGGTTTTGCCCGTCTCCATTTCAGCAATAAGTCGTTCAAGAAAGGCAACCTCGCCTGCAATGGTTTTGTCACCCTTCATAGCCTTTTTTCTGTTGTCAACCCTTCTTGATAAAATGTCAAGGTCCGACAGGATAAGCTCAAGGTTAATTGTTTCAATATCTCTTGCAGGGTCTATGTTTCCGTCAACATGTGTAATGTCATCGTTTTCAAAGCATCTTACAACGTGAATAATAGCGTCAACCTCTCTGATATGCGACAAAAACTTGTTGCCTAAGCCTTCGCCCCGGCTTGCGCCCTTAACCAGTCCGGCAATGTCAACAAATTCAATTGTAGCAGGTGTAAATTTGTCCGGCTGATACATTTCGGCAAGCTTGTCAAGTCTTTCATCAGGAACACTTACCATACCTACGTTCGGCTCTATTGTGCAAAACGGATAGTTTGCACTTTGTGCTCCTGCGTTTGTAATAGCGTTAAATAGCGTACTTTTGCCGACGTTTGGCAATCCTACCATTCCTAATTTCATTTTGATTAGCTCCTTGTTGTTTTTGTTTCAAGTTATTATATAACAATATACATTTTTTTACAAGTATAAATATTGACTTGACATTGGATTTCATATGGAATAAAATACTAACTAATATTATATTTTAATTGATGTGATTACTTTAACAAACGGAGGGGTTTTGATGAAACGTAACGGTTCTCAAATCGTACTTGAGGTTCTTAAAGAGCAGGGAGTTGACACCATCTTCGGTTATCCGGGCGGTACTATCCTTAACATCTTTGATGAGCTTTACAAGTACGGCAATACATTTAATCATATTTTGACAGCGCATGAGCAGGCGGCCGCTCATGCTGCTGACGGCTATGCAAGAGCAACAGGTAAGGTTGGCGTATGCTTTGCGACATCGGGACCGGGCTGTACAAATCTTGTTACCGGCATTGCCACTGCATATATGGACAGTGTTCCTGTTGTTGCCATCACATGTAACTATGCGACATCAGGTCTTGGTAGAGATTCTTTCCAAGAGGTAGATATTTGCGGTATCACAATGCCTATCACCAAGCATAATTTTCAGGTTGAAAAGGTTGAAGATTTGGCTGACACTATCCGTCGTGCATTTAAGATTGCTCAAACAGGACGTAAAGGTCCAGTACTTGTTGACATTCCAAAGGATATTACTGCTGCTGAATGTGAATATAAAAAGCAGGACAAGGTTGTTCCCGATAAGGCTAAATCACCAAAGCAATCGTGCTTTGACAGAGCTGTTAATCTTATAAACGGTGCAAAAAAACCGATTATTTATTGCGGTGGTGGCTCTGTTTCCTCAAATGTAGGCAAGGATCTTATCAAGTTCGCTGAAAAGATTGACTGTCCTGTTGTATCTTCGCTCATGGGCTTGGGTGCCTTTCCTTACGGACATCCCTTACATCTTGGCTTAATTGGTATGCACGGTCACTTTGAGTGTAATAAAGCTGCTCATGATTGTGACGTACTTATTGTTTGCGGTGCAAGATTCAGCGACAGAGTTGCAGGCAACAGAGCAAAGTTTGCTCCTAATGCAGAAATTTTACATATTGATATCGACGCTGCCGAAATGGATAAAAATGTTGTATCAAATTATCACCTTCGCGGAGATTTGGCAGAGATTATTCCAATGCTTACCGATGCTGTTGAAAAGCAGGATCATTCTGCTTGGAGAAACGATATAAAGAGCTTTAGCAGACCGTTCAATCAGCTTCAAATCGGTGATTATGTTAATCCGCAGACCTTGATAGAAAAGATTGATGCAAAAACTGCAGATGATACTATCATTGTTACAGACGTTGGTCAGCATCAGCTTTGGGCTGCACAGTTTTACAAATATGTTCAGCCTCGCACACTTTTGTCATCAGGTGGCTTGGGTACCATGGGATACTCTATGGGTGCCGCAATCGGCGGACAAATCGGATGCCCCGATAAGCAGGTTGTTATGTTTGCAGGTGACGGTGGCTTCCATATGAATCTGTCAGAGCTTGCAACGGTTGCATCATATAATGTTCCTGTTAAGATGTTCATTATGAATAATACTGTTTTGGGTATGGTTCGTCAATGGCAAAAGCTCTTTTATGACAACAGATTTTCAGACACCGATCCACACAGAGCAACAGATTTTGTAAAGGTTGCCGAGGCTTTTGGCGTAAAGGGAATGCGTATCAATACAAACGATGATATTGATACTGTATTGGACGAGGTGTTTGCTTATAACGGACCTGTACTCGTAGATTGCAGAATAAGCAAGGATTCTAACGTATTGCCTATGATCCCTCCGGGAGGAGCTCATACGGATATTATTGAGGAATTTAACTAAGGAGGAAAGTGTTATGAAAGAAAAGTTGATATTATCAGTTCTTGTTGATAACGAAAGCGGTGTTCTTCAAAGAGTAGCAAGCCTGTTTTCAAGACGTGCATATAACATTTCTTCACTTACCGTAAGCGAAACAGAGGACGAAAAGTTTTCCCGTATGACTATTGAGACCTATACAGAGCCTGAAAATTTCAGACAGATTAAGCGTCAGCTTATGAAGCTTGAAATTGTAAAAAAGGTTGCAGAGCTTACTGCACAAAATTCGGTATCATCCGAGTTGCTTTTGGTAAAGGTTCATGCAAAGGGTATAGAAAAGAAAAATGCTTTGCTTGAATTGAATGCGGTGTATGGCTCAAGAGTACGTGATATTTCTCTTGAAACATTTACTCTTGAATATACCGGTCAGGGTGAAACCATTGATAATTTTATCAAGGAATTAGAAGAAAAGTTTGGTATTGTAGAGCTTGCAAGAACAGGTATTACCTCTTTGCAAAGAGGAGAAGGCTCGTTTACCGAGGATATATAAGAAAGAAGGACTCGACTATGGGAATGACTATGACCCAAAAGATTTTGGCTGCTCATGCAGGACTTGAAAGCGTTGTTGCAGGTCAGCTTATAGAGGCAAATTTGGATATGGTGCTCGGCAACGATGTAACATCTCCTGTTGCTATTAACGAAATGAATAAATTTGATAAAAAATCAGTTTTTGATAAAACAAGAATTTCTCTTGTTATGGATCACTTTACTCCTAACAAGGATATACAGTCTGCCGAAAACTGCAAGCAGGTTCGCCAATTTGCCAAGGCAAACGGAATTACTCATTATTTTGATGTCGGCAATATGGGTATTGAGCACGCTCTTCTTCCCGAGCAGGGAATTGTTACCTGCGGAGATTGCATTATCGGTGCCGATTCTCACACCTGTACGTATGGTGCTTTAGGCGCATTTTCAACAGGTGTCGGCTCAACCGATATGGCTGCCGGTATGGTAACAGGCAAGGCATGGTTTAAGGTACCGTCTGCTATCAAGGTTGTTATTACAGGTAAAAAAACAGGCTACATTTCCGGTAAGGATGTAATTCTTCATCTTATCGGCGAAATTGGCGTTGACGGAGCTTTGTATAAATCTCTTGAATTTACAGGCGACGGTGTTAAAGAGCTTTCTATGGATGACAGACTTTGCATTGCAAATATGGCTATTGAATGTGGTGCAAAGAACGGTATATTCCCGGTTGATGATGTTACACTCGAATATGTTAAGGACAGAAGCGAAAGGGAATATAAGGTGTTTGAGGCTGACGCTGATGCAGAGTACGAAAGAACAATTACTATTGATTTATCTACTCTTAAATCTACTGTTGCATTTCCTCATTTGCCTGAAAATACAAAGACAATTGATGAAATAGAAAGAATTGATATTGATCAGGTTGTTATCGGCTCTTGCACAAACGGCAGAATGGAGGATATGCGTGTTGCCGCAAAAATCCTTGAGGGCAAAAAGGTTGCCGACGGTGTTCGTGTAATCGTTATTCCTGCCACTCAAACAATATATCTTAACTGCGTTAAGGAAGGTATTGTAGAAACCTTTATCAAGGCAGGCGCTATTGTTTCAACCCCGACTTGCGGTCCGTGTCTTGGCGGTCATATGGGTATTCTTGCTTCCGGGGAAAGAGCAGTTTCAACCTCTAACAGAAATTTTGTAGGTCGTATGGGCCACACAAAGTCGGAAATATATCTTGCATCTCCCGCAGTTGCAGCCGCATCTGCAATTAAAGGTTATATTGCCGATCCCCAAAGCATATAAGGAGGTATACAGATATGAATGCAAAAGGCAGAGTACATAAATTTGGCGATAACGTTGATACAGACGTAATTATTCCCGCAAGATACCTTAACCGTTCCGACGAGGAGTGGCTTGCATCACACTGTATGGAGGATATTGACGCTGATTTTGCAAAAAATGTTAAGCCCGGTGATATTATGGTTGCCGAGGCAAACTTCGGTTGCGGCTCATCGAGAGAACACGCTCCGATTGCAATTAAGGCTTCAGGTATTTCCTGTGTTATCGCTTCAACGTTTGCAAGAATTTTTTATCGCAATGCTATCAATATCGGCTTGGCTATTCTTGAATGTGATGAGGCTGCAAGGGATATTAAGGCTAATGATGAGGTTGAGGTTGATTTTGACAGTGGAGTTATTACAAATATAACAACAGGCAAAACCTATCAGGCACAGCCTTTCCCACCGTTTATTCAAAACATCATTAAAAACGGCGGTTTAATGAATTCTATTAAGTAAGGTTTGTTATATGGGTATATTTATAATTAATGACGATTCAATTAATAAGGCATGGTCCGGAGAAAACGGCTATTGCTTTTCTATGAAGGATTATACCTTAAAAAATGTTAGTGACATTGCGGACGCCGATATTAATGACGGCTTTGCAAAATCTCAGCTTATGATTTCAAACGGATATATTCCTTATGTCAAGGTTAGTGATGTCGAAATTATGCGAGCATATATAAGTAGTATTAATAATAAAAAGCTCGCAGCAAATTTTGAAAAGGTGTCCGACACCGACTATGTTGAAACATTTTGGAAATACAGCAATGCTTATCCTGAAATCGGTAACGGCTATGGCGATTTTGAACATAAATATGTAAAAAATAAAATTGCCGAATGGTGTAGGGAAAACGGAATAGAATACAAATAATAAGTAAAGACTTATCGGCTTAATCTCCGATAAGTCTTTTTAATATTCTTACATTATTATTTAACCTTTCATTATTTTCATCAAGCGACAGTGCGTATTGAGCATATATTAATGCATTTTGAATTTCTCCTATATTGTAATAGGCGTTAGATAATAAATCGTATGGAGTGCTGTCCCAGCAGTACGATTGCGTAATATATGTTTGCTTTCGGTCAATGATTTTTATTGCATCCTGCAACAAATGAATAACCTTATTCCAATTTTTGTTTCTATATTCAAGCATTGCATATTCAATATATGGCTCTCTTAAATACGGGGCTTCTTTTATTGCAATTTCGTACCATTTTTGAGCATCGGTATATTTTTCAAGGTTTATATAGCACATTGCAATGTATCTCATTGAAGCACATCGTTCATCTCTCCAATTTGCCGATTTTAACTGCAAATGCTTTTTTAATGTTTCTATTGATTTTTCCCACATTCCTCTAAAATAGTATTCTCTGCCTAAATAATGCATATTTCTGTCATCGTCGGGGCTTTCGGTAACAGACAACTCAAGTAATTCCAAATACTGTGCTCTTGATTTGTTGTTGTCGGGGAAATGATTAAGAATTATTTTGTCAGTGTATACAGTACGCTTTTGCTTGTTTCCGATATATTGCAGTACCTCGTGAACAGGATGTACCCATTGAAAACCTATCCTTTTATGAATTTTTTCAATATTAAAAAATGTTTTTTCTTTTCCGTCCTCGTCAAAGCTCCATACATATTTGTAGCTTACACAATCAGTCGAATCGGTCCAAACTGACTCAAGAGCCTTTCTCCATCCGGGTGTAAACACCTCGTCAAGATCTGTACAAACACATATATCGGTGTCTTTACTCACGAGTTGTAATGATTTGTTTCTGGCTACATCAAAACGCCAAGGAATGATGCTTGCCTCATGTACTATTGCTCCGTTTTGTTTCAGTAATTCAACGGTGTTGTCTGTTGATCCTGTGTCTAATACATACACCTCATCAGCCTCCGACATGGATTTCATCCATCTATTTACAAACATTTCTTCATTTTTGCATATTGCATAAACGGATATTTTCATATTCATCACCATTTTTTGTTATGTAAGGTGGCATATTGCCACCTGTATACTACGAAAGCTTTACAATCAAAAGGTTTGAGACGGTTGGAGCTGTTCCTCCAACTGCCGGAATAATTGTAATATCAGCTGTGCTTGTAGTAGGATTAATAATGCTGAGAACAGAGTTTTCAGCAGTAGTTGTTATAACAGCAGTGCCGTCTATATAACCCTTTTGCGAGCTACCACCGAACAATGCACTGTCAATTCCCGTGCCGTTTAGTGCAACCTGAAGCTGACCTTCAAGGTCACTGTTAACTCTGAAATTTACAAGATACGTGCCGACCTGTGCCAAATTAAATGTTGAATCAGTCAGCTTTGAAATTTGAGGACTCTGAACACTTGTGCTTGGGAATTCAACTGCCTGACCGGGAGAAACAGTAGTTGCTCCGGTTGCCGGACTTAATGCATAAAACGACGAAAACTCTGCAGTAGATTCAGGACCCGTCGGTCCGGTAGGTCCTGTTGGACCAATTGCACCTGTTAAGCCCTGCGGACCCGTCGGTCCTGTTGGACCTGTCGGGCCGGTTAATCCCACAGTACCTTGCGGACCTGTAGGACCTGTTGCACCGTCAGGACCGGGAATACCCTGCGGACCAGTCGGTCCTGTCGGTCCAATTATTCCCTGAAATCCCTGAACACCCTGCGGACCCGTAGGACCCATTGGACCTGTCGGTCCTGTTGGACCGATTATTCCGCACGGACAAGGAGGCATAGGCGGAGCCGGTGGACATATAGGAGGAGGGCAGTGCTTTATCGGAAAAGAATCGCAGCAGTCCTTACTGCGTGAATTATAAATATTCATATCCATTCACCCACATATTTATTAATTTATACCTGCCGTAACAGCCAAAGGTATATATTTTATTATATGAAAAATTTTCTTTTATGTTTATCAAAAAAGTTCTTGACTTTTCTTGACCTTTGTGATATAACATAATCAAAGGACAAAGAAAGTCAAAGTCAAATTTGATTATTGTCTTGTTTTTAGGAAAGAAGATGATTAAAAAGTGAAGATGAGTGATATAATCGCGGATATGATTCTTGATATGTTTGATGATAACACTTCAACAGTTCAAATTCAGCGAAACGATTTGGCAAATCAAATAGGATGTGTTCCGAGTCAGATAAATTATGTAATTACCTCAAGGTTTACACCCGAAGCGGGGTATAGAATAGAAAGCAGACGAGGCGGCGGAGGTTACATTTTGATAACCCGTGCCGACAGCAGAGAGAATGCTTTAATGGGATTTATCAATTCAATCGGCAACAGTATTGATGAGCGCAGCGCAAAGGCAAACCTTATAAATTGCAATTATCAAAAGCTGATTGACGACAAGGCAACAAAGATGATGGTTTGCGCAATATCAGACAACAATTTTAAGTGTATTCCAAGGGAATATGCAAACACAATCAGGGCAAGTCAGCTAAAGCAAATGCTTCTTGCCTACATTGACTAACGGAGGCGATTTTTATGAAATGTACACATTGCAATATTAATGAGGCTAATACTCATATTAAACGCGTTATTAACGGACAGAAGGAAGAGATGTATCTTTGCGAGAAATGTGCAAAGGAGCTTGGAGTAATGGACGAATTCAAAATTGAGCCGTTTTCCATCGACAGTATATTCGGTGACAGCTTCTTTGGAAATTTGTTAGGCACAGGCTCATCACTTAATTCTCTTGTAGGACTTAACAGATGTGCTACCTGCGGTTCAACCTTCAAGGATATTGTTGATACAGGTCATGTCGGATGCGCCGATTGCTACAGCAAATTTGAGGACAGACTTTCACCAAGCATTGAGAAAATTCACGGCAAGGTAAAGCATATCGGAAAAAATGTAACCTATACAGAGGCAGTGGACAACAGCTATGTAAATGACTCCCTGTCGCATCTTAAGGAGCAGCTTAAGCAGGCCGTTAAGGAGCAAAGATTTGAGGATGCTGCAGTTTTGCGTGACAAGATAAAGGAAATACAAGGGGAGGATTAAAAGATGAAAAAATGGTACGAAACCTCGTCAAACAACAGTGATGTTGTATTGTATTCAAAGGCAGTGCTTGTGCGTAATCTTGAAAATACGGTATTTCCTTCAAAAATGTCAGACGAGCTGAAAAGATCGGTTGTTAAAAAGGTATTTGCCTGTATTAAGAATTCTCCTTTGGCACAGGAATTTGATTTGGTTAATTTAACCGATTGCTCAAAGGCACAGGCAATGTCCTATGCGGAAAAGGAATTAATTTCACAGGACTTCCTTAACAGCAAATCCTCCTTTCTCTTGTCAAAGGAAGAGGATGTAACCGTTATGATTAACGAAGAGGATCACATTAAAATTACATCTTTTGCCCCGGGACAAAATATTGATACGGCATACAACAAGGCAAATGATGTTGATGACATATTTATTAATGGTCTTAATATTTCGTTTTCAAAAAAATACGGATTTTTAACATCATCCCCAATGAATTTGGGAACCGGCCTAAAGGTATCGGTTGCATTGCATTTGCCCGCATTAGCTGAAAAGGGCTTGATTTCCAAACTCGCAACAACCGTTAGCAAGCTTGGATTTACTCTTAAAGAGCTTTTCAATAACGGATCGGGATCGTTTTATGTTTTGACAAATACGGTCACTCTCGGTATTACGGAAAAATCTGCTGTTGATAATCTTGACGCGGTTTGTACTCAAATTGTTAATCAGGAAAGAAATATCAGAGAAAATCTCAAATCGGATACAGAATTTGAGGATAAAATATATCGCACATTGGGCATACTTAAGCTTGCAAGGAAGCTTTCTTTTGAGGAACTTTTGGATAGCATCTCATATGTTAGGCTTGGTATTGCATTGGGATATTTTGAATATTCGTATGAGTTGATAGGTGAGCTGATTTACAACCTGTTTGATGCAACACTTGTTAATTCTTCAAAATCAGATTTAACCCAACAGATGTGCGAGACTATGAGGGCAGAAATTGTCAGAAATAAATTATAATGAAAGAAGATGATTTTATGTATCGCTTTAATTCATTTACAACAAAGGCAAATGAGGTTTTGAATCTCGCAATAAAAAGTGCCGAAAGCTACGGCCATAATTATATCGGCACAGAGCATATACTTATAGGACTGTTAAGTCAGGGAACTACTGTTCCTGCCTTAATAAATAACAACATAACCTACGAGGCTATAAATGATATTATCAAGGAAAGGATTGGCATCGGTCATCCAACCTCGTTAAGCCCGGATGATTTTACACCGAGGGCAAAGAGGATTATTGAGCTTTCCTACCAAATCGCAAGGACAATGCGTAACACCTATGTAAGCATAGAGCATTTGCTTATTGCATTGCTTAAGGAGGAGGACAGCTATGCAGTCAGATTTATAATTGAATCCGGTGCAGACCCACAGCGTGTTCTTGATGATTTGATTCAGGATTTAAGCAACAACAGCTATGAGTCCGGTGCTCAACCATCCTCAAAGAAAAAATCAAAAAGCAAAACTCCAACTCTTGATGAGTTTGGTAAAAACCTTACAGAGCTTGCAAGACAGGGCAAGATCGATCCTGTAATCGGCAGAGAGGATGAAATTAAAAGGGTAATCCAAATCCTATCAAGAAGAAGTAAAAACAATCCTTGCCTGATAGGTGAGCCGGGTGTAGGTAAAACAGCAATCGCCGAGGGACTTGCATTAAAAATTGTAAACGGCGAGGTACCCGAGCTACTCTTAAATAAAACTATTTATTCTCTTGATCTGACATCTATGGTTGCCGGTACAAAATACAGAGGCGACTTTGAGGAGAGAATAAAAAAGGCAATGGATGAGGTTATTGAGAATAAGGATGTTATCCTGTTTATTGATGAAATCCATAATATTATGGGCGCAGGCGCAGCCGAGGGTGCAGTTGATGCCGCTAATATTCTTAAGCCGTCACTTGCACGCGGTGAAATTCAGGTTATAGGTGCTACAACTATTTCCGAATACAGAAAGAATATAGAAAAGGATGCAGCACTTGAAAGAAGATTTCAACCCGTAACCGTAGGTGAGCCGACAGAGGAAGAAACTGTTGCTATCCTTAAGGGATTAAGAGATAAATACGAGGCGCATCACAAGGTAAAAATTACCGATGACGCTATTGAAAGTGCAGTTAAGCTTTCATCGAGATACATTAACGACAGATTTTTGCCTGACAAGGCAATAGACCTTGTTGACGAAGCGGCTTCTGTAGTAAGGCTAAATGCCTATACCTTGCCTCAAAATCTTAAGGATATGGAGGATGAAATTAAAAGGCTTGATGCAGAAATGCAGGATGCCGTAACCAATCAGGAATTTGAAAGTGCCGCTACCTTAAGAGATAAGGAAAACGAACTTAAAAAGCTTCTTGATGAAGAAAAGACAAAGTGGAAGAATTCCTCAAGCCATGAGGCAAAGGCTGTAACCTCTGAGGAAATTGCACAGGTTGTATCGTCTTGGACAGGTGTGCCTGTTGCACAGTTAACCAAGGAGGAAAGTGAACGCCTGCTTAATATGGAGGATATTCTTCACAAAAGAATTGTCGGTCAGGATAAAGCAGTATCCGCTATATCAAAAGCAATCAGACGTGGCAGAGTAGGTCTAAAAAATCCTAACAGACCAATCGGCTCATTCATCTTTCTCGGTCCAACCGGTGTTGGTAAAACAGAGCTTTGCAAATCGCTTGCAGAGGCTATGTTTGGCGATGAAAATGCAATAGTAAAGCTTGATATGTCCGAGTATATGGAAAAGCATACGGTATCAAAGCTTATCGGTTCACCTCCGGGTTATATTGGTTTTGATGAGGGCGGTCAGCTGACTGAAAAGATTAGAAGAAAGCCTTACAGTGTTGTGCTTTTTGATGAAATTGAAAAGGCACATCCCGATGTATTTAATATGCTTCTTCAAATTCTTGAGGATGGCGTGCTTACGGATTCGCAGGGAAGACGTGTGTCCTTTAAGAATACAATAATCATAATGACATCTAATGTCGGTGCATCAAAGATTACCGATGACAAGCAGGCTCTCGGCTTCGGTCAAAGTGACGGCAAGCCATTGTCTATCGAAGAGCTTGTTATGCCTGACCTGAAACGAACCTTTAAGCCTGAATTCCTTAACCGTCTTGATGATATAATTGTATTTAATCAGCTTGATGAAGATGATATTAAGGAAATTGCACGTCGTATGCTTAAATCTCTTCAAAAGCGTACCGAGGATTTGGGAATCACTTTAAGCTTTACTGATGACGCCATTGATGAGCTTGCAAAGGAGGGCTTTGACAAGATATACGGCGCAAGACCTTTGAGAAGAGCAATTCAATCAAAAATTGAAGATAGGCTGTCCGAATTGATTTTGGACAAAACCATTACCGAAAATTCAACCTGCACGGTTGATTATAAGGATAATGAGTTTACCTTCAACTCCTAATTTATACGGCATAAGGCATTAGCTTTATGCCGTTTTTAATAAAATTCTTGAAAACCTACCTTTTTGGTGGTATTATAAGAATATAGGATTGGAGATGATAGTCTTGAAGATTTCTACAAAAGGAAGATACGCACTTCGTATGATGATTGATTTGGCACAAAATCAAGGTGACGGATTTGTATCACTTAAGGATATAGCAGAGCGTCAGGAAATTTCAAAAAAATATCTTGAGCAAATTGTTGCTATATTGAATAAACCGGATGTATTGCGTACAAATCGTGGTTATCAGGGTGGATACCGTCTTGCAAAAAATGCAAATGAATATACGGTTGGCGATGTTCTTCGTTTAACCGAGGGTGGTCTTGCACCTGTTTCATGTCTTGACAATTCTCCTATTATGTGTGACAGAGCAGAAACCTGCGTAACCCTACCCGTATGGAAGGGATTGTACAAGGTGATAGTAGAATATCTTGACAGCGTTACAATCCAGGATATTGTTGATAACAACGCAAACAAATCCCCCTTTGATTATGTAATTTAGGAGCATGTTATGAGAAATCATGAGGTAACACAAAAACATAATCTGCTTGATAGTAATGGTAGACTTATTGAACCCGGCTGGAGCAAATCATTAATTCAAACTTACAGCAGAGAACAAATAAAGAAAAGAAAAACAAGAATCAAGGAATGGGACTACTACTACATAATGTCTAATTCCAATGATTTCTGCTTATGCTTAACTATTTCCGATTTAGGCTATCTTGGAATGTATAGCGTTAGCTTTGTGGATTTGAAAAATGCCGTTGAGCATACTCAGTCTGTTCTCACCGCATTTCCGCTTGGCAAGACAAATCTTCCGTCCACTTCAGCCATTGGCAATTCCTGCTTCAAAAACAAAAGCCTTGATATGCAGTTTCTCAACGACGGCAAATCAAGACATATTGTTATGAATTATCCTGCGTTTAATTCAAAGCAGGGGATTTCCTGCGATATTGTTCTTACCGATGAACCGATGGAAAGTATGGTTATTGCTACCCCATGGAGCGACGACGAAAAAGCTTTTTATTACAATCAAAAAATAAATTGTCTTCGTGCACAGGGTACAGTTACATATAACGGAAAAACCTACAAGCTTAATCCTGACACCGATTTTGCCGGGCTTGATTGGGGCAGAGGAGTATGGACAAGAGATAACTATTGGTATTGGGGCTCCGGCTCCGGACAGATAGATGGAGTGCCGTTTGGCTTTAATCTCGGATATGGATTTGGTGATACGACTGCTGCAAGTGAAAATGTTATTTTTTATGACGGTAAGGCACATAAGTTTTATGATGTTGTATTCAATATCAGTGATAATTATGTTGACGATTGGACAATTAAGTCCTCTGACGGTAGATTTGAAGCGGAGTTTTATCCGATTATTGACAGAAGCGCACTTATTGATTTGAAGGTTATAGTAACCGATCAGCATCAGGTTTTCGGCAGAATGAACGGCACCGCTGTTCTTGATGACGGTACAAAAATTGAATTTAAGGATTTTCTTTGCTTTGCGGAGAAGGTACATAACAAATACTAATGAAAAGCATTAATAAACTATACGATTTAGCAGGTAAGATTGAAAACGAGCTGGATTTTGATTTTAGAGCTCAAACTCAATATATAAACAGTATTGAAGAATTTGAGAAGAGCATTATCAATCCCTTTAAGAATAAAGAGAATGTATTTTTTAGGGGAGAACGTGTCAGGAGCATTGACCGTCCTCTTATGCCATCTATTTACAGAAGCAGGGATGTTATCCTTGATGATGACGAGCCCTTTGCGGTTGTAGATTCAAAAAGACTAAAGGAGATTTATTACAGATTTCCTGAATATATTAACCTTTATGAACAGACAATCGGCGAAATATCAACGGATAATATGTATCCTTTTTTAAGCTTTTCTCAACATTATTTTGGACTAAGTCCTCTTATTGATTTAACAAAAAATCCGTTTGTAGCATTATCATTTGCCTTAAAAAACAGAGATGTTTATACAAAAGACATTTTAATTTATTCGGTTGAAATAAAGCAAAAGGAGGATTACACCTGTGACCTGTCCGTTGCAAATAAATGGATAAACGATTATTCTGTAATTCTGTTTAGAGATCCAAAGAATACAGACTTTGACTCCGCGTTTGAAAACCGAAAGGAGCTTTTGATTAATTATAAGGAGCTTTTTGAGGAGGTTAAGGGTAGGTCGTTATTTGACCTAAATGCTCCGAGTGCAAGGCTTATTGATGTTCCTGTTAATGATTTGATGCGATTTCAGCAGGGTGTATTTTTGCTTCTTGATGATTTTACGGTTTTCGGCAATGGATATTTGACCAAGAAAATTCGTGATGATTTTGCAATAAAAAAGTGGATAGTAAACAAAGATATTTGCCCTTCATTGTTAGACTATCAAAGGCAAAATGCCCCGCAATACGACTATGCTTCAATTACCGATTTATCAAGTGTTGTGGGCAAAATTAAGAATATTTATTTTTAACGAGGTACAATTTATGCAACGAATTCTTAATGATTTATCTATCAGCAACAGACAATTGCTCATTGCAATGCTTATTGTTTTGGGAATGTTGTTATTAAGTCTTTTGGTTGGACTGTTTATTTGTCTTGCAATCAATGAGGATGGCAAGGCTCTTGGCGTTAAAGACAGAAAGATTTATGCTGTTTTAGGCTTTTTCTTTCCTCTTATTACAGCAATCGTATATTTAATAATCAGAAAGAAAACAGAGAAAATTCAGCCGAAAATGTGTAATAATTGCGGCTTAACCGTACCTCCGTCAATTAATTGCTGTCCTCAGTGCGGTTGTATGGATTTTACGGACTATCTTATTGTTGATAACAATAAGCATAAAAAAAGAGCAAAATACTTTGCTGTTATCGGTGTGGTTTTGTATGTAATTATGCTGTCATTCGGTACTTTATCACAGTTTGAAAATCTGTTTAATATTTCAAATTTTGACGGCGACAAAATATATAACTATGATAACGATTATCAATACGAATATGACTACGATGATTATCTAAATCAATACGGAGAATAAAATTAACCCTCGGTTACGAAAAATAACCGAGGGCTTTTCTAATCTTTAAGTACCACACACCGAAAACCTCACGTGTAAAGTATGACACTCGTAAGACAGGTATGCTTTTTGCAGGAATAGCCGATGCTAAAAGGCCTAATTCCTTTGCAATCAATTTTGCTCTGTAAATGTGATATTCCGATGTTGCTATTGCAATTCTTTTTTCTTGTGTTAAATCTTTTGAATACAAAAGGTTTTCATATGTTGATGTTGACTTTTCTTCCTTTATGAGCCTGCTTTCATCTATTCCGAGTGATGTCAGTATTCTGTACATACATTCAGCTTCGGATATTTGCTCATCCTTGCCATGTCCGCCCGATAAAATTGCCTTTGCATTTGTGTTAGCTTTTAGGTATTTTGAGGCAGATAAGCATCTGCTGTACAATGCTTTTGTGGGAGCAGTGCCCTTAACTCTGCATCCTAAAATAATAACAATATCCTCGTCGGTTGCAGAAAGCCTTGAATTTGAAATAATTTTTATCAGTGTGATAAAGAATGCAATGAAAAAAATTGATATAATTACCGCTGCAAAGCATATAATTATTTTTCCAAGCGTAAAAGAGAATAGGTATACAATCTTATCAAAAAATAAACTAACAGCAATAATTGATGCACCGAGGCTTATTCCGAAGATATTACCAATATTAATTTTTGATTTGATCAGTGGTGAAAAGTATATGGCAATAATCCCTACTCCGATACCTATTACAACAGCTTTCATATGCGCTCCTTTTGTACATATTTCATAAATAGACTATCATAATTATATGTTTTTGTAAATATTTTTATAAACTTGTAATAAAAATAGTGACAAATTATCTGTAATGTGATAATATATATTTGATTTAACGTGTTAAAGTAATATAACAAACTAAAATAAGAGAGGAAAATGACTATGGCTTATGTTGATGAGATACTTGAGTATCTTGAAAGAAAAGATTATTACGAGCCGGAATTTATTCAGGCTGTAAGCGAGGTGCTTAATTCACTTCGTCCTGTTATTGATGCAAACGAAAAGAAGTACCGTCAGGTTGCTTTGCTCGAAAGACTTATCGAGCCGGAAAGAATACTTCGTTTCAGGGTACCGTGGATAGATGACAACGGTCAGGTACACGTTAATCGCGGCTATCGTGTTCAGTTTAATTCTGCTATCGGTCCTTATAAGGGCGGTTTAAGACTACACCCAAGCGTAAACCTCGGTATTGTTAAATTCCTTGGCTTTGAGCAAATTTTCAAAAATTCTCTTACAGGTCTTCCTATCGGTGGCGGTAAGGGTGGCTCTGACTTCGATCCTAAGGGCAAGAGTGACAGAGAAATTATGATGTTTTGCCAAAGCTTTATGACAGAGCTTTGCAAGGTTATCGGTGCCGATACCGACGTTCCTGCCGGTGATATTGGTACAGGTGCAAGAGAAATCGGATATATGTTCGGTCAGTACAAGAGAATTCAGGGTACCTACGAGGGTGTTCTTACCGGTAAAGGTCTTTCTTTTGGCGGCTCCTTGGCAAGAAAGGAAGCAACAGGCTACGGTCTTTTGTATTTGACTGAGGAAATGCTTAAGTGTAACGACTCTTCAATAGAAGGAAAGACAGTTTGTGTTTCAGGCTCCGGTAACGTTGCTATCTATGCTGTTGAAAAGGCTCAACAGCTTGGTGCAAAGGTTGTAACCGTATCTGATTCAACAGGCTGGATTTATGACAGCGAGGGTATTGATGTAGAGCTTCTTAAGGAAATTAAGGAGGAAAAGAGAGAACGTCTTACTGCATATGCAGAGGCGCGTCCTTCAGCACAGTATCATGCAGGCAGAGGCGTATGGCAGATTAAGTGCGATGTTGCTTTGCCTTGCGCAACACAAAACGAATTGACCATTGATGATGCAAAAGCACTTGTTGCAAACGGATGTATTGCCGTTGCAGAGGGTGCAAATATGCCAACAACTCTCGAAGCAACAAAGTATTTGCAGGAGAACGGTGTAATGTTTGCACCCGGTAAGGCTGCAAATGCAGGCGGTGTTGCAACATCGGCTCTTGAAATGAGCCAAAACAGCGAACGTATCAGCTGGACCTTTGAAAAGGTTGATGCAAAGCTTAAAGAAATTATGGTTAACATCTATCATAATATTGATAATGCCGCAAAGAAATACGGCCTTGACGGTGACTATGTTGCCGGTGCAAATATTGCAGGCTTTGAAAAGGTTGCAGATGCTATGATGGCTCAGGGTATTGTATAATAGCTATGCCATAAAAGGAGAACAGTTTTTGTTCTCCTTAGACTGTCGATAAAGTGGGCTGAAACACGCCATATAAATTAAATAAACCGATTTTAGCCTCCCTTGTGTAAAGGGAGGTGGCAACGCGTATGCGTTGACGGAGGGATTGTAAAAGCGGCTTAGACATCGAATCTAAGCCGCTTTTGGCGTTTTTCGCCTTTTGCTCGGTCGAGGTACCCTCGTACATCTTCCCTCGCAAAATGCGAAATTCAGCTCCATTTCTAAACAGTCTACCAGCGTGTCAAAATTTATAATTTGATTTTTCGACACGCTGAGGAGAACAGTATTTGTTCTCCTTTTATTTTATATTAATATAATAATATATTGCATAATAATTTGTAATGTGATATAATTAATAAAATTGTTTGAAAGTGGTTGCTATGGTTATTTTAGGAATTGACCCGGGATATGCTATTGTAGGCTGGGGAATAATTGAATATTCTCACTCGAAATTTAGGGTGCTTGGCTACGGTGCAATAACAACAACTCCCGAAATGCCTTTTCCTCAAAGACTGCAAACCATATACAACGATATGTGCTATATTTTTCAAAAATATAAGCCTGAGGTTATGAGTATGGAAAAGCTTTTTTATAACTCAAACCAAAAAACAGTTATCGATGTTGCTCAGGCAAGGGGAGTTATTACTCTGGCTGCACAGATGAATATGAAGGACATATATGAATACACTCCGCTTCAGGTAAAGCAATCCGTTACAGGCTACGGTAGGGCGGAGAAAATACAGGTTATGGAAATGACAAAAAGTATTTTGAAGCTTAATGCAATTCCAAAGCCGGATGACACTGCCGATGCTCTTGCAATGGCTATATGCCACGCTCATTGCAGCTCATCGGCAATGAACAAAATCAACAGAATTACAAATCTTTCGGAGAATAGCTTATGATTTACAGCATAAAGGGTACACTTACTTATATGGAGCCTACATTTGTTGTTGTTGAGTGTGGCGGTGTTGGGTTTAAGTGCTTTGCAAGTACTACAACTATCACGTCCTTATCAACCGTTGGCACAGAGGTTCAGCTACTCACATATATGAGTATCAGAGAGGATGCTATGGATTTATACGGCTTTAGCACTCAAAACGAGCTTGAGGCCTTTAAGCTTTTGATTTCCATAAGCGGTGTCGGTCCAAAGGCTGCAATATCTATTTTATCAGCTCTTTCTCCTGATAAGCTTGCAATTGCAGTATCCTGCGGTGATACTAAATCTATTCAAGCCGCACAGGGTATAGGGAAAAAAACTGCCGAACGAATTGTGCTTGAGCTAAAGGATAAAATGAGCCTGGTTGCCGGCGGTGAATCGGCTGCTGTTGTTGAGAATATTCAAGCGAGCACTGTTGGCTCAAATTCATCAGAGGCAATAGAGGTTTTGGTTTCTCTTGGCTTTAATCAATCCGATGCCGCAACTGTTGTCAGCAGGCTTGACCCTTCTATGTCCGTTGATGATATGATTAGAAAAGGGCTTCAAGCTCTTTCCGCTAATTTGTAATAGGTGAAATTATGATAGAAAACGAATTTGAATACGATTTTGAAAACAGGATGTCAGCACCTGAATATACTCCTGCCGACGAAGATATAGAAAATTCCTTAAGACCGAAGCAGTTAACCGACTATATCGGTCAGGAAAAGGTTAAGGAAAATCTTTCAATTTACATTAAGGCAGCAAAGCAGAGAGGCGAAGCACTTGATCATGTTTTGCTTTACGGACCTCCGGGACTCGGAAAAACAACTCTTGCAGGTATCGTTGCAAACGAAATGGGAGTCAATATAAGAATCACCTCCGGTCCTGCCATTGAAAAGCAGGGTGATCTTGTAGCAATTCTTTCCAATCTTGAGCAGGGTGATGTTCTGTTCATTGACGAAATTCACAGGTTAAACAGAACCGTTGAGGAAATTCTTTATCCTGCAATGGAGGACGGAAAGATTGATATTATTATCGGCAAGGGTCCGAGCGCAAGAAGTTATCAGTTAAGTCTTCCAAGGTTTACACTTGTCGGAGCTACCACAAGAGCCGGTCAGCTTTCTGCTCCGCTTCGTGATAGATTCGGAGTTGTATTGAGACTCGAAATGTACACTCCCGAGGAACTTTCGCAGATTGTACATAGGTCAGCAAAAATTTTGAATATTTCTGTTGATAACGAGGGTGCATACAAGATTGCATCTCGCTCAAGAGGAACACCTCGTATTGCAAACCGTCTTTTGAAGCGAAGCCGTGATTTCGCAGAGGTTAAGTATGACGGTGTGATAACAAGCGAGGCTGCCGAATCGGCACTTGGAAGTATGGAAATTGATGAGCTTGGTCTTGATTCTATTGACCGCAGATTGCTGATGACTATGGTTAAAAATTATAATGGCGGTCCTGTAGGTCTTGAAACTATTTCTGCAGCTATCGGGGAAGAATCCGTTACTATTGAGGATGTATACGAGCCGTATCTTATGCAGATAGGCTTTTTGGCGAGAACGCCGAGAGGAAGAATAGTAACCCCTGCGGGATATAGGCATCTGGGAATAAACAAGGATAATACAGATAATACGCAACAAACATTTGATTTGTAATTTAGGGAGTTGTTTTTATGGGCAGACTTTTTGGCACAGATGGTGTACGCGGTGTTGCAAACGAGGATTTAACAAATGAGCTTGCAATGCAAATAGGATGTGCCGCCGCTACTGTTTTGTTAAAAAATTCTAAAAGCTCAAAACCAACCGTATTGATTGGTAAGGATACAAGAGCATCGGGCGATATGCTTGAGGCGGCATTAACCGCTGGACTCTGTGCGGTTGGATGCAATGTTTTGTCAGTAGGTGTTATTCCTACGCCGGCAGTTGCCTATCTTGTCGGTTTGTACGAATGTGAGGCGGGAATTATGATCTCTGCTTCTCACAATCCTTGTGAATACAACGGCATTAAGATTTTTCAAAAGTCCGGTTATAAGCTTGATGATAGACTTGAAGAGGAGATTGAGTCAATTATCCTTGATAAATCAGAAAAAATTGAGCTAAAAACAGGCGGTGACGTGGGAAATTCTACTGTCTGCAAAACAGCTGTTAAGGATTATGTAAAGCATATTGTTTCTACAACAGATGTCAAATTTGACGGCTTAAAGCTTGCTATTGATTGTGCAAACGGCTCTGCAAGTGTGTGTGCAAAGGAAATTTTTTCACAGCTCGGAGCAACCTGTTATATGCTAAATGATATTCCCGATGGAACAAATATTAATTATAACTGCGGTTCCACTCATCCTGATGAGCTTATGCAGTTTGTAAAGAATGCAGGTCTTGATGTCGGCCTTGCCTTTGACGGTGATGCAGACAGAATGCTTGCTGTTGATGAAAAAGGAAATCTGGTTGACGGTGATAAGGTAATTGCAATATGTGCTTCAATGATGAAGCAGGAGGGAAGACTTAAGCAAAACACGGCAGTTGTAACCGTTATGAGCAATTTGGGCTTTTTCAAGTTCTGCAATGAAAACTCTATTAATTGTGCAAAGACTGCTGTCGGCGATAGATATGTTCTTGAAAAAATGCTAAAGGACGGATATAATATCGGCGGTGAGCAGTCGGGACATGTAATTTTTCTTGATTATGCAACTACCGGCGACGGTGAGCTTTCGGGTGTTCAGCTTCTTAAAGCAGTTGTAAAAAGCCATAAGCCTTTATCTCAGCTTGCTTCGGTAATGCAGGTTTATCCGCAGGTTCTTATAAACGTTAAGGTTTCTGCCGAGGGCAAGAAAAAATACAACAATGACGAATATATTATTGCCGCAACACAAAAGGCTGAAATGGAATTGATGGGTGACGGACGCGTGCTTGTACGAGTAAGCGGAACAGAGCCTTTGGTTAGAGTGATGCTTGAGGGTAAGGACAAAGACCATATCCAAAGGTTAGGAGAAGAAATAGCACAGGTAGTTAAGGAAAGACTTTCGTAATGAGATATTCAACAGATTGGAAGGATTATGAATTAATAGATTGCTCCTGCGGAGAAAAGCTTGAGCGATGGACAAGAGAAATATTAATCAGACCCGATCCACAGGTTATATGGAAAAGTGAAAGAGAGCATAGACTTTGGTATCAGCCGAATGCAAGATATGTAAGATCAAAAACAGGTGGCGGTAGCTGGCAGGTTTTTTCAAGAATGCCGGCCGCTTGGCAGGTTAGATATAAGGATTTAACCTTCAACATCAAAACAATGGGCTTTAAGCATACCGGTCTTTTTCCGGAACAGGCAGTTAATTGGGATTATGTCAGAGAGCTGATAAGGAACTCCGATAAAGAGCAGGTAAAGGTTCTTAATCTTTTTGCTTACACAGGTGCTGCTACCGTAGCCTGCCTTAAAGAGGGTGCAAGCGTTGTACACGTTGATGCATCAAAGGGTATGACTAATTGGGCAAAGGAAAATGCACAGGCGTCAGGTGTTGCCGACGGTGATGTCAGATGGATTGTAGATGATTGCATTAAGTTTGTTAAGCGTGAATTTAGGCGAGATAACAAGTACGATATTATTATTCTTGATCCGCCGTCATACGGCAGAGGTCCAAAGGGTGAAACCTGGCGGCTTGAGGACTGCCTTTATGATTTTATGTTAGAGGTAGAAAAGATTTTATCTGACGAGCCTATTGCGATTATCCTTAATTCATACACAACAGGCTTGTCGGCATCTGTTATGAAATACATATTGGATGACATTGTTACATCAAAGCACGGCGGAAGTGTTGAGGCAGATGAAATCGGCTTGCCGGTTACTGCAAACGGTGGAATTTTGCCGTGCGGTACAACTGCAATATGGAAGGCTTAATCTATGGAATTAATTAAATTTGATAATGTGTCTTTTTCATACAAGGCTGTTGATGACAGTGACAATGCTTTTGATATTCCTGTGCTTAAAAATTTTAATCTGTCGATTGAGGAGGGCTCATTTGTTGCAATCCTCGGTCACAACGGCTCGGGAAAATCGACTGTTGCAAAGCTAACTAACGGAATACTGTTTGCCGATGAGGGAACAGTTACCGTAAATGGTAAGGTTGCTGTTGACGACGACAGTATTTATGAGATTAGACGCGATGCCGGAATGGTTTTTCAAAATCCCGACAATCAGATTGTTTCTTCGATTGTTGAAGAGGATGTTGCATTTGGTGTCGAAAATCTTGGTGTTCCTTCACAGGAATGCAGAAAAAGAGTTGATGAAGCCCTAAAAACTGTAGGTATGTATGACTATCGACTCAAAACTCCGTCAAAGCTTTCCGGCGGTCAGAAGCAAAGAGTTGCAGTTGCAGGTATAATTGCCATGAAGCCACGGTGCATAATTCTTGATGAGCCAACTGCCATGCTTGACCCAATCGGACGAAAAGAGGTTATTGATACCGTAATTAAGCTTAACAAGCAAGAGGGTATTACGGTTGTACTGATAACTCACTATATGGATGAGGCTGTAAAGGCAGACAGAGTTGTTGTTATGGAAAAAGGCAGGATAATGCTTGACGGTACTCCGTCAGAGGTCTTTAGTAATGTTGACAAGATGAAGCTGTATTCTCTTGAGGTGCCTCAGTCAACAGAGCTTATTGATTCTCTTGGATTAAATTTGGAAAAAACTGTTTTGAATTCGGATGAATGTGCAAACGCACTTTATGATATTTTGAAAAGAGATAAATGATATGGCGATAATTGAGTGCAAAAACTTAAAATTTGTTTATGGCATTGGAACTCCCTTTGAAACCTGTGCTATTGATGGTGTAGACTTTTGCGCTCACTCCAACGAGATTATAGGCATAATCGGTCATACAGGCTCCGGAAAATCAACGTTTATTCAACACCTTAACGGTCTTTTGAAACCAACGCAGGGCGAAGTGTTTGTTGATGATAAGAATATCTGGAGCAAGGAAAACAAATCTGATATTCGCAATGTAAGATTCACCGTGGGACTATGCTTTCAGTATCCGGAGCATCAAATTTTTGAGGAAACGATATTTAAGGAAATAGCTTTCGGTCCAAAGCAAATGGGGCTTAACGATGATGAAATAAAAAGCCGAGTTTATGAAAGTATGGAATATGTCGGCCTGAAGCAGAGCGACGAGAACAAATCTCCGTTTGATTTGTCAGGCGGTCAAAAGCGCAGAGTTGCCATTGCTTCTATCATAGCTATGAAGCCACAGGTTCTTGTTTTGGACGAGCCCTGCGCCGGTCTTGACCCAAAGGGCAGAGATGTTATTTTAGGTCTTGTAAAGGATTACCAAAGAAAATCGGGCAACACGGTTCTTTTTGTATCTCATTCAATGGAGGATGTTGCAAAAATTGCCGATAGAGTTATGGTTTTTAACGACGGAAAGGTTGCAATGTTCGGCACCGTTGACGAGGTTTATTCAAGAGGCAGAGAGCTAAAGCAAATAGGTCTTAATGTTCCCGAAATTACGGATGTATTTCTTAAGCTCAAGGATTTGGGCATTGATTGCAGAACAGATATCTATACTGTTGAACAGGGCATAAGGGAATTTCAGCGATTAAAGAGTAAGGAGGAGCTTAAATGATTGATGTAACAATTGGTCAGTATCTTCCCGGTGATTCTTTAATTCACAAGGCTGATCCAAGGGTTAAGATTATTGTAACATTGCTCTTTATGGTTTCTGTATTTTTATGCAAAAGCTATTTTACAATGGGGGCTGCAATAATACTTGCTGTTACAGTAACAGCTATTGCAAAAATTAAACCCAAGGTTATGCTAAAAGGCATAAAGCCGATAATGATTATTGTACTGTTTACTACGGTGCTTAATCTGTTTTACGGGTCAGGCGAGCCGATATTTACACTTGGATTTATAAAGATTACACAGCAGGGAATTAATAATTCAATTTTTATGGCGTTAAGAATTATTATTCTTGTTGTTTTCGGATTGGTATTGACATACACCACAACGCCCACATCGTTAACCGATGCAATGGAATCGCTGCTAAAGCCGTTAGCATTAATAAAGGTGGACGTTCATTCAATTGCTATGACGATGACTATTGCTCTTCGTTTTATTCCAACGCTTGTTGAAGAGGTAGATAAAATTATGTCTGCCCAAAAAAGCAGAGGTGCAGATATGGAATCAGGCGGTGTATTAAAAAGAGTAAAGGCTGTTGTACCTGTTATGATACCGCTGTTTGTGTCTTCGTTCAGAAGGGCAAATGAGCTTGAGTACGCTATGGAATGTAGGTGTTACAGAGGCGGAAGCGGAAGAACAAAAATGAAAATAATGAAAATGTCTGCAAGGGATTATGCTATTCTTATTTTTTCAATTATATATTTTACAGGCATCATTGTTGCAGGCTTTCTTTTGAAAAAGGTTATATGAGAAGATTGTTGCTTACAATAAGATATGATGGCTCTGCATACCACGGCTACCAGGTGCAAAGTAATTCGATAACGGTACAGGAAGTATTTCAGGATGCTGTTGAAAAGGTGTTTAACTCACGACTCAATGTTATCGGTTGCAGTCGTACCGATAGCGGCGTTCACGCAAATATGTATTGCATTACGCTTGATACCGATATGTCTATTTCACCAAGCAATACCGTGCTTGCACTGAATACATATTTACCTGACGATATTGCAGTATATGATTGCAAAGAGGTTAGCCTTGATTTTCACCCAAGGTATTGCTGCAAATCAAAGGAATATGTTTATAAAATTTATAACGGAAAGTACAGAAATCCGTTTTGTGCAAGATATGCTTTTTGGTACAGATATAGCATCGACGCTGATTATCTTAACGAAGAGGCACAGGCATTTGTCGGTAAATATGACTACTCCGGTTTTTGCAGTGTTAAGTCCGATGTAGATGATACCGTAAGAGAAATATACAGCTTTGATGTTTGGCGTGAGGGCGATTATGTGTATTTTAAGGTTGTCGGTGACGGCTTTTTGTATAATATGGTTAGAATTATGGTAGGCACGTTGCTTTTCGTTTCAGAGGGCAAAATTAAAAGCGGTGAGCTTAAAGATATTATTCTTTCAAAGGACAGAGCGCGAGCAGGAAAAACCGCTCCGCCACAAGGCCTGTATTTGAATAAGGTAAATTATTAGGAGTTACTATGCCGAGTAATGAAAGAGAAAATCAAAGAATAGAGAATAAAAAGCAAAAAGAGAAAAAAGCAAAAAGAATAATTTGGATAGCTCTTTTTGTTGTGTTAGCAGTTCTTCTTGTTCTAAAGGTCTGTGAAATTGATTTTGCCGACATAAAGAACAGAATAAACTCATTGTCGGTAACATCAGCCGTTTCGGAAAATAATTATCCTGTTACGGTAAATGTATCTAACGGAGAAAGCATTAAGCTTGTTAATGGCAAATTATATGCACTTAATGAAAGCAGTGTTGTTTCTGTTGATCCTGCATCTGCTTCACAATCATACTCGTTTGATCACGGGTATGCATCACCTGTTTTCAAATCAAACGGAAATTATACCTGCCTGTTTGACAGAGGGGGTACAAGGCTCCGTCTTGATACAACAAGTGAAGAGTTATATGAAAAATCATTTGACAAGAGCATTATCACTGCTGATGTTGCAAATAACGGTACTATTGCATGTGCTTTGTTTTCTGATGAAGCAAAATCACGAATTATTGTTCTTAACAAGAATGAGAATAAAAAGCTTGACTATAATGTTAAGGACGGTTATGTTACATATGTTTCACTGAACCAAAATGCTTCATTGCTTGCATATACAAGTGTTAATTCAAAGAATGCATTTTTAACAACTACCGTTCATATTTTGAATATCGGTAGTGGCGAAGATGAATTTACCTTGGAGTATGACAAATCAAATATAATTGATTTGCATTTTAACGACTCGGGAAATCTTTATGTACTGGGTGATAATTTTCTTTCTGTGATAAAATCACAAAAAAAGGAAGAGGTTGTATTTAAGAAGGGCTCAATATCAACAATTAATTATTGCTACACATCGTCAAATGAGCTTGTAATCAATTACAGCGGATACAACAAATCTTCAAAATCAAAGGTTGCTTACATAAAATCTAACGGTAAGGTTAAATCTTCATTCAGTATTAAGGGAGAGGCAAAGTCTATCAGCTCAAGTTCAAATGAGATTACCGTTCTTCTTCCGCAAAAGATTTGCATATACTCTTTAACCAAAGGAGAAAAAAAGGAATCAATTTCCTGTGACGGCTCTGTTAACAGTGCTGTAAAGGCTTCCTCAAGGGTGTATGTACAGTACGGACAGTATATAGATATTGCAAAATAGAAGGGATATAAAATGACTATATTTAATTACAGTGTTAATTATTTTGATGTAATTATTACCGGTATTCTTCTGATTTTCGGTATTGTAGGTGCCAAACGGGGAATATTTATTACATTGGTGAATTTTATAAGATATGTAGTAGGATTCTTTCTTTGCGTATTTTGTGCTGACAGGCTTCCTGTGCCGATTTATAATACCTTTGTAAAGGATCAGCTGGAAAATTATATTAAACAAAGAATTGTTACCTCGTCTAATATTGATGAGATTTATTCAAATTTTAATAATGCCGTAAGCTCTATGCCAAGCTTTCTTAAGCAGGATTTGAATGGATTAAAAATTGATTTTTCATCGGATAAAATTGTTCAAAGCCTTATGGATGAGGCGTTTGAGCCTATTGTTTTAGGCTTAATTAAGGTTGCTGTATTTATTGCTGTATTTGTTTTATTTTTTGGTATTACAGGAATAATAATTCATAGCATTAAAAAGAAGAACAAGGATAAATCTAAAAACGGAAAAAATAAAAGTCCTTTATCTGTTGCAAACGGCTTAATAGGTTTTGTTTTTGGTTTATTAAAGGGTGCGTTGGTTGTATTTGTCCTTATAAGCATAACTACATATTTAATCGGGGTTCCAAGCCTTGCCGATAACAGCTTTATCAATACAGCGTCTGACAGCTCTTTATATCAGCTACTGTTAGATTACAATCCTTTTAATGTAATAACGGAGGGAATATTATGAGTAAATTCAAAGAAAATGTAGGTGAATTGTTTGAAAATTGGAACACTATTCCTAACTGGCTTTGCTTTTTAAGAATAGCACTTATTCCTATTTTTTCGGTATTGTTTATTAAAGAGCATTACATAATTGCATTTGTATTGATGATTATTGCTGCCGTTACCGATTTGCTTGACGGCAAAATTGCAAGAAAATACAACATGGTGTCTAACCTCGGTAAGATACTTGATCCTATTGCAGATAAGCTTTCTCAGGTTGCAATTGTAATTATTTTGATATTTAAGTTTTGGTCTTTTGAGGGAATACTCAAATATTTGCTTTTCCTTTTCATTGCAAAGGAATTGATTATGGTTATAGCCGGTGCTGTATTACTTGCCAAGGGTATGCGTCCCGTTGCTGCAGAAATGTGGGGCAAGGTGGCAACAACTGTGTTTTATATCTTTATGATTGCCATTATTGCAATAGGACCTAACGGTGCGTTGGTAGGTGTTTGGTTCTTTAAGGCCTTGCCGACACCTGTTGTATATGTAATGGTAATTATCTCTGTTATTCTTGCTTTTGTATCATTGTTTGGATATGCACCAGGCTTTATCAGACAAATCAAGGAAAACAAGAATAAAAACTAAAACAATAATAATAAAAAATTATAGGAGACTGTGAATTAATGAAACAGCCAATGTGTACACGTTGCGGCGAACGTCCTGCAATTGTGTTTATTCAAAAAATGGAAGATGGCGTTATGAAGCCTGAGGGCCTTTGCTATAAGTGTGCCAAGGAGCTTAATGTTGATATGGGACCAATTCAGGGACTTATGGAAAAAATGGGCATTAGCGAGGAAGAACTCGAACAGGCAAGTGAGCAAATGAGTATGTTCATGGAAAATATGGACGATTTTGATTTCGGCGACCTTGGCTCAATGTTTAACCCCGAAAACTCCGATGGAGCGCAGACTATGCCGTTTGCCGAGATATTTAACGGCTTTGATGGCGGTGAACCGTCAGGCAATGAAAAAAGCAAAGGTAAGGGCAAAAGGAATAGAAAAAAGAATATTGACGATTCAAAGAAATTCCTTAACAACTACTGCAATAATCTAACCGAAAAGGCAAGAAGGGGCGATATTGATAACATTATCGGCAGAGACAGTGAAATCAACCGTACCGTTCAAATCCTTTGCAGAAGAACAAAGAATAACCCCTGCCTAATAGGTGAGCCGGGTGTCGGCAAAACCGCCATTGCAGAGGGACTCGCAATTAAAATTGCAAAGGGTGAGGTTCCTGCTCGCTTAATGGATAAGGAAATATATCTTCTTGATTTAACTGCTCTTGTTGCAGGCACACAGTTTAGAGGTCAGTTTGAAGGCAGAATTAAAGGTCTTGTTGATGAGGTAAAGCAGGAGGGAAATATTATTCTCTTTATTGACGAGGTGCATAATCTTGTAGGAACAGGTGATAGCGAGGGCACAATGAATGCTGCAAATATTCTTAAGCCTGCACTTTCCCGCGGTGAAATTCAGGTTATCGGTGCTACAACCTTTAATGAATACAGAAAATATATTGAAAAGGATGCTGCACTTGAAAGAAGATTTCAGCCGGTAAAAATTGAGGAGCCTTCAATTGACGAGGCATACAGAATGCTTCTTGGAATTAAGAGTTATTATGAGGATTACCATAAGGTTTGTATTAATGATTCTCTTGTATACAAGGCTGTCACCATGAGTGAAAGATTTATTACAGACCGCTATCTTCCTGATAAAGCTATCGACCTTTTGGATGAATCCTGCACCTGCGCAAATCTGCGTAATCCTGCAATCAGCAAGTATCAAATGATGCTTGAAAAGAAAAACAATATTATGGATGGTATCGACAGGCTTTCTTCTCCGGAAGAGGGTGAGGATATTGACTATGAGCTTATTTCCAAGCTAAAATCACAGCTTATTAACATCGACAACGAGCTGCCCGAGCTTGAGGAAAAAGCAAAGGATAATCAGGTGCTTGAGGCCGATCTTGCAAAGGTTATCTCTCTTTGGACGGGAATTCCTGTTTCAAAGGTTGAACAGGGAGAGATTGCAAAGCTTGCAACACTTGATAACGAGCTAAAGGCTCATATTATCGGTCAGGATGATGCTATCGAAAAGGTTGCCAATGCAGTTCGTAGGGGCAGAATACAAATCAGTCCGAAGAAAAGACCGCAGTCATTCATTTTTGTCGGTCCTACGGGTGTCGGCAAAACGGAGCTTGTTAAGCAGCTTGCAAATTCATTATTTGATTCTCCGGAAAATCTTATAAGGCTTGATATGAGCGAATATATGGAAAAATTCAGCGTTTCAAGAATTATCGGATCACCTCCGGGATATGTTGGATATGATGATGCAGGTCAGTTGACCGAAAAGGTAAGAAGAAAGCCTTACAGCGTTATCTTGTTTGACGAGATTGAAAAGGCACATAAGGATGTTTTGAATATTCTTCTTCAAATTCTTGATGAGGGCAGAATAACCGATGCACAGGGAAGAACGGTTAATTTTGAAAACACTGTAATTATAATGACCTCAAATGCAGGCTCTACCGACCAAAATACAATGGGCTTTGCAAAATCACAGGATGATATTAATAAAGAGGTTACTATGAAGGCTCTTGAAAGATTTTTGCGTCCTGAATTTCTCGGCAGAGTTGACGAAATTGTTATTTTCAATAAGCTTACCTTTGATAATTTCGAAAAGATTGCAAAAATTATGCTTGATGAGCTTGTTCCGAGTCTTAAGGATAAAGGCATAGAATTAATCTATGATTACAGTGTTCCCGTATATCTTGCAAAAAAAGCTTATGGCTCAAAAAAGAATGCAAGAGGGCTTCGTGATGCCGTTAGACGCGATGTTGAAGAAAAGATTGCAAACGCAATTGTATTCAATCAAAACACTGCTATTAAATCAATTTCTCTCACCGGCGGGGAGGAAATCAGTGTAAAAATTAATTAAATATTTTTTACAAAAGTATTGACATTTCAACGGACATTAGATATAATAATGTCCGTTGTGATACGCGGGTGTAGTTCAATGGTAGAATCCCAGCCTTCCAAGCTGGTCGCGTGGGTTCGATTCCCATCACCCGCTCCAAATTTTTTATATGCGCTGTTAGCTCAGCTGGATAGAGCAACTGCCTTCTAAGCAGTAGGCCGGAGGTTCGAGTCCCCCACAGCGCGCCAGGTTATGGTGGGATTGGCCTAGTTGGTTAGGGCGCCAGTTTGTGGCACTGGAGGTCATCAGTTCGACTCTGATATCCCACCCCACTTTTTATGTTGGGGAGTCGCCAAGTGGTAAGGCAACGGACTTTGACTCCGTCATGCGTGGGTTCAAATCCCGCCTCCCCAGCCAAAATACGATCCATTAGCTCAGGCGGTAGAGCACTTGACTTTTAATCAAGGTGTCCGGGGTTCGAATCCCCGATGGGTCACCAAAGCCTCGTAAACCGAGGCTTTTTTTCTTTCGGTATTTACTAAAATTATTTTTTGTGATATTATTTATACATATTAATATTTAGGAGCATTGTTATGGGACTTTGGGATAAGGAATATATAAGCCTTTGTAAAAAGATATTGAGTGAGGGCACAGAGGTTGTTAACAGAACAGGTGTTAACACTATTAAAATTCCGTCGCATCATTTTCATCTTGATATCGGTGAGGAATTTCCTATTTTAACTACAAAGCAGTTGTTTATCAGACAGGCTGTTTTGGAAATGCTTTGGATTTATCAGGCACAGTCAAACGATGTCCGTTGGCTTAAGGAACGCGATGTAAAGATTTGGAACGAATGGGAGATTGATGATGAGGGATATTGGAATGCTTCTCAAATGCTTCCTGATGAAAACGGAAATCTTATCAGACAAGAGGTCCACAAATTCTTCGGTAAGGAATATGCACACACCATCGGCACCGCGTACGGATATATCGTAAATAAGTTTTCTATGACACAAAACCTTATTGACAAGATTAAAAATCATCCTGAGGATAGGCGAATGGTTATGACGTTGTGGCAGAACGATTATCTTGATACTGCCGTTTTGCCAAGCTGTGTTTGGTCAAGTGAATGGGATGTAACCGATGGTAAGCTTAATTGTTGGGTACATCAAAGAAGCTGTGATGTTCCGCTTGGATTACCGTTTAACGTTACGCAATATGCCGTACTTAACTGTATGCTTGCGCAGGTATGCGGGCTTAAGCCGGGTACAATTGATTGGTCAATAAAGGATGCCCATATATACGTTAATCAAATTGATGGAATAAAAGAGCAAATCAGACGCTTTGATGAGCAGGGTGATTTGCCGGCACCAAAGCTTTGGCTTAATCCCGAAGTTAAGGATTTCTTCAAATTTGATAATTCAAGAGATTGCAAGGATGTAAAGCTTGTGGATTATAATCATTTGGGTAAAATTGCATTTCCCATTGCACAGTAGATTAAGGAGAGAATATGTCTGTTTCTATGATTGCCGCTGTAGGCAAAAATCTTGAGCTTGGTAAAAATAATGATTTAATTTGGCATTTCAAGGAAGATATGAAATTTTTTAAGGATACAACAATGGGGCATACCGTTGTTATGGGCAGAAAAACGTTTGAGTCCTTGCCAAAGGCATTACCGGGTAGAAAAAATATTGTAATTTCCTCCAATGCCGAATATCAAGCACAGGGAGCAACTGTTGTTACTTCTGTTGAAGAAGCCTTACAAATTGCCGATAATGAGGAAGTTTTCGTTATTGGCGGAGGAAAAATCTATGCCGAGTTTTTGCCGTATGCAGATAAACTTTATCTTACCGAAATTGATGCCGAGTGTGCGGATGCGGACACATATTTTCCTCAATTTAACAAATCCGAATATATTAAGGAAATAATTAACTACTACGATATTGACGGTGTGGAGTTTTATCACGTTGTGTATAAAAAATAGTTTTTGGGTATTCTTTACGGAATACCCTTATATTTTTACTTAATTTGATAACAATATGATAAAAAGTACAATTTCCTATTGACAAAGTAGGAAATAAAGTATATATTATACAACGAAAAACCTATTAGATTAATAGGAATAAAGGCAGGCAATAGATATGAAAACGATTTATGTTGACAATGCTGCAACAACTCGATTGTCCGACAGTGCTCTTGATGCAATGAAGGATATGATGCAGGATGTTTACGGAAATCCGTCATCACTGCACCATATCGGTCAAATTGCAAAGGAGCGATTGGAGGATGCAAGAGCGAGGGTTGCAAAATGTATAAACGCAAATCCCAATGAAATATATTTTACATCAGGGGGCAGTGAGGCCGACAACCAGGCTATTGTAACCGCTGCATACAACGGTGCTAAAAAAGGAAAGAAGCACATAATTTCGTCAAAGTTTGAGCATCATGCAGTTCTTCATACTCTTGACAAACTTGAAAAAGAAGGCTTTGAAATTCAACTTCTTGATGTGTACGAAAACGGAATTGTTCGCGTTGAGGATGTTGCAAATGCTATTCGCGAGGATACGGCACTTGTAACCATAATGACAGCGAACAATGAGGTTGGTACGGTTCAGCCAATTAAGGAAATAGGCGCTCTTTGTAAGGAAAGAAAGGTTATATTTCATACAGATGCAGTGCAGGCTATTGGTCATATACCTGTTGATGTTCAGGATATGAATATTGATATGCTTTCCGTATCCGCTCACAAATTCCACGGTCCAAAGGGTGTCGGTGTTTTGTATTGCCGCAAGGGTATAATTCTTCAAAACATCATTAACGGCGGTGCACAGGAAAGAGGAAAAAGAGCAGGAACGGAAAATATGGCGTCCATTGTCGGCATGGCAAAGGCTATGGAGGATGCTGTAAATAATCTTGAAAGCAATGCTCAATATGTTTCAAGGCTTCGTGACAGGATAATTGAAGGCTGCAGCGATATTGAACTGCACAGATTAAACGGCGACAGATATAAAAGATTGCCCGGAACAGTTAATTTCTGCTTTGAGGGAATTGAGGGTGAAGGCTTGCTTTTGCTTCTTGACCAAGACGGAATTTGTGCATCATCGGGCTCTGCGTGTACAAGCGGTTCGCTTGACCCGTCACATGTTCTTCTTTCAATGGGAATTCCCGTTGCGGTAGCACACGGCTCACTGCGTATCTCCTTGAGTGAATACAACACCGAGGAGGAGGTTGAAACCATTATTAAATCAATTCATAAGGTAGTATCTTATTTAAGATCAATATCACCTGTTTGGGAAAAAATACAAAACGGAGAGGAAGTATTATAATGGCTTTATATTCAGAAAAGGTTATGGATCATTTTACCAATCCTCGTAATGTCGGTAAAATTGATGATGCTGACGGTGTCGGCGAGGTAGGAAATGCAAAATGCGGAGATATTATGAAAATCTACCTAAAGGTTGATGAAAACCATATTATCACCGATGTAAAGTTTAACACCTTTGGCTGTGCTTCGGCTATTGCATCAAGCTCTATGGCTACCTGCCTTATTAAAGGCAAGCCAATCAGCGACGCTCTTGAGCTTACAAACAAAGCAGTTGTTGAGGCTCTTGACGGATTGCCACCGGTAAAAATTCACTGCTCTGTACTTGCAGAGGAGGCTATCAAGGCTGCAGTTAAGGATTATTACGATAAAAACGGTATTGAATATGATCCTGAAACATTTAAGGAATTAAATACCCACGAACACGAATAATTATTTTGATTAGGAGCTTGCTTTATGGCGTTAAAAGACATTCAAGACGAAATAATCAGATTAAAAAAAGAAAACGATATTTGTATATTAGCACATTGCTATCAATCACCTGATATACTTGAGGTTGCAGATTTTGTCGGCGACAGCTTTGCTTTGTCGGTCTCCGCATCAAAGGTTACAAACAAAACCGTAATTATGTGCGGTGTAAGATTTATGGCTGAAACAGTTAAGATTCTTTCGCCTGACAAAAAGGTAATTCTTTCCAATGCAGATGCCGGCTGTCCTATGGCTGAAATGATGGATAAGGATCTGATAAAACAGGTTAAAGAGCAATATCCCGATTACACAGTTGTTGCATATGTTAATACGACAAGCGAGCTAAAAACTGTTTGTGATGTTTGCGTTACATCATCTTCTGCACTCAAAATCTGTAAAAAGATTGATAATGATAAAATCTTATTTATTCCTGATAAGAATCTTGGTGCATATATTGCTAAACAGTTGCCCGAAAAGGAGTTCAAGCTTTTATCGGGCGGATGCCCAACTCATGCAAGGATGAGTGCCGAAAACGTAAAAAAAGCAAAGGCAATGCATCCCGATGCTTTATTTCTTGTACACCCCGAATGTGTACCGGAGGTTGTTGAGCTTGCAGATTATGTCGGCTCTACAACAGGCATTATGGATTTTGCCAAGAACAGCGATGCAAAGGAATTCATTATCGGAACGGAAAACAGCATTGTTTCTCATCTTCAGCTTGAATGTCCCGACAAAATGTTTTATCCTCTGTCAAAGGACCTTGTTTGCCATAATATGAAGCTTACAACAATAGTTGATGTTCTTAATTGCGTTAAGGGCATTGCAGGTGAGGAAATCATTCTTGAAAAGGATGTAATGGACGGAGCAAGACGCTGTATAGATAAAATGATTGAATTAGGTTAATCTATGAAAAAAGCAATTATAGCAATGAGCGGCGGAGTTGATTCAAGTGTATCTGCCTTGCTTATGAAAGAGCAGGGATATGAATGTATCGGAGCAACAATGAAGCTTTACGATAACGAGGATATTGGTGTATGCTCTGATAAAACCTGTTGCTCGCTTGATGATATCGAGGATGCAAGGGCTGTTGCAACAAAGCTCGGAATGCCTTATTACGTATTTAATTTTAAGGATGAATTTAATGAAAAGGTTATAAAAAAATTTGTTGCAACATACGAAAACGGAGGCACTCCAAATCCATGCATAGACTGTAACCGTCACCTCAAGTTTGAAAAGCTTATGAGGCGTATGCAAGAGCTGAAATTTGATTTTGTCGTTACAGGGCATTATGCCGATATAGAATATGTTAACGGCAGATATATGCTTAAAAAAGGTAAGGACTTATCAAAGGATCAAAGCTATGTTTTGTATTCATTAACGCAGTATCAGCTTCAGCACACTATTTTCCCTTTAGGTAAATATTCCAAAGAGGATATAAGAAAAATCGCAGAAGAAAACGGCTTTATTAATGCCCATAAGCGTGACAGTCAAGATATTTGCTTTGTTCCCGACGGGGATTATTCTGCGTTTATTGAGCATTATAAAGGCTGCTCTTATCCAAAGGGAAATTTTGTTGATAAGCAGGGCAATGTTCTCGGTGAGCATCAGGGAATAATAAAGTACACGATAGGACAACGCAAGGGACTAAATATTGCTCTGGGTCATCCTGTTTATGTTATAGATAAAAATCTTAATGAGAATACTGTTATTTTAGGCTCCAACGAGGACTTGAATAAAACATCACTGATTGCCGATGATTTTAATTGGATTGCTCAAAAGCCAACAGACAGAATTAATTGCTGCGCAAAAACCAGATACAATATGAAGGAGGTACCTTGTACGGCATATTGTGAGGGTGACAGGGTAGTGGTAGAGTTTGAAAATCCTGTCAGAGCTATCACTCCTGGACAGGCTGTTGTGCTGTATGACGGTGACTATGTCCTTGGCGGCGGTACAATAATTTAGTTCTTAATTAACGAAAATTTCATTAAAATTTAATTATTATTAAATTGTTTATTTATAAATTTAGTGTTATAATACATTTACAATATGGTGGAAGACAAGTATTGGGTTTCTCCAGCCTAACAGCAAAGCTGAACGGAGTCGGTATAATGTTTCTCTTTTCATTGTTTCTCCTCTAACCGTTGTCTTTAAAAATGCTCCAATCCACCATTTTTTTGTATTTTAATTGTTACCGAGGCTTGATAATTGTATCAAGTCTTTTTATTTTTGTAATAAAATGTTATTTTTTATTAATTTACTATTTATTTTATTTTAATTATCTGTTATAATTAGAATAGTTTACTGTAATAAGGAGGGCAAAATGAAACAGATTAAGGTATTTGCTTGTATTGTTTTAATTGTTGCTTTGCTTTCCGGTTGCAGCTTTAGGCTCGCCTCATCGGTAAACGACCTTATTTCTGCCGTTGCTCCGTTTGGTGATAACGCAGATGTAAAAAATGCGCTTGACAGCTTTTTGCCAAACGGCTACATATTGAAAAATCCGTCATCGGGTGATTATATAACTTCGTACAATTTTTATGATTTGGACTCGGATTCAAAGGATGAAGCGGTTGCCTTCTATGAGTCTAACGATAACCTTGGCACAGTGTGTATGGCAATTATAAAGGAGCTTGACGGTAAGTGGCAGGTTGTTTCAAATGTAAAGGGCTACGGTGATGATGCATACCGTCTTGACTTTGCCGATGTAAATAATGACAGAAAGCCGGAAATTTTAGTTTGTTGGAATACTATCTCCAATTCAAACAGTCATTATTTTGTTGCATACAATCTTAAATTCAGCAACGAAAAAATTTCCGTAAAAAGAATAGGCAACGATGAAATATACTTAAATAATTATATAGTTGTTGATTTTAATCAAACAGGTAAAAATGATATCTTAATGTTTGAAATAAACTCCGGAACAAAAACAAGTGCAAAGGCTGAGCTTTATTCTATCAGTAAAAACGATTTTGTTCTAAAGGGTGAAACCAAGCTTGATTCAAGAGTAATCTCTTACAGAAACATTAATGTTGAAAAGGCTGAAGGCGATGTTCGTGTTTATGCCGATGCTATAGGCTCTGACGGTGACAGCATAAGAACAGAGGTTATATATTGGTCAAATATGTATCGCTCTATTGTTTCTCCGTTTTACAGCTATTCAACAGGAAGAACAACAGGCACATCAAGAGGCTGTCTTGTAAATTCTGTTGACATTAATGATGATGACAGAATAGAAATTCCTACAGATGCATCAATGAATAAGCTTCCAAAGGGAATAAAGGCTCTTGATTGGGTTGTATACGACAAAACTGTTCTTGTTCACAGGTGCTATTCATTGTATTCTACTGCTGACAAATACAACATAGTAATTCCCGATAAAATTTACAAAAACATATCTGTCAGCTATGATGCCGAAAAAAAAGAAATGACTGTCTCAAACAAGAAAACTAAAAATACCGTATTCTCCGTTATGCCTGTGCTTAAAGCAGTTTATAACGAAGCAGAGTATACTGATTACACTGTAATACTTGATCAGTCAGGATATTATTATTTAGCAAGAACGGGTAATGATAAATCAATAAAAATATCAACCGATGAACTGAAAAAACTAATTAAGGTCAGTTAATCAATTTTACTGAAAGGTAAGGTGTTCGTATGAAAAAGGTACTTGTTGCCGAGGATGAAGAATCTATCAGAGAATTTATAGTAATTAACCTTTCCCGCTCCGGATATAATGTTGAGCAGGCTGAAAACGGCCTTGTTGCTCTTCAAAAATTCAAGCAGGATGAGGAAGGCTTTGATGTTGCCATTCTTGACATTATGATGCCGGAGCTTGACGGCTTATCGGTTTGCAAGGAGCTTAGGAAGCTGTCATCCGATTTGGGTATCATTATGCTTAGTGCCAAAACACAGGAAATGGATAAGGTTACAGGCTTGCTTGTAGGTGCAGACGATTATGTTACAAAGCCGTTTTCTCCAAGCGAATTGATGGCAAGAGTAGACGCTGTTTACCGTCGTGTTGAAATGACAAGGGGCTTTAAGAACGTAGATACTAATTCCGACAGCATCGTTCTTGATGAATTTGAGCTTAATCTTCGCAACAGAACTCTTATGAAATCAGGCAATATGATTGAATTAACTCAGGTTGAATTTCAAATTGTCGAATATTTCTTCCGTAATCCAAATGCTGCACTTTCAAGAAATGATATACTTAAGCAGGTTTGGGGTGCAAATTATTTCGGAGACGAAAAGATAGTTGATGTTAACATAAGAAGACTTCGTATGAAGCTTGAGGACAATCCCTCAAGTCCAACAAGGCTTGTTACAATTTGGGGACTTGGATATAAGTGGATTACAAGTGAACAGTAAATTGAAAGGTAAATTTGTTTGCAAATGAACAAGGATTTTAATGCTTATGTAAAAAAATTAAAAAGCAAAAAAATCGAGGGTATTACTCGCAGATGGCTTGTTTTAATTATAGGTCTGATTGTTCTTTTGTTTACCGTTGCATTTATTGTTTGTACATCGCTTATAAGGGTTTATTATTATAATTCGGTAGAAAGCATCGTTAATTCTGCCGCATCCGATTCTGCAGTTAATTACTTTGAAAACAGTATAAATAACGGCGAATCGCTTGAGTCATCTGCAGCTTTATACATTGATACATATTCCAACAAAAATTCTACAACAGTTTGGATTGTTGATAATGAGGGTAATATAATCATTTCTTCAAACGGATTTGCTGTTGAAAAGCAGGAAATGCCCGATTACAATTCTGCTATGGAAAATGATGAGGGCAAGGGCAAATATATAGGCAAGCTTTCTAACGGTCAAAAGGTTATGGCTGTAACGCGCGTAATAAAAAGCTCCGATAACATCAAGGTAGGCGCCATTCGCGTTATGACAGCGGTAGAACGGGTTGACAAACAAATTGCAGGTATTTCCGTAATGATTGCATTTATTTTTATAATTATTTTTGCAATTGTTATTTTGTCAAATCTGTATTTTATCAGGACGATTATTACACCTCTTAAAGAGGTAAACCAAGCCACAAAGGTGATTGCACAGGGCAATCTTGATGTTCGAATTGAGAAAAAATACAACGATGAAATCGGCGACCTTGCAGACAGTATTAACACTATGGCATCGGAAATTGCAACCGCCGATAAAATGAAAAATGATTTTATTTCAACTATATCTCACGAGCTGAGGACCCCTTTAACCTCAATTAAAGGCTGGGGAGAAACCTTAACTCTCGGCAATCAAGATAATGTTGATGAGCTTACAAAAAAAGGCTTGCAGGTTATTGTTAAGGAAGCAGGCAGGCTTGAAGGCTTTGTTGAGGAGCTTTTGGATTTTTCAAGGCTCCAAAGCGGAAGAATGACACTTCGTCTGTCAAAGGTGGATATTCTTGCCGAGCTTGAGGAAACTCTGTTTACATTTATTGAGCGTGCTGTTCGCGAGGGATACGAGGTTAAATACAGCATACCCGAAACTCCCTGTATAGCAAATGCAGATGCAAACAGATTAAAGCAGGTATTTATGAATATACTTGACAATGCGTTAAAATATTCGCGTCCGGGCAGTAAAATTCTTGTTAAAGCCGAACTTACGGAAAGGGATGGCAATGATTATGTAAAAATAGCAATTGCCGACCAAGGATGCGGAATTTCAGCAGAGGATTTACCTCATGTTAAAGAAAAATTTTATAAGGCTAATGTCAGTGTTAAGGGTTCGGGTATCGGACTTGCCGTGACATCGGAAATTGTAAATTTACATAATGGATATTTGGATATTGACAGCGTTGAAGGAAAGGGAACCTTGGTTACTATTCTTCTTCCTTTAATTGACAGCTCTCAACATTCTTAATTGAAAGGAAAATAATGAGTAAAAAACAACACATAACATCTGTCGGCGGACAGGCGCTTATTGAGGGAATAATGATGCAGGGGCCAAGGGGAATTGCTACTGCTGTCAGAAAAACCGACAAATCAATTCTTGTTGAGTATCATAAATTCACTCATCTAAAGGATAAAAACAAATTTTTCGGCTTGCCTGTAATCAGAGGCATTGTTGCCTTTTTTGAATCTATGATTATGGGCTATAAGCTTCTTATGTATTCCGCAGAGGCTTCCGGTATGGAGGACCTTGAGGATGTAGAAATGAACAAATTTGAAAAGTGGCTGACAGACAAGCTCGGTGACAAATTTATGGACATAATTATGGCATTTGCAAGCTTGTTAGGATTTGCACTTGCGTTTGTTATATTCTTCTTTTTGCCTGTATTCGTTTTTAATAAGCTTAATTCATGGACCGATATGGCTCTTACTCCTTGGCAGGGCACCATCGAGGGCACAATGAAAATTATTATTTTTGTTGTATATATGCTTTTGGTGTCTCAAATGAAGGATATTAAAAGGCTGTTTCAGTATCACGGTGCGGAGCATAAAAGCATTGCCTGTTATGAATCGGGCGAAGAGCTTACGGTAGAGAATGTAAAAAAATGCTGCCGCTTTCATCCTCGTTGCGGTACATCATTTATGTTTGTAATGCTGATATTAAGCATTATAATTGTAACTCTGCTTTCGCTTGTAGTACCCGCAGAGCTAAAGCAAAATACAATAATTTGGATGTTAATTAAGCTACCTCTTATTCCATTAATTATGGGTATTGGCTACGAATTCATAAAGTACGCAGGAAAACATGATAATGTCTTTGTAAAGATTGTTTCTGCTCCGGGTCTTTGGATGCAAAGAATTACAACCAAGGAGCCTGATGACGATATTATTGAGGTCGGCATCGAGGCAATAAAGGCTGTTATCACCGATAATATTGAGGATGATGAAGTAAAGTAATGACTCTTAAAGAAGCATTTGATTACAGCTTTAGCTTTCTTAATGCAAACGGAATTGATGAGCCTGACTTTAAGGCATTGACTGTTTGCTGTCATATTGCAGGCATACGCAACAGTGAATACCATTTTAACAAAGAGCAGATTATTTCCGACAAAAAGCTTGACGATTGTCTATGTAGATTAAAATCCGGTGAGCCATTGCAATACATTATCGGTAAATGGGATTTTTTTGACAGTGAATTTTATGTTGGCGAAGGCGTATTGATTCCAAGACCGGAAACCGAGGAGTTAGTTGAGCTTGCAATAAATATTCTTAAAAATGTCAATAATCCCATTGTTATTGATTTGTGCAGCGGTACAGGATGTATAGGCATCAGCATTGCAGAGGCTTTGACCGATTCAAAGGTTTATTGTATTGAAAAAAGCAAAAAGGCTTATTCATATTTACTTAAAAATGCAAACGGTGTTGATAATGTTGTTCCAATCAACGACGACATTTTTAATGATATTAATATAGAAAAGGTTGATTTAATTATTTCAAATCCACCGTATATCAAATCCTGTGATATTCAAAATCTTCAGGATGAGGTTAAACGAGAGCCTGCAATGGCACTTGACGGAGGAGTTGACGGACTTGATTTTTACCGAGTAATCAATGATAAGTGGTTTGGTTTTATAAAGAAAAACGGTTTACTTTTACTTGAAATCGGTAATGATCAGGGTAGTGATATTCTTGAGGTTTTAACAAATTTCAGGAATGTTGAGGTAAAAAAAGATTTGTACGGCAACGATAGAATGGTTGTTGCAAGAGGGTGAGTGTATGATTTCTATTTTTAGATATATTCAGCAGGGTGAGTATCTTCTTGCCGTAATAGCAGTATTGTCAAGATGCTTTGTTGTATTTTGCTGTTTACCGATTCACGAGTTGGCACACGGTTTTATGGCGCATCTTCTTGGTGATAATACAGCAAAAAATCAAGGCAGACTTACATTTAATCCCTTTTCACATCTTAACCCTATCGGTACGGTAATGATTTTTCTGTTTGGTATAGGATACGCAAATCCCGTTCCGGTTAATCCCCGCAATTTCAAAAATGTAAAAGGCGGTATGGCATTAACTGCACTTGCAGGTCCGCTTGCAAATATTCTTATGGGATTTGTATCTGTATGGGGATTTTTTATTGTTAATGCAATTCCTGCTTTTTCGCAGGTTGGCGGATCAATGGCAGGCTTTGGCGGTGCAATAGCTGCATTCTTCCTTTATTCTGCACAGATAAATGTTATGCTTGCAGTGTTTAATTTGTTTCCTATTCCACCGCTTGACGGCTCAAAAATCCTCGCCGCAATCTTACCCGATAAGGTTTATTACAAGTATATGATGTATGAAAGATATGTAATGATCGGTCTTATGATTCTATTGTTTACAGGTATTCTTGATACACCTATAATGTTTTTAACAAATAAGCTGTTGAACATAATTTCAATTATTCCAAGCTTGATTTTTGGATAATATACAAGAGGCTTTATGGATAATTTAACGTATAAAATTGAGGTGTTTGAGGGGCCCATGGATTTGCTCCTGCATCTTATAAGTAAGCATAAACTGAATATTAACGACATTCCCATTGTTGAGCTTGTTAATCAGTATCTTGATTACGTTCGTCAAATGGAGGAGGCTGATTTTGATATTGCAGGTGATTTTCTTGAAATGGCCGCAAGGTTAATTTATATCAAAACTGTTTCTCTTTTACCTCGTCACGAGGAGGCGGAGGTGCTTAAAAAAGAACTGACGGGAGAGCTTATTGAATACCGTGACTGTAAGCTGATGGCTGAAAAGCTTTCAAATCAAACCGAGGGCTTTGGCAGGTTTGTAAGACAGCCTCAAGGCGGATGGGTTAACTATGATTACGAACGCTTTCATGAGCCTGATGAATTACTTGATGCATACATTAATGTTGCAGGCAAGGCACAAAGGAGATTACCCCCGCCCATTGATTCCTTTAAGGTTATCGTTGCAAAGAAATTTGTAAATGTAGCGTCAAAGGTTAGAACCGTTATGCGAAAGCTTTGGAGTGGAAAAAAGGTTAGCTTTCTTAATCTGTTTGACGGAGCAAAATCAAAATCAGATATAGTGGCAACCTTTTTGGCAGTGCTTGAGCTTGCAAAAACAAAAAGAATTACGGTTGATGGTGATATGCACAATCCAACCGTTCAAATAGTAAACGAAGCTAATGAGGTAGAAGCAGTTGAATAAAACAGATAATTTGATATCAACAATTGAGGCAATGCTTTTTGCTTCGGGAGATCCCGTTGAGGCATCAAAGCTTGCAGAGGTGCTTGATATTGATATAGAAACAGTTGAAAAAATGCTTGGGCATTTAAGCGCTCTTTATGATGAACGAAGCTCAGGCTTAATGATTATTCGCATTGATAACAAGTATCAAATATGCACAAGAGAGAAATACAGCGAGGAAGTAAGAAAGCTTATGGAGATAAAGAAAAACACTCCGTTAAGCAATGCTGCCTTTGAGGTGCTTGCAGTTATTGCATACAACAAAACCGTTACCCGTTCATTTATTGAGCAGGTTAGGGGAGTAGATTGCTCAGGACCTATTTCTTCACTTGTTCAAAAGGGTTTGATTGAGGAAAAGGGAAGAATGGATCTACCCGGAAGACCTCTTATCTACGGAACTACCGACAGATTTTTAAGATGCTTTTCGTTAAATTCTCTTGAGGATTTGCCCGATTTGCCGAAAAATGATGAGATTGACAGTATAGCAAGGGATGAAAGCCAAACATCTTTATTTGACAATGAGAATAAAAATGATATACTAAAGGAAAAGGAAATATCAGAAATTGCTCATATTGAGGAGGAATAAATGAAGGTATTTTTAATTATACTTGCTGTCATTGTATTTCTTATTGCAGTAATTTTATCATTATCTGCCGAAGCAACCATAATTTATGATAATGGCTGGCACACATCCGTACAGATTCTTTTTATCAAAAAGGATGTTGAGCTTTCAAAGATTTTGAACTTTGTTCTTTTTCCGGAAAAGGCAGGCAAGGAAGCCGCCGAAAAAAAGAAGCAAAAAAAAGAACAAAAGCCTGACAATACTCAAAAACAACCTGATAATACTGACATTGTTCAGGAAACACAGGAAAATACAGATGAAATTAAGGCAGACGCAACCAATCCTGCTGTAAACAGTGAAGCACAGCCGCAACAACCACCAAAGAAAAATATTATTCAAAAGATTATTGATGAGGACGGCATTGTCGGTATTATGCTTCTTGTATCAAATCTTTTGGAAACCGTTAACACGGCAGTAGTAACTTTATTTAGGGGTTTGCATATTTACTCATTATATGTTAAAATGATTATAGGCGGTGGTGATGCCGATGAAATTGCACGTTCATACGGTAACATCTGCGGTATGTATTATCCTATAAAGGGTATCATACTTAACGGTATGAAGGTTGACCAATACGACGACTATATTCAGCCTGATTTCTTGGCAACGCATAATGAATACGAATTTCAGCTTATAGCATCGCTTAATGTTGCACTTATACTTAAAGTCGGACTTAAGGCAGGAAAAACATTCCTGATTAATTTAATAAAAAACAGATAATATTTAAGGGGAAAGATTATGAGAGAGACTCCGGTAAACAAAATTATGGAATCAACACTTGAAAAAATGAGAGAAATGGTTGATGTTTCAACCATTATCGGCGAGCCTATGGTTACAGGCGATACAACACTTATTCCTGTATCAAAGGTATCATATGGCTTTACAACAGGCGGTACCGACCTTCCGTCAAAACAGAACAAGGAATTGTTTGGCGGTGCAGGCGGTGGCGGAATTTCCATTACTCCTGTTGCATTCATTGTTATTCAGGATTCAAAGGTTAGATTGATGCAGATTAACAACTACACATCATCTGCCGACAGAGCTATTGCTATGATTCCTGAGCTTGTTGATAAGCTCACTGAGCTTACAGAGGCAAAGAAAAAGGATTCAACACCGGCTGAGGAATAAATATTTTGTTTAATTAAATATAATCACCTGCATATATTTATGTGGGTGATTGTTTTGTGTAAAAGAATAGTAGCATTTATTTTCGCATTTATTTTTGCTTTTCCGTCAACCGTGTATGCGCAGGGCATTTCTATCAGCGCAGATAACGCCGTAGTTTATGATAAAATAAGCTCTGCGGTTTTGTATCAAAAAAATTCCGATAAACGCGTCGCCATGGCTTCTACAACAAAGATAATGACCTGCTTAATTGCCTGTGAAAAATTAAATGCAGATGATGTTGTTTTCATTTCAGATAATATGCTAAAGGGAACAGAGGGCTCGCTTATTTATCTTAAAGCAGGCGACAGAATAAGTGTTTATGATTTAATTAAGGGTGCTATGCTTGCCTCGGGTAATGATGCGGCAAATGCTCTTGCCGTGTATATCGGTGGTAGTATTGAGAGCTTTGTATCACTTATGAATGATTATGCAAAAGCAATAGGAATGGAAAGCACAAGCTTTGCCACTCCGTCGGGGCTTGACAGTGCAAAGCATTATTCAACCGCTTATGATATGGCAAAATTAACGGCATATGCTCTTGATAATGAGCTTTTTAAGTCAGTATGTTCTATGCAAAAAGCCGACATAAGCATTAACGGTAAAACACAAACAATATATAATCATAATAAGCTTTTGTATCAAATAGAGGATTGCATCGGCGTTAAAACAGGATTTACAACAAAAGCAGGCAGATGTCTTGTAACGGCATACGAATACAAGGGGAACACAATAATAATTGTAACCCTAAACGACAGTGACGATTGGAACGACCACAAAAAGCTTTATGATTATGCAAAAAGAAAATATAAAACCTTAGCTAAAAACGAAATTATAAATATAAGCATAGTCGGTGCAAATGAATCAACCGTCAGTTGTGTTGCAAGGTTTGATATATCATACTTTGACGACATTAGCATAAAGTATTATTATTATCCTATACTGTACACACCTGTTTTGCAGAATACAGTTGTAGGTAAGGCAGAGATTTATTCAAATAACAGATTGATTGGGACAGTAGATATTATTGCCCCGGAAAGTGTAAGGGTATGGCAAACAACGAGGTAAGATTACAAAAATTTATGGCAGAGCAGGGAGTTGCCTCCCGAAGAAAGAGCGAGGAGCTTATCCTTGCAGGCAAGGTAAAGGTCAACGGTCATGTTGCCCAAATCGGTATGAAAATAAATCCGCGTAAGGATTTGGTAACAGTTGGAAAGCAAAAGCTTACTAATGTAAAAAACAGAAAAATGGTTTATATTATGCTAAATAAACCACGTGGATATGTTACAACCGTGTCAGACGAGCTTGGAAGAAAAACAGTTATGGATTTACTTCCTGATTTCGGTGTGAGAATTTATCCTGTCGGCAGACTGGATAAGGACAGCGAAGGGTTACTGCTTCTTACCAATGATGGTTCATTTACCAACTGTATGACGCATCCGTCACACGAATATGCAAAGGTATATCGTGTTACAGTCAGACCTTCTGTTGATGATAACATTCTTTATAATCTTCGAAACGGAATAGAAATAGACGGTAGGGTTACTGCACCGTGCGAGGTAACTGTTTTAACCGAGGAGGAAAACAGAGTTGTTCTCGAGTTTGTTCTTCATGAGGGCAGAAATCGACAAATCCGTAAAATGTGTGAAAGTCAGGGACTCGAGGTTGCAAGACTCAAAAGAATATCTATCGGTCCGATAAAGCTCGGTATGCTAAAGCAGGGTGATTACAGAGAGCTTTCGGAGCAGGATGTAAAAAAACTGCTTCGCTCTGCGGGTCATTCGGACAAATAATTTGCAAAAAAGTCAGATTTATATTTGACTTTTTTTATTTTTATATTGATATTTTTACCTAATAATGTTAATATATAAAATAGCGAAATTTGGATATTTTGATATTCGGGTTTACTTTAATTAACTCGCAAGGAGGATTCTCAATGAGCAATTCAAACAAAGAGAATGTTGCCATTCAAAGGCTTGCATCTCTTTTTGATGACGGTATCTTTACCGAGATTGATCCGTTTGCAAAGGGTGCTGACGGTGATGTTGAGGTTGTAGCCGGATTCGGTTATGTAAACGGAACCGAATGTTATGCTTTTGCACAGGACAGTAACGTTAACAGCGGCGCGATAACAGTTGCACAGTGCACAAAGCTTTCAAAGGTTTTTAATTTAGCTAAAAAAACAGGCTGTGGAATTATAGGTATTTATGATTCAAACGGTGTTCAGCTTACAGAGGGATTTGAGGTGCTTAATGCCTTCGGTGAGGTTGTAAAAGCAGCTTCTATGCTCTCGGGTGTTGTGCCGCAGATTTCCGTAATTACCGGTGCCTGCCTCGGAACATCAGCTCTTATAGCTAATTTGGCTGATGTTGTTATTGCAGTAAAGGACAGCGATTTTTACATCACAGCTCCGAGCGATATTACAGTTGAAGAAAGCGCAAAGCAGGGAATTGTTGACATTACCTGTGATACATTTGATGACGCTGTTGAGCAGGCAAAGAAGCTTGCCTGTATGCTTCCTAAAAATAATTTGTACAGCGCACCTATGGTTGATTTTGAATATTCAGCTCCGTCAGTTGTTGCAGCAAATGGCTCAGCTGTAAATGATATTATTGATTCAATTCTTGATTCAACCGTTTCTGTTGAGCTTAAGGCTGATTATGCTAATCGCGTTATTACAAAGCTCGGTACGGTTGACGGATGCACAGTAGGTGTGGTTGCATTTGCTGATGACTTTGTTTGTCCGTCTGCGTCTTACAAAGCAGAGGCTATGGTTAAGCTTTGCGATTCATTTAACATTCCTGTTATTACAATTGCTAACAGCACAGGATTGGCTAAAGACAAGGAGTCACAAATGCTTGTCGCTGCAACAAAGCTTACATCAGCATACGCAAGTGCTACCTGTCCTAAAATCAGCTTAATTACAGGACAGGCTATCGGTTGCTCGTATATTATTCTTGCCGGCAAGGGTGCAAATGCCGATGTTACATTGGCTTGGAACAATGCCGTTGCTTCTCCGCTTGATGTTGAGGCTGCCGTTTCTTTCCTTTATAATGACAGACTTGCAAATAACGAGGATCGTGCAAAGCTTGAGGACGAATACAGACAAACAGTCGGCTCTGTGTATACAGCAGCTGCATGCGGAGCTGTTGATGATGTTTTTGCTCCGGAGGAAACGAGGGCAAAGATTTCTCAGTATCTTGATATGCTTGCAAGCAAAAGAGAAACAACTATTCCAAGAAAACATTCTGTAAAATAACGGAGGATATAAAAATGAAAAATTATACTATTACTGTAAACGGTACACCATATAACGTAACTGTTGAGGAGGGCACTTCAACTGCAGCTGCTCCGGTTGCTGCTCCTGTTCAGGCACCTGCTCCACAGGATGCTCCGGCACCAAAGGCAGCTCCTGCTCCTGCCGGTGCAGGAAGCGTAAAGGTTGATGCTCCTATGCCGGGTAACATTTTGGATATTAAGGTATCAAACGGTGATGCTGTAAAGGCAGGTCAGGTGCTTTGTGTTCTTGAAGCAATGAAAATGGAAAATGATATTGTTGCTCCGCAGGACGGTACCGTTGCTTCAATCAATGTAAACAAGGGTGATTCTGTAGAAGCAGGTCAAACTATTATCACTTTGGCATAAGAGGTGCAATATGGCAAAAATTGGAATTACCGAAACTGTCTTACGTGATGCACATCAGTCGTTGATTGCTACCCGTATGAGAACAGAAGAATTTGTTGATATTCTTGACAAAATGGATGCTATCGGTTTTCATTCGTTAGAGTGCTGGGGCGGTGCAACCTTCGACAGCTGTCTTCGCTTTCTTGACGAAGATCCGTGGGAGAGATTAAGAACTATAAGAAAAAAGTGTCCAAACACAAAGCTTCAAATGCTTTTCAGAGGGCAAAATATGCTTGGCTACCGTCATTACAGTGATGAGGTAGTTGATTACTTTGTAAAAAAGAGCATAGATAACGGTATTGATATTCTTCGTATATTTGATGCTCTTAACGACGTGCGCAACCTTGAAACTGCAATAAATGCCGCAAATAAATATGGCGGTCACGTACAGGCTGCGATTTCATATACCACAGGTCCTGTATTTGATACAAAGTATTATTGCAATTATGCAAAGCAGCTTGAGAATGCAGGTGCTTCATCAATCTGTATTAAGGATATGGCAGGCTTGCTGACTCCTTACGGCACATATGATTTGGTTAAAGCACTCAAGGAAACCGTTAATATTCCTATTCAACTTCATACCCATTATACATCGGGACTTGCTTCAATGGTGCTTCTAAAGGGCATTGAGGCCGGTGTTGATGTTATTGATACAGCAATGTCACCACTTGCTATGGGCACATCACACGCCGCAACAGAGTCAATGGTTGCCGCTCTTCAGGGTACAGAATATGACACAGGTCTTGACCTTAAAGCATTGAGTGAGGTTAGAGATTTCTTTGCTCCGCTTCGTCAAAAATACCTTGACAGCGGTCTGCTTGATCCTAAAATGCTTGGCGTTGATGCTAACACCTTGCTTTATCAGGTACCGGGCGGTATGCTTTCAAACCTTAATAGCCAGCTTAAACAGGCAGGCAAGGAAGATAAGCTTGAAGAGGTTTTGGCTGAGGTTCCGAGAGTTCGTAAGGATTCAGGTTATCCTCCACTTGTTACACCTACATCTCAAATCGTAGGTACACAGGCTGTATTTAACGTTATCATGGGTGAAAGATACAAGATGGTTACAAAGGAATTTAAGGATATGGTTGCAGGTAAGTACGGTGCTACTCCATGTGAAATTGATCCTGAATTCAGAAAGATGATTGTCGGTGATGATGATATAATTAATTGCCGTCCTGCCGACCTTCTTAACGATACCATCGATCAGTTCAAGAGTGAAATTTCCGAATTCTATGAGCAGGAGGAAGATGTTCTTTCCTACGCACAATTCGGACAGGTTGCCGTTAAATTCTTTGAAAAGAGAAGAGACAAAAAATACGGCCTTGACGGAAAGCATGATAATATCGAAACAAAGGTTCATCCGGTATAATTTATAATACTAAAAAAACAGCGTTCTTGACGGAGCGCTGTTTTTTTAGTATTATATAAATGGATATATAATTTAGATAAAAAGGATGTGATTTTGTGAAAAAAATTAGTTGTATTATACTAAGTCTTATCTTATTAATTTCTGTTTTTGCTCCTTTAGCTGTTTATGCAAATACAGATATAGCCCAGGATAATGTACCCCTTTTACAGGAGGGCGAAGTTGTTGACACATTCAGCCCTAAATATTCAATAAGCGATTCAACATTGGCTACTGCTCAAGATACTATTTATAACGGGTTAATTAATGTTAAATCATATTTTGACCTTTCATCTTACAAAATACCGATACCTGAATTTCTTTTGATATATTCAAATGTTATTAATGACAATCCGGAGCTGTTTTATGTATCAAGCAATATTCAGTACGGCTATTATGAAAGCAATAATACAGTAGCATCCGTTTATCCAAAATATTCCTGTACAAGTGCTGAAATCGAATCAGCAAAATATGAATATAATCTAGGTATGGCAAAGGCATTGTCACTTGTTGACGACACAATGACCGATTTGCAAAAGGCAATTGTTATTCACGATTATGTTTGCTCAAAGGCAATCTATCCAACTGATGAAAAGGATATATATCATTCTGCCTACGGATTTTTTAAGGATTACAAAATTGTATGTGCGGGATATGCCTTAGTATACTCTGCAATACTTAAAGAGATTGGCATTCCTTGCCGATATGTAATTTCCAATTCTATGGAACATGCGTGGAACGCGGTTTGTATTAACGGAAAATGGTATAATGCGGATTTAACATGGGATGACACTACGTTTACAACAACAGGCAAAAACAGTATGGGTACTTATGCTCATATATACTTTTTGAAAAGCACTGCGGATTTTGAAGCTAATAAAGGCCACTCCGACAGTACATTTCCTGATAACATAGAATGTACGGACACATCGTTTGACGATGCTTTTTGGGACAGCTTAACATCCAATATTTATGTTTATAACGGAGATTACTATTATCTTGATTTGGATGCCGAAAACTTTTATATCAACCTTATTAAAAGAGATGTAAACGCAAACACCACAAGGCTTAACACCGCTAACTATCAAACCGTATATTCGCAATATTCAAACGGAATAAATGTTCCGCTTGCAAAGCTGGTAAGAATAGGGGATGTGCTTTATTTCAGCCATTCAACGAATACATTGGCATATATCCGTTCGTATGATTTGAAAACAGGGGATACATATTTGGTATACAATCATACCGACAAAAATGCCGGTTTAGGTGAAGAAAACGGTATCTTGTACTATTCTTTGTACAGTGACAGATACAATTATTTTGCGATAGATAAAGCACCACTTTTTGATAGCGCTTATCCTGCAAATAAAAGCAACAGCAGATATAATCCATATGTCGATGTAAATAACGATGGATGCATTAATTCAAAGGATTATGTGTTAATTAATATACTTGTATAAACAATGATATTTATTTATTGACGAATGGAAAAATATGTAGTATTATAATAATGTTAAATTATTTTAGATACGGGAGGGTATTATGAACGTATTGATTTTCGGTGGTACCGGTCTTCTTGGCTCGGCTGCCGCACAAATTTTTATTGACAGAGGACACAAGGTAAAGACTATTGCTCTTCCACCTCTACCGGAAGGTGCTCCTATTCCGGAGGAAATGGAAATTGAATTCGGCAATTTCCTTGAGCTTACAGATGAAGAGCTTGAAAAGGCAATGACAGGTGTTGATGCATTTGTTTATGCTGCAGGTGTTGATGAAAGAGTTGAATTTCCTGCTCCTGTATACGAAGCATACAAAAAGTACAATATTGACCCGGTTGACAGATGTCTTGCTATGGCTAAAAAATGCGGTGTTAAGCGTTGTGTTGTTCTTGGTTCATACTTTGCATGGCTTGCAAAGGAGCGTCCTGATATGAAGCTTTGCGAAAAGCATCCATATATCCGTTCAAGGATTGATCAGGAAGAGGTTGCATTTAAGTATGCTGATGAAAATATGGGCGTCGGTGTTCTTGAGCTTCCGTACATATTCGGTACACAGCCGGGCAGAAGACCTGTTTGGGTTATCCTTATTGAACAGCTTCAAAGATTTGAAAAAATGCCTTTCACCATGTATCCAAAGGGAGGCACAGCAATGCTTACAGTTCGCCAGGTTGGTGAGGCTATTGTTGGTGCTGCAGAGCAGGTTAAGGGCGCAAGAGCATATGGCATTTCCTGCTACAATATGACTTGGAGAGAATTCCTTAAGATTGTTTACAGAGCAATGGATGGAATTCCTGACAGAAAGATTGTTGATGTTCCAAAGTGGACATTCCAGGCTTTCGGTCTCGTTATGAGAAAGGATTATGCAAAGAGAAATGTTGAATCAGGAATTGATCCTGTTGGTCTTGCTGATATTATGGGCATGAATCTTTTCATTCCTACTGACGACACCAAGGAGCTTGGTTGTACTCCTGACGATATTGAGGCGGCTATCTTCGATTCTATCAAGCTTTCAAAGGACTCCTTTGAGGGTAAGGCAAAGCTTCTTGAAATGAAGGGCGAATAATAAAAAATAAACGGCGGCTACGTGCCGCCGTTTTTTTATCCACGCATCCGCCTATGCCGAATATAACCTGCGGTTAAAGCAGGTGGGTTACTGCCCGATGTAATCAGTGCTCCCAGCGTCCTACAAAGTAGGGAGGTCTGCATCACATAAATCGGAGCTTAGTTCCCATTAAAAATTGTTTGTTCGGGTTATTTGGCGATAGGTTGTCGAGATGCGCAGACATTATTATTTTATGAATAGTTATAAAAATTATTACTGTTCAGGTTCAAAATACTCTACATCATATTTTTCCTCAACCTTAGCCATTAAGATGTCGGAAATCTGCTCGTATTCCATTTCATCCTGAATTTCTTCAAGATACTCATCACCGTTTTCATCCTCAACAACCTTAAGGATAATTACCTCATAATCAGCCTCAACGATATCCTGTGCAACATCGTGATACTCGGTTATTGCAACATAAACATCGTCATCTGTTTCGTATCTTTCAAGCAATTCAAAAACAATCTCGTTTCCGTCCTCATCGGTAACAGAGAGGAGATCAGGCTCGTAAATTTCTTCGTTATCCATATTTATCACTCCTTTTTGTCATTATAATATATAATATATAAATTAGTCAATAGGCTTCTTTCTTTTGTAACATTTTATATATTTTTTGAAAAATGTTGAAAAAAACTATTGACTTTTACTAAAAAGTATGCTACTATTTAGTTGAACTTAAGAGAGGGTTCGAAGGAAAGGAGGCTGAAGATATGAAACTTCAGATTGATAATTCAGCCACCTATACAGTATTCCAATAAATAACGGAACTAACGGTTGAGAGTATTAAAACGGAATTAATCACCGACCGGTATCTTATCAGATGAATTAAATAGTTATTGCAGGGTTGGATAAATACTTATAGGTGTCGTAAAAACTTAATAATAAGGATATATAAGATTATTTTCCTGCAGATAATCAGAGTAGATGGCTCTTAAAATTCAACCTATAATTTTGAAAGAGGTAAACTCCGATGTACTAAATAGTTTGATTTTGATTATTAGTATAAAGAGGTAAATTCCAATGGGCTAAGTAGTATTTTTCAAAAATTAATTTTTGAGGTATAGTCCAATGTACAAGTAAATATAGTTATGCTCCCGATGATTAGTCGGGAGCAATTTTTTGTTTATTAAAGCTTTGAAGCCTCGTAAGCAACGCCCAACAGCGCAGAATCATTACCTTTTTGACTTCTTTCAATTCTAACATTCTTAAAGCTTTTCATAAGTCTGCTGTAAATCTTTCTGTCAATAAGTTCAATGATGTAATCTTCATTCATAATACCGCCGCCGATGACAATAAGCGGGGGATTGAAAATATAAATCAAATTCATAAGACCGATAATAATTTCGTCAATCCATTTGTCAATTTCCGATCTTATTTCAGGTCTTTGCATATTTTCCTTTTGGAATATCTGAAAGGCGTCAAGCGGCTCATCTGAAATCTTATTAACTGCCTTAATTAACGCATTAGCCGAAGCATAACATTCAAAGCATCCTTCACCGCCACAAGTACACTGTCTGCCTCCCGCATGAATAACCATATGACCGATTTCACCTGCCGCAGATGCAGAGCCCTTATATAGCTTATTATTTAGGAAAATAGCACCACCGACACCGGTTCCGAGTGTTAAGCATATAAAATCATTTTCGCCCTTGGCTGCACCAAAGTGAGCCTCACCTAAAGCAGCGGCATTAACATCATTTTCAACAAAGGTGGGAATACCTGTTTTGTTTTCAATAAGGCTTTTTACCATCATTCCTGTGTAGTATGGAATGTTATCGGTTGAATAAACAACAACACCGTGCTCGCTGTCAACCTGACCTGCGGTGGAAATAGCAACTCTATCGATATTTTCATAGCTTTCGATAATATCAATAATTCGCTGAATAATTACCTGACCGCCTTGCTTGGCATTGGTTGGAATTTTATTCTTTTCGGTTAATTCAAAATTATCATTACATAAAGCATACTTAATAAAAGTACCGCCTATATCAAATGCTAATATTCTCATATCATAACACATCCTTTGGTATTATAATTATTCATCTAATGCCTTGACAAAACGCTTTGTAATATCCATAGGTCTTGTTATAGCTGTTCCGCAAACAGCACTGAATGCACCCGCCTTGTATACGTTCTTTAAGTCTTCGGGTGACCATATTCCACCCTCGGCAATAATAGGTACGTTAAGCTCCTTTGAATACTTTTCAATAAGCTCCAAATCAGGTAAAGATCTACCCTTTGTGTATGGGGTATAACCTGCCATAGTTGTACCGATCAGGTCAAAACCAAGCCTTTCAGCAAGCTGTCCCTCCTCAAAGCACGAGGTGTCAGCCATAAATAGTTGATTTGGATATTTTGCTCTGACCTCGCTGAAAAAATCCTCAAAGGTTTTTCCGTTTGGTCTAATACGATTTGTTGCATCGGTTGCTATAATGTCACAACCTATTTCAACAAGAGCATCCACTTCATCCATTGTCGGAGTGATATACACATCACTGCCGTTATATTCCTGCTTAATAATACCGATTATCGGTAAATCAACTCTTTTTCTTATTGCCAAAATATCAACTATTGTATTTGCTCTGATGCCAACGGCACCGCCGAGCATAGCTGCATATGCCATTTTGGACATAATGTAAGAGTCATAAAGGGGCTCATGCGGCAATGCCTGACATGAGACAATTAATCCGCCTTTAATTTGTTCTAAAATTTTAGTATTCTTTTCCATAAATTAATTATAGCAAGTGATTTACATATTTTCAACATTAATATTGAAAATGTATAATTTATGTGATATTATTTTTTTGGTGATGAAAATGAGAGATTTAGAAAAATTTAAGGGTATATTTGTCGCACTTAATACTATTTACGACAAAAATGACGAAATAAATGTTGATGCCATCAAGAAGCTTGTTAGAATATACAAGAGCAAGGGTGTCAAGGGTGTTTATGTTTGCGGATCAACAGGCGAGGGCTTTCTTCTTTCGACAGAGGAGAGGATGCAGGTTGCCGAAGCGGTAATGGATGCTGCAGATGGCGATTTCACTGTTATCGTTCATGTTGGATGCGCAGGAACAAAGGAGAGCATACGCCTTGCAAGGCATGCTGAAAAAATCGGTGTTGACGCTGTTTCTGCAGTTCCGTCGGTATACTATCATCTTTCTCCCGCAAGCGTAGAAAAGCATTGGAACGGGATAATTGATTCTACCGATTTACCTTTTATTATTTACAATATCCCACAGCTTACATCATTTAACCTTCCGCTTGATTTGTTTGAACGAATGGCCAAAAATCCAAAGGTAATAGGCATTAAGAATTCCGAGGAACCTGTATATAATATGGAAAGATACAGAACAGTCGCAGGTGACGACTTTATCATATTTAACGGCTCTGATGAACAGTACCTCGGCGGAAGATTAATGGGAGCGAATGCAGGTATAGGCGGAACATACGGAACTATGCCCGAGCTTTTTGTTAAGCTTGATGAGCTTATTAATCAAAACAAAATTGACAAAGCTAAAGAACTTCAGTACAAAATCAATGATGTTATTTTTGATTTAATCAGTCTTCCGTCACTTTACGGTGCAGCTAAAAATGTAATTTCAAGACGTTTCGGTATTGATGCCGGTGTCCCGAGATCTCCGTTTTTACCGGTAGAAAATGATGAAAAAATTTCTGCGATAGTTGAAAAAATCGAAAAATATGTTGCTCAATTAAATGAATTAGGAGAATAATTATGGCTGAAGAAAAGAAAAACGATATTGTAGAGGAAGCACTTGATGCACCTCTTGTTGTACATAAAAAAAGTGATGCTTCATATCAGGATGGCGTAACAAATGTTGATATGAATGAAACTCATATTACAAACAACAAGCCTACACTTGAAAGGCACAGATTCAAAAAGGATCCAAATAAAAAGAGTAATAAACCTATTATAATTGTTATTTTTATCATTGTTATCGCTGTTGTTTTTGGTGTTCTGTATTTAACAGGAAACATCAGCTTTGGCAACGAAAAGGAAACTGCCGCAAAGCAAACTACAACCGAAACAACAACATCAATACAGGAGGCATATGCCGGTACTATTGTTGTAAAGGGAATGTATATTTTTGTTGACGGTGTTGAGGTTAATGGTATTGAAGGTATGCAGGATGCATTGAGATATGTCGACAAATCAACAACCGCATATCAAATCATTGATGAGGACGCTAATTCCGATTTGCTTAACAACGGTGTTTTGCCGACATTGATGGATTTAGGTTTTTATGACGAAAATACAGAGATTATTCACAGGGGATATACGGGATTAATGGCAGCAGAGGAAACTACAATTACTACTACCGAATCTACTACTATATCAACAACAGTTCAAGTATCACAAAACTAAATATTTTATATTAAAGCCTCGTTTTACGGGGCTTTTGTAAATATAATATTAAAATTGTAAACAAACTGTTAACAAAATGTTGACTTATAATTTGAATAAATATATAATTTTATTATTTAGGAAAGGGGATTGCCATGATAAAATCAATGACCGGTTTTGGCAGAGCTCAAAAGGAAATTGACGGCTACGTTATTACCGTTGAGCTAAAGTCTGTCAATCACAGATATTTTGAATTTTCATCAAGAGTACCTCGTCAATACGGTTTTCTTGACGAAAAGCTAAAGTCCTACATTAACAGTAAGGTTTCTCGAGGTAAAATTGAATGCTATGTCACCATTGACGCTCTTGATACCGACACTGCAGATGTTGTTGTTAATCATACACTTGCAAACGCTTATGTAAAGGCATTAAAAGAGATTTCAACCGAATATAATCTTAAAGAGGATTTCGGCGCGTCTTCTATCTCTCGTTTTCCGGAGGTGCTTGTTGTAAGAAAGTCAGAGGATGACGAAGAACTTCTTTGGTCCTATGTAAAAGCTGTTTGTGATGAGGCAATAGACAGATTTGTTGCTATGAGAACAACAGAGGGTGCAAAAATGAAGGACGATATTTATTCAAGAGGACAGTTTATCTTGGATTGTGTCGGATATATTGAAGAACGTTCTCCGCAAACCGTTAAGGAATATAACGACAAGCTTGTGCAAAGAGTACACGATCTTTTGGGTGAAGTATCGCTTGACGAAAGCAGAATTCTTCAAGAGGTTGCAATTTATGCAGACAAGGTTGCCGTTGCAGAGGAAACGGTTCGTCTTCGTTCTCATATTGATCAGCTTAATGCTTTTATTTCTTCCGATGAGCCTGTGGGCAGAAAGATGGATTTTCTTGTTCAGGAAATTAACAGAGAAACAAATACCATCGGCTCAAAGGCAAATGATGTTGATATTGCACGCAAGGTTGTTGACATCAAAGCAGAGGTTGAAAAAATCAGAGAACAAATCCAAAACATTGAATAATTACGGAGAAACAATATGAATTTAGTAAATATCGGTTTTGGAAATCTAATTAATGCCGACAGAGTTATATCCATAATCTCTCCCGAAAGTGCTCCTGCAAAGCGTCTTGTCCAAAAGGGAAAAGAGGACGGAACTCTTATTGATGCAACTCACGGCAGAAAAACGATGAGCATAATTATTACCGATAGTGACAATGTTGTTTTGAGCTATATGGACTTAAAGCAAATTGCGTTACGCTTTGGTGTGGAGGTGCAAAATGATGAATAACAAAGGATTGCTTATAATTTTGTCTGCACCAAGCGGTTGCGGTAAGGATACTGTATTTCAGGAGATAAAGAAAATAAGAAACGATGTTGTTGAATCTGTTTCTGCAACAACGCGAAAGCCGCGAGAGGGTGAGGTTGACGGAGTAAACTACTACTTCAAGACCGAGTCCGATTTTCAGCTTATGGTTGTTAACGACGAGCTTCTTGAATATGCAAGGTACAATAATTGCTATTACGGTACCCCTGTATCAGAGGTTGAAAAGGCAATTAACAACGGCAAAATCTGTTTTCTTATAATTGATGTTCAGGGTGCTCAAAGCATTCTTAAGGTACGACCCGATGCAATTTCAATATTTTTGCTTCCGCCAAGTCTTGAGGTTCTTGAAAAACGCTTAGTTAACCGTTCTACAAACGACATTGAGGATGTTAAAAACAGAATGACAATCGCTAAAAGAGAAATTGATATGGCTCCGCTGTACAAATACTCTGTGGTAAATGATGATCTTGAAGAATGTGTAAATAAAATAAACGAAATAATTAATAAAGAGTTGTTAACTCTTAATAGTAAATAAGGAGATAAGTAATGTTTAATCCAGATTTGAAGAAAATGTTAGGTAATGTAAACAGCAGATACAGCCTTGTTGTAGGTACTGCTAAAAGAGCAAGAGAAATCAGAGATGAAGCTATCGAAAACGATACAAAGCTTGATGTTAAAACAGTTTCTACTGCTATTGAGGAAATTTGTGACGGCAAATATGTTATAGAAGAGCCTGAAGAAATTAAGTCAAAGTAATGAAAAGGATTGTTGCAACCGTTGCCGTTGACAACACATACTTTAGCCTTGATACAGATTACAGCTATGCTGTTCCCGATGAGCTTCTGAACGATATTAAAATCGGCTCTAATGTTACAGTTCCGTTTGGAAAGGGTAACAAAAGCAGAGAGGGAATTGTTGTTGAATTAAAGGAAGAGGATGCTTCAAAGCTTAAAAGTATAATATCCGTTAACTATACTGCATTAAGCGAAGAGATGATAGGGCTTGCATTGTGGATGAAAAGCAGATGCTTTTGCACAACTTATGATTGCTTGAAGCAAATGCTTCCTCGAAAATATTCAAAATTAAAAGCAAAATCAGAGCGTATGGCAATGCTTTTAGTTGATGATGAGGCTGTTATTTCCGGCTTAACAAAAAAGCAAAAAACGGTTTGTGATTTGCTGCTTGATATAGGCTGCGCAGGTGCAAACGAGATTTGTGAATTTTGCGGTGTTGGTATAGGTGTTCTTAAAAATCTTGAGAAAAACGGTATTATAAAGCTGTATCAAAAAGAGATTTACAGAAATCCGTATAAAAATATTTCTGTTACAAATAACGAAAGCATCACTTTGTCAAAGGAGCAGGAAATTGCATACGAGCAAAACAAAAAAATGCTTTGCTCAGGCGGATGCGGACTGCTGTTCGGTGTAACAGGAAGCGGCAAAACACAAATTTATCTTAAGCTTATTGATGATGTAATCAACAACGGCAAGGACGTTATTGTTCTCGTTCCCGAAATTTCACTTACACCTCAGACTCTGTCAATTTTTCATACGAGATACGGTGAAAATGTTGCTGTTATACACAGCGGTCTTTCTTTGGGTGAACGCAACGACGAATACAAGCGCATTGACAGCGGTCTTGCCAAAATTGTCGTTGGCACAAGGTCTGCTGTTTTTGCACCGGTTCATAACCTTGGTTTAATTGTTATGGACGAGGAGCAGGAGCAAACATACAAATCCGAGCGTACTCCTCGATACAATGCAAAGGATGTCGCAAGATTTAGAGTTGCGTATAACAAAGCATATTTTTTAATGACATCCGCAACTCCGTCGATTGAATCTTACAGCAATGCTGTTAACGGAAAATATCTTTTAACCACCGTAAACAATAGATATGGCAATGCAAAGCTCCCTAAGGTTATAACGGTTGATATGAAGAAAGAAATGAAATTAGGCAATAAAAGTCCTATTTCATCAATTTTACTCGACCATTTGACACAAACTATTGATAACGGCAAGCAGGCAATATTGTTGCTAAACCGCAGAGGATATAATACATTTATAGCCTGCAACGAGTGCGGACATGTTATAACCTGTCCAAATTGCTCAATTTCATTAACTTATCACAGCTATAACAACAGGCTTGTGTGCCATTACTGTGGATATTCAAAACAGCTTGATAATATTTGTACAAGCTGCGGCAGTGATGCAGTTAGATACAGTGGCTTCGGAACTCAAAGAATTGAAGAGGAGCTTCAGGCATTGTTACCAAATGCGAGAATTTTGCGAATGGATGCCGATACAACCTCTGCAAAATTTTCACACGAAAGATTATTAGAACAGTTTGCAAATAAAGAATACAACATATTAATCGGCACGCAAATGGTGGCAAAGGGGCTTGATTTTGACGATGTTACGCTTGTCGGTGTTGTTAACGCGGACAATTCCCTGTATGACCAAAACTATACCGCAAACGAAAAATCATTTGATTTAATTACGCAGGTTGTCGGCAGGGCAGGCAGACGAGATTTTGAGGGAACTTCAATTATTCAAACAATTAATCCTCAAAACGAGACTATCGAATTTGCTTCTAATCAAGATTATATCGGCTTTTATAATAACGAAATAATGATTAGACGGCTAATGATTTATCCTCCGTTTTGCGATATTTACTGTGTAACATTTACAGATATTAATGAAAATACAACTGCTATGTGTGCAAAGACCTTTTTTGATAGGCTCGTAGAATTAAATACAAGTGAATATGCTGATATTAAGCTTGTTGTATTAGGTCCTACACCGGCAAAAATTTCAAAAATAAACAATACTTACAGGTATAGATTGGCGATAAAGTGTAAAAATTCACAAAGAGTTCGCCAAATGCTAACAAATATTCTAAAGGATGTTAATAAAAATAAGATATATTCAAGTGTAAGGATAAGCATTAGCTTAAATCCTCCCGATATATCATAAAGAGGAAAATATTATGGCATTAAGAAATGTTGTTAAAATGGGTGATCCCGTTTTATCAAAAAAGTGCAGGGTAGTGGAAAAATTTGATGAAAAGCTCTCCACATTAATAGATGATATGTTTGAAACAATGTACGCATCAAACGGTGTCGGACTGGCTGCACCGCAGGTTGGATTGCTCAAAAGAGTTGTTGTAATGGACTGCGGCGACGAGCCTATTGAGCTTGTTAACCCTGAAATTACAATGACAGAGGGTGAACAAATGGAATCAGAGGGCTGTCTTTCTGTTCCGGGAAAATACGGTGTGTGCAAGCGACCGGCAAAGGTACAGGTTAAGGCACAGGACAGAACAGGCAAGTGGCATGTATATACCGGTGAAGATCTTAAAGCAAGATGCTTTTGCCACGAAATTGATCACCTTGATGGAATTTTGTTTGTATCAAAGGTTATAGGAAAGTTGGAAGGCTAATGAGAATTGTTTTTATGGGTACTCCTGATTTCGCAGTACCTTGTCTCGAAAAGCTAATTACATCAGGTCACGAGGTTTGTGCAGTGTTTACTCAGCCGGATAAGCCTGTCGGAAGAAAGCAGATTTTAACTTCACCCGAGGTTAAAGCATGTGCAATTAAGCATAACCTCCCCGTGTATCAGCCTGAAAAAATCAAAGGCTCAAATACAGTTCAAATAATCAAGGAGTATTCCCCCGATGTAATTATTGTAGTTGCATACGGCAAGATATTACCAAAGGAGATTTTAACCTCTGCACCATACGGATGCATAAACGTTCACGCGTCTTTATTACCGCTTTACAGAGGTGCTGCGCCAATTCAATGGGCAGTTCTTAACGGAGATAAGGAAACCGGTGTTTCCATTATGCAAATGGATGAGGGGCTTGATACAGGCGATGTACTTTACGTTGAAAAAACTCAAATAGGCGAAAATGAAACAAGTGCAGACCTTTTTGACAGATTGTCGGTAATAGGCGCCGATGCGTTAGTAAAAACTCTTGATATGATAAGTAACGGAGCAGTCACTGCAACCAAGCAACCAAATATCGAAACTCAATACGCATCAATGATCAGCAAGGCTATGAGTCCTATTGATTGGAGCAAATCTGCTGATGAAATTCATAATCAGGTCAGAGGACTTCAAACCTGGCCCGTTGCAATGACAACGCTAAACGGCAGAAATGTAAAAATTCACAAAACCGTTCATACAACAATTACCTCTGATAAGCCGGGAACTATTGTTGATAATAACAACAGACTAATCGTATGCTGCGGTGACGGAAAATGTCTTGAAATTCTTGAATTGCAGTTAGACGGAAAAAAGCGTATGGATGTAAAATCATTTTTACAAGGGAATAACATAAAATTAGGTACTGTTTTGGGAGAGTAATATGGGATATTATTTAATGTATTATATGACAGGATTTATTATGATTCCTGTATTTATATTTGCTCTTATATGTCAGGGTAGTGTAAAAAGAAATTTTAATAGATATTCTCAGGTTGTCAGCAGATCGGGTATGACAGGTGCCGATGCCGCTTGGAGACTTTTACAGCTTAACGGAATAAACGATGTAAAAATCAAAAGAGTTGCCGGAAGGCTTACCGATTATTATGATCCGAGAACAAAGGAAATCTGTCTCAGCGAGGATGTATTTGATTCTCGCTCAATTGCTGCAATAGGTGTTGCATGTCACGAGGCAGGTCATGCGTGTCAGCACGCACAGGGTTATTTCCCATTGAAAATCAGAAATCTCGTTATCCCTGCAACACGAATAGGCTCATCTCTCGGCATACCTTTGTGCTTAATCGGTATGCTTATCAGGTCCGAATCTGTTGCATATATCGGCATTATTATGTACTGCTTTGTTGCTTTGTTTCAGCTTATCACATTGCCGGTAGAATTTAACGCAAGTAAGCGTGCTTTGCAAACAATAGAAGCAAACCATTTTTTGACAGAAACAGAATTTTCAGGTGCTAAAAAGGTTCTCACAAGTGCCGCATTAACATATGTTGCTGCTTTGGCTTCCGCTATTGCAACCATATTCAGATTATTATTAGTAGTTAACAATGGAGGAAGACGTTGAAAAACGCACGACTTTCGGCATTTGATATGCTATATGACATAATATACGGTGGTGCATATTCAAACATTGTTCTTGAAAAGGGGCTTAAAGCAGTTGAATCAAAGGACAAGGGCTTTGTGTCAAGACTTGTGTACGGAATCATTGAACGCAGGCTTTCGCTTGATTATGCTATTAATAAGTTTCTTAACGGTAAAACAAAGCCAAAGGTAAAAATACTTTTATACATCGGAGCATATCAGGTGTTATATATGGATAAAATTCCCGATGCTGTTGCCGTGTACGAGACCGTAAGTCTTTGTGATAATATTGGTTTGTCATATTACAAAAAGCTAATCAATGCCGTTTTACATAGGATAATTGACTACAAAACCGAATTTGACGTTATCGATGATTTAAGTATAAAATATTCCTGCCCACAGCATTTGATAAATATGTGGACAAAGATGTACGGCGAAGATAATGTGCTTGATATTCTCGAGTCAATAAATAACAGACCGCCCGTATTTGCTATACCAAACAGTAAATATGTTGACGCAGAGGAATTGTATTATGAGCTTTTTTCTGCCGGAATAGATTGTGAAATATTTAATGACGTTGTAAAAATCAATTCGTCATTTGATTTATCGGGACTAAAAGCCTTTAACGACGGATTATTCTACATAGAGGATTACAGTTCATATTCCTGTGCGAAGGTGCTTGAGGCAGAGCCTGATGATGTAGTTCTTGATTTGTGTTCTGCACCGGGAGGCAAAGCTTTTACAATAGCTCAATCAGGCGCTACTGTTTATGCTTATGATATTTATGAGCACAGAGTAGAGCTTATTAAAAGGTCTGCACAAAGATTAGGTCTTAATAATATTATTACGGGCATAAATGATGCATTAATTTATAACGCAAATCTTCCTTTTGCCGACAGAATTATTTGCGATGTTCCGTGCAGTGGCTTCGGTATAATTAGACGAAAGCCGGAGATTCGTTATAAAAATCTTGATTATATTAAGGAATTACCGCAAATTCAATATAATATTTTGTTTACATCGTCAAGATATTTGAAATCGGGAGGAGTCATTATTTACTCCACCTGCACACTTAACAAAAAAGAAAACGAACAGGTTGTTGACCGTTTTTTGAACGATAATACAGATTTTTCACTTGTAGAAAGCAAAACTGTTTTTCCGACTAAAAACGGCGGAGACGGATTTTTTTATTCAATACTGAAAAAGAGAAATGACTGATATTAAATCTTTATCATACGAGGAACTGAATAATGCCGTACAGTCACTTGGTTTACCAAGGTTTAGAGCCGAACAAATCTATTCTTGGCTTCATCAAAAAGGTGTACAAAGCTTTGATGAAATGACAAATCTTTCAAAGGATTTGCGTTTAAAGCTTTCTGATGAGTACTTTATTCCTATGGTAAAAATTGAGGATAAGTACACATCAAAAATCGATGATACGGTTAAATACCTATTTAAGCTTTGTGACGGTGAATACATCGAATCCGTTGTAATGAAATATAAATACGGATATACGATTTGTATTTCGTCACAGGTCGGCTGTAAAATGGGCTGTAAATTTTGTGCTTCCACACTGGCGGGCTTTAAGCGTAACCTTATGCCGAGTGAAATGGAATCTCAAATACATATTGCTCAAAGGGATTTAGGTATAAGAATTTCGCATATTGTTTTAATGGGTATAGGCGAGCCCCTTGACAATTACGATAATGTTATAAAATTTATTCGAACAGTTAACAATGACAATGGACTGAATATTTCTATGCGGGATATAACACTGTCAACCTGCGGAATAGTACCTAAAATCTATGACCTGATAGAAGAGAATATACCTATTACCTTAACGCTTTCACTTCATGCTCCAAATGATGAAATAAGAAGTAAAACAATGCCGGTTAATGATAAATGGTGTGTTGATGAGGCAATAGGTGCCTGTAAAGAATATGCAAAGAAAACAGGCAGAAGGGTGTCGTTTGAATACACACTGATAAATGGTGTAAATGACAGTGAAGAAAATGCAAAGGAATTGGCAGGCAAACTTAAGGGTATGCTTTGCCATGTAAACCTTATTCCCGTTAACGATGTAAAGGAACGGGGTAATGTAAGATCGACAGATAAATCTATTAAAATATTTTGTGATACCTTATGTAAATTAGGAATTAATGCTACAATAAGAAGAACTCTTGGTTCTGATATTAATGCCTCCTGCGGTCAGCTGAGACGCAGGAAGAATGAGGGTGATGCCAATGAAAATTGTTGCTAAAACAGATAAAGGTTTGGTTAGAGAAAATAACCAGGACGCATATGCAGTAGGTGAGCTTCCGGGAGAGGTTGCCTGGGCTGTTGTATGTGACGGAATGGGCGGTGCCGCCGGAGGAAATATTGCATCGGCACTCGCCGTAAAGGTTATCAGTGAAAAAATTACATCCGCTTACAATGAAAGAATGAGAGATGCATCCATCAAAAACCTTCTTGATTCGGCCATTGCTGCCGCAAATATCGAGGTTTACGATTTGGCATATTCCCGTTCTGACCTTAACGGCATGGGCACAACCGTTGTTGCCGTTATTGTAAGGGATAATATTGCATATATTGCGCATGCAGGCGACAGCAGAGCATATCTTGTAAGCAAGGATGATGTTAAACAAATAACTGTTGACCACAGCCTTGTTCAAAATCTTGTAGATAGGGGAGAAATTACACCCGAAGAGGCTGAAAGACACCCTAAAAAGAATTTGATTACACGTGCCTTGGGTGTTGATAAAAGAATTGACGTTGACTTTTCTGAGGTTGATTTGTGCGAAAATGAAACTTTAATCCTTTGTACAGACGGATTAAGTAATTGTATTAACAACAGAGAAATGTCAGAGGAAATTAAGGACGGTCAATACTACGCTTTCGCTGACAGATTGGTAAAACGAGCTAACAAAAACGGCGGAAATGATAACATAACAGTTGTTGCTATTGCTATATAAAAGGGTTTAGGAGAAATTATGGATAATTATGTAGGAAAAAGATTAGATGGCAGATATGAGATTCAGGAGATTATCGGCGTTGGAGGTATGTCTGTTGTCTATAAGGCTTATGATAATATTGATGATAGAATTGTTGCCGTAAAAATTCTAAAGGAGGAATTCCTTAATAACGAGGATTTCAAACGTAGATTTAAGAACGAATCGAAGGCTATTGCACTTTTATCTCATGAAAACATTGTAAAGGTATACGATGTAAATTTTGGTGAGAAGCTTCAATATATCGTAATGGAATATATTGACGGTATTACCCTTAAAGAGTTCATAAATAAGCAAGGTTCAATTACATGGAACGACGCCTTGTTCTTTATGACTCAAATCCTTAAAGCTGTTCAACATGCTCACGATAAGGGTATTGTTCACCGCGATATTAAACCGCAAAATATTATTCTTTTGCCAAACGGTAATCTTAAGGTTACCGATTTTGGCATTGCAAGGTTCTCTCGCTCCGATACAAAAACCTTAACCGAGCAGGCAATCGGCTCTGTGCATTACATTTCGCCTGAACAGGCAAAGGGTGAGTATACAGACGAAAAGGCAGATATTTATTCAATCGGTGTTGTTTTGTACGAAATGCTTTCAGGCAAGGTTCCGTTTGAGGCAGACAGTGCTGTTTCCGTTGCATTGATGCAGGTAAACAAAAATGCAGAGGATTTACGCTCTGCAAATCCCGATATACCGTACGGACTTGAGCAAATTTGCTTCCACGCAATGCAAAAGAATCCTGCCGATAGATATCAATCTGCTACCGAAATGCTTTTGGATTTGGAGGAAATAATAAAAGACCCTTCAAAAACATTTAATTACATCAACAATTCCGCTGCTAATGAGGAAATAAATGAAATAGAGCCTATTGTTGATAACGATGAAGAATACTACGATGAGGAAGAATACGAAGATCCATCAAGAAAAAGAAAAATTGCTTTTGCTGTTGTTTCAGGTATAGTTGTTCTTATCGCCGCTATCGTTGCTATCATTATGATGTTTACATCAGGCTTTAATACAAAAACTCAAAAGCTTCCAAACTTTGTTGGATTTTCATATGATCAGCTTCAGGATAACGAAGCTTACGATTACGAGTTTATTGCAGAGTATGAAAAGTCAGACCAGTATGATCCGGGCACAGTTATTAGACAATCACCTGAGGCAGGCTCTAAGGTTATGGAGGGTTCAAAGGTTACTCTTGTTGTTGCATCCTCGGATAAAGATATTACTATGCCAAATGTATACGGATTAACGCTTGAGCTTGCACAGCAAACATTACAGCTTGAGGGATTGCAAAGCTTCAAAACAATGAATATAGCAAGTGAAAATGTTGAGGAAGGCAAGGTTATTTATACAGATCCAAAGGCTGCAACCATTGTTTCCGCAGAACAGGAAATCACAATTTACGTATCTTCAGGGCCTTCAACAACTGTTATTGAAACAATTACTGTTCCCGATGTTTTAGGCTTATCGCAAAGCGGTGCAAGAGCGTTCCTTGAAAAGTATGGATTTACAAACATTTCCTTTGTAACACAGGACGATGCAATTAAAAAGGGTGTTGTAATTTCGCAAAGCCCTGCCGCAGGCTCTCAGGCTAAGGCTAACGATTCAATTAAGGTAATCATCAGCTCCGGAGTTACTACTACAGCAGTTCAATCCGTAAAATATTCACTTAGAATTGTTCTTCCTGTTGTACTAAACGACGACGGAACATACGCAACCGACACAATGGTTGTTAAGGTTGGCAAAGATACCTACTCAAGCAGAAGAATTACTCTTGACGGTAGCTCAATCCCTGTTGACATTTCAACAGATTTTGACAAAACTCAAAACATCAAGGTTTCGTTAAAGACAACAGGTGTTACGGAAACCAAGACCGTAGACGGTAAAAAATCAAAGAATATATCCATTGATTTTTCATCTGCTTCTAACTATCCGTCAGCTTCTACAACTCAGCCCGAGTCGACTCAAACCAATAATTAGCATAATACCAACGGCGAAAAATTCGCCGTTGATGTTATTTGAAAGGATTTTATGATAAAAGGAAAAATTATTAAAGGTATCGGCGGATTTTATTATGTTGATACCGGAAATGATGTTTACGAATGTAAGGCAAGAGGGAATTTCAGAAATCAGAAAATCACTCCGCTCGTCGGAGACAATGTAGAAATATCCGTTAACGATAATTCGGAAAACACCATTGATACAATTTTGCAAAGGAAAAATGAGCTTGTTAGACCTCCTCTTGCAAATATTGATCAGTTGTTTATTGTTGCTTCATTGGTTGATCCGAAAATCAATACAACTATAATTGATAATCTTATCGCCATTGCAGAATACAAAAATATAAATCCTGTTGTTATAATTACAAAAACCGATTTGCAGGACAATGCTGAACTTTACCAAAATATTTACGAAAAAGCAGGGTATAGGGTAATACTTTGCAATAACAGCGAAAATTCACCTTCATATGCCAAAATTCATACAATGATGGCCGGCAAATGCTCTGCATTTACAGGAAACACAGGTGTAGGTAAATCTACCTTGCTTAACAGATTGTTTCCCAAGCTTAATCTTAAAACAGGGGAAACAAGCAAAAAACTCGGCAGGGGAAAACATACCACAAGGCATTGCGAGTTATTTAAGGTTGATAACGGTTATATCGCTGATACTCCGGGATTTTCTTCATTAGAATTTGAAAGATGTGAAAGAATCTTAAAGGAGGATTTGCCTTATTGCTTTAAGGAATTTGAAAAATACCTGGGTTGCTGTAAATTTTCCACCTGCTCTCATACAAATGACAAGGGCTGTGCGATAGTTGAAGCGGTTAATAATTACGAAATTTCAAAATCAAGACATGAAAGCTACATTTCTATGTACAACGAGGTAAAAAACATAAAGGAATGGGAACTGTAACAAATCTGTGCACAATCATTTCAGGTGCGCCTGATAATGATTTACAATACTTAAAGGAAAATATTAACAGGGAATCATATATTATTTGTGCCGATTCAGGATATAAATCCTGCATTAACGCCGGATTTACACCAAATTTGATTATAGGTGATTTTGATTCATCGCCAAAGCCAAACATTGATTGTGAAATTATTACGTTAAATCCCGAAAAAGCATATACAGACACCTTTCATTGTGTTATGGAGGCCGTTGAAAGAGGATACAAGAATATTCAAATCTTTTGCGCAATCGGCTCCCGCCTTGACCATACATATTCAAACATTCTTTGTCTTGAATATTGCAGAAAAAACAATGTTAAATGCTGTATTCAAAACAGACAAAACAGGCTTTCCTTGATTGAAGAAAGAGCTGTAATTAATAAGGATTACAAAAGCTTTTCGCTTTTCGCCTTTTTACACAGCTGTAAGGGTGTAAAAATTAAAGGTGCTTATTATACGGCAGGCTTTTATGACAGGGAAAGTCTTGACATAAGCCTTGATGATCAGTTTGCACAAAGTAACTTTGTAAATGAGGATTATGCTGAGGTTACACTTGAAAGCGGTGTTTTACTTTTAATTGAAAGTAACGATTAATTTGTTTTTACATATATTGTAGTAAGCACAGATAATTCGGGGGTGTTTGCTATGAATAAAATGTGTAAAAGGGATTTTTTGTGGATTGCATTTGGCTGTGGCTGTGTTTTGGCTTGCTGCATGCCTACGATATGGGTTACAAGAATTCTTGCTATAGCTGTAATTATCCTCGGAATACTAATCTGTTGCAGAAAGTAGGGGGATTATGAAGGTTATACTTATTAAAAGTCCAAAAATTTTAGCACCGATATTAAGAGGAATATTTAAGGTTAAAAAGGTAAATTATGACGATTAAACGGTAAAAAAGACATTCATCAATTTGGATGTCTTTTTACTATTGAAATTTATATATTTTTATATTATAATAATAGAAATTTATTTAGGATAGTTAAGTAGAATGGAAAATTATATTGATTTGAACAATTTTGAGGATATTCCGGTTGTTCCGTTAAGAGGACTTGTTGTTTATCCGAATATGAACCTTCACTTTGATGTTGGCAGAAAAAAGAGTGTGGCTGCTTTGAATCTTGCTATGGAAACAAATCAGCTTATTTTCCTTGTGTCACAAATCGATTCAAGCGTTGAGGATCCAACCGAAAAGGATGTATTTGATGTAGGTGTTATTTGCAAAATAAAGCAGATGATTAGAATACCAAATTCATCAAATCTTCGCGTAATAGTTGAAGGTATTGCCAGAGCAAGCATAGTTACAATGTATTATGACGATAATCATTACAATGCAGTTGTTGACAGAGCTCCTGAATTTTTTCCTCAACCAAATGCGGAAAACACCGCATACATACGTTGTGTAAAAAAAGAATATGAAAAGTATGCCTCTATGTTCAAAAAAATCTCAAACGAGGTTGTTGCAAAAATTATTTGCTGTGAAAATATGGACGAGCTTACCGATTATATTTGCGAAAACAGCTTTTTCTCTTTTTCCGATAAGCAAATGCTTTTGGAGGAATTTGATCCTGAAAAGCGTACAAAAAGCCTTTTAACCTTGCTTCGAAAGGAAACTGCATCTCTTGAAATCGAAGCAGAAATTCACGATAAGCTTCAAAAGGAAATTGATAAAAGCCAAAGAGAGTATTATCTTCGCGAGGAAATGAAGGTAATTTCCGACGAGCTCGGTGAGGGTGATTCTCCTCTTCAGGAGGCTGACGAATACAGAGCAAAGATAAATATGATGTCCTGCTCTGACGATATAAAAGAAAAGCTTTTCAAGGAATGTGATAAGCTTATGAAAATGCCGTCAGGATCACATGAGGGAACAGTTGTAAGGTCATACCTTGACAAATGCCTTGAAATTCCTTTTGGCAAGTATACAAAGGACAGAATCAGTCTTGACAAATCAAGAAAAATTCTTGATGCAGACCATTACGGTCTTGATAAGGTTAAGGAAAGAATAGTGGAATCGCTTGCGGTTCTTAAAAGAAACCCACAGTTTAACGGTCAAATAATCTGTCTTTACGGTCCGCCGGGTGTAGGTAAAACAAGCATCGTAAAATCACTTGCAAAATCCATGAACAGAAAATATGTTCGCATAGCTCTTGGCGGAGTGCACGATGAGGCTGAGATAAGAGGCCACAGAAAAACATATATCGGCTCAATGGCAGGCAGAATTGTTGAAGCAATAATCAGCGCCGGAACAATGAATCCTATAATTTTACTTGATGAAATTGATAAGGTAGGCTCTGACTATAAGGGGGATCCGTCATCAGCATTGCTTGAGGCTCTTGATCCCGAGCAGAACAATTCCTTCAACGACCATTACATTGATTTTCCAATTGATTTGAGCAAGGTTTTGTTTATTACAACCGCAAATGATGTATCTACCATTTCTGCACCTTTGTATGACAGAATGGAGGTAATTGAGCTTAATTCCTATACTGTTGAAGAAAAGTTCAATATTGCAAAAAAACATCTTGTAAAAAAAGAAATGAAAAAGCACAGCCTCACCGGCAGAGAATTCAAAATAAGCGATGACGCAATTTACAAAATAATTGAATGTTATACAAGGGAGGCAGGCGTAAGAGGTCTTGAAAAGAATATCGCAGCTCTTTGTCGAAAGGCTTCCGTTGCTCTTGAAAACGGTGAAAAAAGCTTTAAGGTAACCGCCGACAATCTTTCGGATTATCTCGGAGCTGAAAAATATTCAAAAGATGAAATACCTAAGGAAAACTTGGTAGGAGTTGTTAACGGACTGGCTTGGACTTCGGTCGGAGGTACTATTCTTCCAATAGAGATTTCTGCTCTTGACGGTACAGGCAAAATTGAACTTACCGGTAATCTTGGAGATGTGATGAAGGAAAGTGCTAAAACCGCAGTCAGCTATATAAGAAGTAAGGCTTCAAAATATGATATTGCCGAGGATTTCTATAAAACAAAGGATATACATATTCACGCTCCTGAGGCTGCAGTTCCAAAGGACGGACCATCTGCCGGATTAGCTATAACAACTGCGTTAGTGAGCGAGCTTACAGGTATACCGATAAAACGCAATGTAGCAATGACAGGCGAAATATCTCTAAAAGGCAGAGCACTTGCTATCGGTGGATTAAAGGAAAAATCCATGGCTGCATACAAGGCAGGCTGTGACACAGTTATTATTCCAAAGGATAATTTTAAGGATTTGGCTGAAATCAGCGACGAGGTTAAGGCTTCCGTACGATTTATTCCTGTTTCATCCTTTGATGATGTTGTCAAGCAGGCACTTGAATATATACCAAAAAAATCCAATAAACAAAATATAATTATTAATCGTGATGATGCTGCATCATCAGTTGTAACGCAGTAGATATGAATTATAATAAAGCAGAATTTGAAAAAGCATTTGGAATATCAAGCCAGCTCCCACAAAGCACATCGCCCGAAATAGCGTTTTCAGGCAGGTCAAATGTAGGCAAAAGCTCGTTGCTAAACAAGCTTTTTAACCGAAAATCTTTGGCAAGAGTCAGCTCTGTTCCGGGTAAAACAATTACAATAAATTTTTACAATGTTGATGATTGTAAATTTGTAGATTTACCGGGATACGGCTATGCAAAGCTAAGCAAAACCGAGCGTGACCGATTCGGTGAGCTTATGGAGGGATACTTTCAAAGCGGAAGAAATATAAAGCTCGTTGTGCAGCTCGTTGATATGCGACACAAGCCGTCACAGGATGACTTTGGAATGATAGACTTTATGCAACAAATGAACATTCCGTTTATCATTGCGTGCACAAAGGCAGACAAGCTTAAGGTAAAGGAATTCCAAAAAAGAGAACGGGAAATTAAGCAGGAGCTTAATATGGTTGATGAAGGCTTAATCGTTCCTTTTTCTTCACAAACAGGTCTTGGACTTGATAATATAAAAATGTTAATTGAAAAATCGCTTGAACAATAGGCGAACAGAGGAGGATATACTAATGAACAAGACACCGTTTTTATCATTAGAAAAAGCACAGGAAATTATTAAGGAGTATCCAACACCTTTTCATATTTACGATGAAAAAGGAATAAGAGATAACGTTAAAGCTCTTAAGGACGCATTTTCATGGAATGAGGGGTACAAGGAATACTTTGCGGTTAAGGCTACTCCAAATCCGTTTCTTATCAAAATACTTCAGGAATACGGATGTGGATGTGACTGTTCATCGAAAACCGAATTGATGATGGCTAAAACCTTGGGTGCAACAGGCGATGATATTATGTTTTCATCAAACGATACACCTATCGAGGAATTTAAGTATTGTAACGATTTGGGTGGTATAATTAACCTTGATGACATTACTCATATCAATGCTGTTGAAAAGGCTTGCGGAAAATTGCCAAAGAAAATGAGCTGTCGTTACAATCCGGGCGGTGTATTCAAAATCAGCAATGATATTATGGATAATCCCGGTGATGCAAAGTATGGTATGACCACAGAGCAAATCTTTGAGGCATTCAAGATTATGAAGGAAAAGGGAGTAGAAGAATTTGGTATTCACGCATTTCTTGCTTCAAACACAGTAACCAACGAATATTATCCAATGCTTGCAAAGGTATTGTTTGAGCTTGCTGTGGAGCTTAAGGAAAAGATTGGTGTTCATATTGGCTTTATCAATCTTTCAGGCGGTGTCGGTATTCCATACAGACCGGATCAAACTCCAAACGATATTATGGCTATCGGTGAGGGTGTTCACAAGGTATTTGATGAGGTGCTTTTGCCTGCCGGTATGGGCGATGTTAAGCTTTGCACAGAGCTCGGCAGATTTATGATGGGTCCGTACGGAGGTCTTGTTACAACTGCTATTAACGAAAAACACACTCATAAGGAATATATCGGTGTTGATGCCTGTGCAGTAAACCTTATGCGTCCCGCAATTTACGGAGCATATCATCACATTACCGTACTTGGTAAGGAAATTGAAGAATGTAATACCAAGTATGATGTTACAGGTTCATTGTGCGAGAACTGCGATAAGTTCGCAATAGACAGAATGTTACCTAAAATTGATATGGGTGATATACTTTTTATTCATGATACAGGTGCTCACGGCTTTTCTATGGGATATAACTACAACGGAAAACTCAAGAGCGCAGAGATTCTCCTTAAGGAAGACGGCTCTTATCAGCTTATCAGAAGAGCCGAAACTCCAAAGGATTACTTTGCAACCTTTGATTGCTTTGATTTTTATAACGACTTAATTACGGAATAACTTACGGAATATCTTACAAAAGGGTGATTTTTTCACCCTTTTTAATTTTTTACTTTACTATCACGATTTAATGTGCTAAAATGTTACTATACTGAAAATCGGAGGCTCGATTATGAATAACAAGTTACAAAATGAAAATGTCGATTTCTTGTTTAAGGCCATTTTATCACTTGAAACCACAGAGGAATGTTATGATTTTTTTGAGGATTTGTGCACTGTTCAGGAATTGAAAACATTAAGTCAGCGTATTGTTGTTGCAAAAATGCTGTCTGAAAAATGTGTATATACAGATATTGTTGAACAAACAGGTGCATCAACTGCAACAATCAGCAGAGTAAACCGTTCATTGCAATACGGTTGTGACGGCTATGATAAAATTTTTGAAAGAATAGCTAAAGATGAAGCAAATGAATAGTTATTGCGAATTCTCTGCTGTTTACGATGAACTGACACAAAATGTCGATTATCCAAAAAGATTTGAATACATTAATCATTTTTTGATTGAGAATAATATTACAAACGGTACAGTTTTGGATTTAGCCTGCGGAACAGGCTCTATTAGCATTGAGCTAATAAAAAACGGATTTGATGTTATTGGCATAGATTTATCTGAAAATATGCTCGAGATTGCCTCTAATCGTCTTTTAGAGTATGGTGACAACTTTTCCTTGTTGAAAGGAAGTATGACAGATTATCGCCTTGACAAAAGTGTTAAAGCATGTATTTGCAGTCTTGACAGTATAAACCATTTGAATGACATTAATGACGTTGAAAAGACGTTTTGCAATGTTTATAATTCTCTTGATGAAAACGGTGTTTTTGTTTTTGATGTAAACACAATTTATAAGCACAACGAAATCCTTGCAAACAATACCTTTGTGTTTGATGAAGAGGATTTTTATCTTGTATGGGACAATGAATTTGTCAGCGACAGAGTAGTTAGAATACTGCTTGATATGTTTGTTTGGAACGGAAAATCTTACGACAGATTCAGCGAAAGCTTTGAGGAAACTGCATATTCAATTGATGACTTACTTGATGCTTTATGCAAAGCAGGCTTTTCTGATATTTCCGTTTATGACGAGCTAACGCTGAATTCTCCGAGAGAGAAAAGTGAACGATTATATTTTATTTGTAAAAAGGTGTAATAATGGGAAAAATTGTTAGATATATTACAGTAGACGGTTCTGCATTTATAATTGCAACCGATTCTACCGATATTGTATATGAGGCAGAGCAAATCCACAAAACCTCTGCAACAGTTACTGCTGCCTTGGGCAGAACGATTACCGCCGCATCTATGATGGGTGATATGCTCAAAAGCAAGGATGACAGCATTACGATAAGAATCAACGGCGGAGGTCCCTGCGGTGATATTATTGCTGTTTCCGATTATGAGGGCAATGCAAGAGCATATGTTCAAAATCCGATTGTTGAAATTCCGCTAAAGCCCAACGGAAAGCTTGATGTATCGGGCGCTGTCGGAACAAACGGTCAACTTTACGTCATTAAGGACATCGGAATGAAGGAGCCGTACGTCGGTCAAGTGCCGATTATAAGCGGTGAAATTGCCGAGGATATAACAAATTATTTTGCTACATCAGAGCAAACCCCTTCAGTTTGTGCATTAGGTGTTCTTGTAAATCCGGATTTAACTGTCAAAAGGGCAGGGGGCTATATAATTCAGCTGTTACCCGGTTGTCCTGATAGTGTTATTGATATTATAGAAAAGAATATATCGGAGATTCCTTCTGTAACAAAAATGCTTGATGACTCAATGACACCCGACGATATTGCAAAGCTTGCCATGTCCGGAATAGAAATTGATAAGCTTGATGAAAGCAAAGCAGAATACAGGTGCAATTGTTCAAAGGCAAAAGTAGAAAATGCTTTGATTTCTACCGGAATTGAGGCTTTAACCGAAATGGCAAATGATACCAAAAATACAAGGGTAGAATGCCATTTTTGCAACAAGGAATACGAATTTACACCAAACGATATTAAACAGTTAATAGTCGATTCAACGCAAAAATAAAAAATATAAAAAATTGAAAAAAAGTATTGACAATTTAGTTAAAATACTGTATAGTATAACACGTTGCAAGTAGCAATTCGGGAGCATAGCTCAGCTGGGAGAGCATCTGCCTTACAAGCAGAGGGTCACAGGTTCGAGCCCTGTTGTTCCCACCACATCCAAGGCTTTGCCTTGGATAAATGGCCCGGTAGTTCAGTTGGTTAGAACGCCAGCCTGTCACGCTGGAGGTCGACGGTTCGAGCCCGTTCCGGGTCGCCATTTAATGCTTCTGTAGCTCAGTCGGTAGAGCAGTGGACTGAAAATCCACGTGTCGATGGTTCGATTCCGTCCGGAAGCACCAAATTTGCGGATTTAGCTCATCCGGTAGAGCGTCACCTTGCCAAGGTGAAGGTAGCGAGTTCGAGTCTCGTAATCCGCTCCACATTAATAGAAAACACTTTTAATGTGTTTTCTATTAATTTTATGGCACCATAGCCAAGGGGTAAGGCAGAGGTCTGCAACACCTTTATCCCCAGTTCAAATCTGGGTGGTGCCTCCAGAAAAAAGTCCTGTTCGAAAGAACAGGACTTTTTTCAACTAAATCCACCCTAACGGGTGGGTGAAATATTGCTTCGCAATGTGAAATTCTCGCTTCGCTCGAGTGAAATCGCTGCGGCGGTGGGTGGATTTAATTTCACATTTTGCGTTAGCAAAATATATCATCAAAGGCGAAAGCCTTTGATTTCACCGCGCGATAGCACGATTTCACTTATACTTGCGACTTTATCGCTTTTATGCTATAATTAACTTAAGGCTGTGATGAGATGTCCTTGCAAACAATTGAAATAAACTCTGTAAAAATAATTTTCGACAAAGAAAAAACAAAAGAGTATCGCACGGATTTTAATAAACCTTGTGATTGTCAAGTTTGCAGAAATTATTACAAAAATATTCATAACAATTTTGAACTTGTTGAGTTTTTGATAAATTAATATACAAGGTTCTAAAGTGAGACGTACTGTCACAAAACTTGAATCTAAGGAGATTACTTATGGAATTATCAACCACTATAACCAATAGAAGAAGTATCAGAAAATATGATACCACCAAAAATGTATCCAAAGAACAAATCGAAGAATTAATCAGTTCAGCCATTTATGCTCCGTCTTGGAAAAATTCTCAAACAGCAAGGTACTACTGTGCTGTTGAACCAACATCAATAGATGTTATCAAACACGCACTGCCTGAGTTTAATCAAAAAAGATGTAACGGTGCCGCATTAATAGTTACAACCTTTGTACATAACCGTTCGGGTTTTACTGCACAGGGAGAACCTGAAAACGAATGCGGTAACGGTTGGGGATATTACGATTTAGGCTTGGCAAACCAAAACATTTTGCTAAAGGCAACGGAAATGGGACTCGGTACATTGGTTATGGGTATAAGAGATGCTGAAATTATCAGAAAAGCATTGTCAATTCCCGATGAGGAAACCATCGTTTCCGTAATAGCAGTAGGTTATACGGATGCAAACCCTGACATGCCGAGCAGAAAAACTACAGCCGATATTATTACATGGATATAAAAAATAAAAAGGAGCACTTACTCCTTTTTATTTTTTATATATACAGTTGATGTCGGATATGCAAAATCAGTATTATTTGCCTCAACTATTCTTTTTATTGCCAAATTCAAATCATTACTGATATTTAGATACTCGTCCATATCTGGGGTTTGTGTGTAGCATATTACCTCAAAATTCAGTGAGCTGTCAGCAAACTCTCTAAAATGTATTCTGCATGGTTCAGGGAGTATGCTCTCATTTTCGTCTATATATGCCTTAATTTCGTTTCTAACCTTTTCCAATACATCGTTAGGGGTAGAGTAGATAAGGCCGAAATTAAGCTTTATACGGCGCTTATCCATCATTGAAATATTTGTAATTGCTTCCTTCGTCAAGGTTGAATTGGGAACAGTGATAACACTATCGTCAAGATTTCGTATTTTTGTGCTGCGCATCGTAACCTCTTCAACAAAGCCCTTTACAGTAGGTGTTTCTATCAAATCACCAACCTTGAACGGTTTGTCAAATATTATAATAAAACCACTGATTAGATTACCCACAGCATCCTGCGCCGCAAGGGATACTGCCAATCCGCCTACACCAAGACCTGTCAGCAGACCATTAATATTATATCCAAGCTCACTTATAACCATTACAACTGCAAATGCAATAATGACTATTTTCATTATGTTTGACAGGAATTTAACAGCAGTAGTGTTCATTGATTCTGAAACATCACCGCCAAAATGAAGCCTAATAAACATATTATTTGACAGATAACCTACCAAACACCAGCATATAATTAAAATAATAAGTATCTTGAAAAATCTGTTTACCGAGGTGTTACTGATGTTTATACTAATTGCCAGATACGAACCGAGAGTTAATATAAGATAGGAAAAAGGCTTTATAAGAGAATCACAAAATGAATTCTTTTTTTCATCGTTACCCTTAAAAAATATTTTTGAAGCAAACCTTAACAAAGAATTTGCAATCTTATTTTTCAAAGTAAATAAAACAGCAAATATAAGCACACCCAAAGATATTAAAATTATCCTTTCGTATGTATCACAAAAGGTAACTATTCTGTCCATCAAATTTGACATATAACCATCCCTTCATATCGTTTATTCTATAATAGAACAAAATATCAAAATATTCAATTATAATTTATTAACAATAAAGCAATATATTGTATTTTATTGTTTAATATATTAACATTATTTACAGTTTGTTCATAAATTTTGATATAAAAATTATAAATAGTTATTGAATTTTGAAAAAATTAATGGTATACTACATTCATACTTATAAGGAGGGGACTGCTTTGAGTAAAGAATCTAAAATCGCAAAAAAAGAAGCCAAGGCAGCTAAAAAGGCAGCTAAGGTTGAGAAAAAGCAGGCAGGCCAATATGCAAAGCTTGTAAAAAGCATTAACAAAAAGAATGCAAAGGCTGAAAAAAAGGCAAACAAAAAAGGGAAGCCGTTTACACCTGTTCCGATTCCTACACAAGAGGAAGCTTTTGCAGGTGGAGAACAAAGCAAAGGTAAGAAGATTTTCCAGCTTATCATATTAATTCTTTTGATTTGGTTGGTAGTATATTTCTTGGTTATGTGGTTTACATATGTTGCACCTATCAAAAATGCCGAAGACGATAATACGGCTACCGTGCAGGAATATGATAGGTACGTTAACGAACACGAAATTACAACTACAAAGAGCTATAGCGTATCGGAAGCAAAAGCACTTCTTAAGCAGGTTATCCACGATAATTGGAGAACCCTCAATTACTCAAGTGATCCTTCATCCGCTGCTATCAATTATACATCAAACATTGTTACCGTTAATAATGTTGATTGCTATGAGTTTACTTCAAGCGGTAAGACATATGCAGTTGCAATTAACCTATCTGCTGTATATGTTTACGAAAACGGTGAGTACAATCCTCTCACCTTCCATTCAACAGCATTAATTGCAAAATAAGATTATTTACAACCCACAGGTTTTTGTGGGTTGTTTTTATGTATAAGAAAAAGCAGACGATTATTGTTTTAATCATCTGCTTTTTCTTTATGCTTTAGTTTTTAAGTGAGTGAAGCGGAGCAGGAATTTTTCCTCCTCGTGATATGAATTTTGCAGGGGACATTGTGTTAACCTTCATTACCGGGCCGGAGCCAAGCAATCCGCCAAATTCAAGTGTATCACCAAAATTCTTGCCGATAGCCGGAATAACTCTTACTGCCGTGGTTTTTCCGTTAACCATACCGATAGCGGCCTCATCAGCAATAATACCGCTGATAACCTCCGGAGTAGTATCACCCGGAATAACAATCATATCAAGACCGACTGAGCATACAGCAGTCATTGCCTCAAGCTTTTCTATACAAAGGGATCCTGATTTTGCAGCAGCAATCATACCCGCATCCTCCGAAACAGGAATAAATGCTCCGGAAAGACCGCCAACACTTGATGACGCCATAACACCGCCTTTTTTAACAGCATCGTTAAGCATTGCCAGGCAAGCTGTTGTACCTGCCGCACCGCATTGCTCAAGACCGATTTCCTCAAGTATATGTGCAACAGAGTCGCCAACAGCAGGGGTAGGAGCCAATGACAAATCAACAATGCCAAAAGGAACACCTAATCTTTCACTTGCAAGAGCACCTACAAGCTGTCCCATTCTTGTTACCTTAAAAGCTGTTTTCTTAATAAGCTCTGCAATTTGATTAATGTTATAGTCGGGGTGCTTTGCAACAGCAGCTCTAACAACACCCGGACCGGAAACACCAACGTTAATTACACAGTCAGGCTCCGATACACCGTGAAATGCACCTGCCATAAAAGGATTATCCTCAGGAGCGTTACAGAAAACAACAAGCTTTCCTGCACCGATACAATCATTGTCCTTTGTTAATTCGGCAGCTTCTTTAACCTTTTGTCCCATAAGTTTGACGGCATCCATATTGATACCTGCCTTTGTTGAGCCGATATTTACGGACGAGCAAAGATGCTCGGTTTGCGCAAGTGCCTGAGGGATAGATTCAATAAGCTCTCTGTCTCCTGCAGCAAAGCCTTTTTGAACAAGCGCGGAGTATCCGCCTATAAAGTTTACTCCGATTGTTTTAGCCGCCTTTTCAAGTGTCAAAGCATACTTAACAGGGTCACCGCCGCTTATTCCGGCAAGTATTGAAATCGGAGTAACACTTACTCTTTTGTTTATGATAGGAATACCGTATTCCTTTTCTATATCCTCGCCGGTTTTTACAAGATTTTCTGCCTTCTTACAAATCTTATCATAAACCTTTTGGCAGGATTTATCAATATCACTGTCACCGCAATCCAAAAGCGAAATACCCATTGTGGTAGTTCTTATGTCAAGACATTCGTCCTGTATCATTCTAATAGTTTCAAGAATGTCATATGTATTTATCAATTTTTTGCCCTCCGATTATATTCTGTGCATTGAGTTAAAAATATCTTCGTGCATAGCATGAATTGAAAGGCCGTTTTCCTCGCCGTATTTTGAAAGCTTTTCAGAAAAGGCAGGGAAGTCAACGTTTGCCTTTGATGTATCAGCCATCATCATCATACAAAACATATCCTGTAAAATTGACTGGGATACCTCCGTAACATTAACATTACATTCCTTACAAATTCCCGATACAGAAGCAAGAATACCTACCATATCCTTACCAACAACCGTAATTACACATCTCATTATTTATAACCTCCAATAGATTTATATTTTTTTGCCTTTAACTGTTGAAAGGTTAGAACGTTGTTTAATTCCGTTAGCAACCTTTACAGCTGATACCTTGTAATAATATTTTTTTCCTTTTTTCAATTTTTTGTTTTGGAATTTTGTTGATTTAGTGTGACCGATATAGCTGTATGTACCGTTTTTGCTTGTGGAACGGTAAACATAGTAATCGTTTGCCCCGCCAACCTTCTTCCAGCTTACGGTAGCAGTTGTGCCTTTCTTTGAAACTGTCACTGTAGGAACAGCAAGATTAGCGAATTTATAATCCTTTTTATCACCCTTGCTGTAGCCGTATCTGCCGGAGGAGTTTTTGTAATTGTTTACATAAACATTAGCGGTTGAGCCCTTGTCGCAGTAAATTGCATATTTACCGTGAACGTTGAACAGATTGCCCTTAATAACATTTACATTAGCCTTGGAATTTAAGTGTATTGCATCAGCCTTTGAAGAAGAAATATTATTGCTTTGAACACTGCTTGTCTTTGAAGCACCGATCAAAATACCGTTTTTGCCCGAATTCATAACAGTATTTGAGTCAATACTATTACTGTCACATCCACTGTTAATAACAATTCCGCTGTTTCCTGTACCGTTAACAGTGTTTTTTGTAACCTTGTTGCACTTGCTTGATGATGCAATGAATATTCCGTTTGAAAACTTGTTTATTTTATTTGAATAGATTTGATTTGAATTTGAAGAATTCGCAGCATAAATACCGTATCCGCCGCTGCTTTTTGAGCTTGTAACGGTATTGCCGAATATTTTTGAATTGGTTGTATCGTATACCCTAATTCCGTGAGCGGTGGTTTTAATTGTATTATTGTAGATTTGTATTTTATTAACTCTGTAATTACCAACTTTTACGCTTGTGCTATACTTGCTCTTTTTTGAAGAAGTAACGTTATTTCCAAAAACATATATAGCAGATGCTGTCGATATATCCTCAGTTGAGTTTACGCTGATGATATTATCGTGTATCCTTGTAGCGCAATTGTTATTTATTGAGCCAAGATTATCTATTTTACAAACCGTGCTAAGCCTTGAATCAGGCTTCATCATAAAGTAATTAATGCCTTCTGCACAGTTTGTTATTGTATTGCCTGAAATATCACAATTTGTGTATCCGCTGCAATAAATTGCCGTACCTGTCAAATTCTTAAAAGTATTATTTTTAATATTGATTTTACTTTGATAATAGCCGTAATATAATGACTTTGTTCCGACACCGCTGACAATATTTGTAAAGGTGCAATTTTGAACGGTAATATTACTGTTCATTGTTCCGTCGTAATAAGGAAATCCTGTAAAATGGCTTTTCTCCTCAAGAATATCAATTTGAATAGCCTCACAGCCCGATGAGGAAAGATTGCCCTTAAATCCATCAAAGGTACATCTGTCAAACTTTATGTTTTTTGAAGCGGCAACCTCAACAAAGTGGGATTTATATCCGTTTGAAAATTTTACATTTTCAAAGGTAACATTGTCCGCGTGAGCAATTCTTGACAGGGTTGAACCGTTTTTATTGTTAATATCGTATGTTAACTCTCCACCTCGAACAGTAAAATTTTTCAGTCCGTCGTATCCGTAGAACCCATTTGGTGAATTTATGATGTTTCCCCGTCTGGGACATGCGTTATATATCACTACATTATCTGTCAAATCAAGTATTGTATTGCTTGAAGCAACATTTGTTTTTTTAATTAAATATTTTCCTTCGGGAATTTTAATAGTTAATACGTTATTTAAGCCTGCATTGTCGTTGCAATATGCAAACGATTTTTTCAATACACTTGTAATATCGTCACCTGTAATCTCAAATTCATTTAGTATAACGGAATTTGAATTATATATAACAATTTTAGGGGTGGAATTAACCTCAATATCAGCTTCTGCATAAGCAATCATAGTTGAAAGCGAGCTTATCAAAATACAAATGCTTAAAACAAACGAAATAATTCTTTTTTTCATCAAACAGTACCTAAGTTAAATTATTAAAAATTATTATATATTTATAACAAAGATTTGTCAAATAATTATTTCAAATTTTGGTATTCAATTTGCCTATGTTTTGTGGTATAATACGTACTCAGGTGATTATATGAAATATAAAAGCATTATTGATACTCACACACATTCCGTTAATTCCTTTGACGGTCATCACACCTGCCATGAATTATGCAAGGGTATTATTGAAAACGGCGGAATAGGAATTGCAATTACCGACCACTGTGATATTGACGGCTTAAAGAGAGAATCCTTTGAAAGCTTTGAAAAGCAGTATAACGAAGTTGAAGAAGCAAAAAAAGATTTTGACAGCATTAAGGTTTATAAAGGAATAGAGCTCGGTCAGCCACTTTATGAAAAGGAATTGTCCGAAGAGCTTTTAGAAAAATTCAATTTTGATTTTGTGCTCGGCTCTGTTCATAATCTAAAAAATATGGAGGATTTCTATTTTTTAGATTACTCTCAATATGACATATATCAATTGCTGCGTCGTTATTTTGAGGCTGTGCTTGATGTTGCAAAATGGAACAAGACGGACAGCATTGCTCACCTGACATATCCATTAAGATACATCGTTGCAAGAGAAAAAATTAATGTTGATATGTCAAGGTTTGATGATATTATTGAAGAAATATTTGAAGCAATAATTTCAAATGAAAAGGCATTGGAGCTAAATGTTTCAGGTCTGTCTATGGAAATGAACGATACCCTGCCAAGCCCCGAATACATAAAAAGATTTCATGATATGGGCGGAAAATATGTAACTGTAGGCTCTGATTCTCATTATTGCGAAAAGGTGTGCAATAATATTGATAAGGGATATGATATACTGAAAAGCTGTGGATACGATTACTTTACCGTATTTGAAAACAGACAGCCAAAGCTGATAAAAATTGATTAGTGTAACCTAAGGAGATTAATTATGGACAGATTACTGTATTTACTTGAAACAAATCCGCGTTTAACAAATGAAGAGATTGCAGTTGCTCTTGGCGTATCTGCCGACGAGGTTACACGGCAAATAAGATTATACGAAGAAAGCGGTGTTATCAAGGGCTATCGTGCAATTATTGATAAAGAAAAAATTAATATGCAGGGTTGTACTGCTCTGATTGAAATTAAGGTACAGCCAAAGTTCGGTCACGGCTTTGATGAGGTTGCTCAAAGGATTGCCAATCTTGAAGAGGTAGAGAGCATTTACCTTATGAGCGGTGGATATGATTTGTGCTGTATAGTAAAAAACAAATCGTTTGAAGAGGTTGCAATGTTTGTCGTTAAGCGACTTTCACCGCTTGAAGATGTTGTTTCAACATCAACTAATTTCATACTCAAAAAATACAAGGAGCAGGGTGTAAGCTTTTCCGATAACATTAAGGATGACAGGGGGACTTACTCACTGTGATAAATTATAATGATTTTTTGAACAAGGACCTTGTAGATGTTAAGCCATCGGGGATTAGAAAGTTTTTTGCTATTGCCAAGGAAATGGAAAATGTAATTTCTCTCGGTGTGGGAGAACCTGATTTTTTAACTCCATGGCACATACGACAGCAGGGAATTGATTTTCTCGAACGGGGTGCAACAAGATATACTGCCAATGCCGGATTAATTGAATTACGAAACGAAATTTCAAATTTTTACGCAAGGAAGTATCTTGTTAAGTACGATCCCAACTCAGAGGTGCTTGTTACCGTAGGCGGCAGTGAAGGCATTGATATGGCTATCAGAGCAATTATATCAAGGGATGATGAGGTTCTTGTTGTGGAGCCGTCATTTGTTTGCTACAAGCCGATTGTCGAGGTTTGCGGAGGTGTCGCAATTTCTGTTCCTACCAAGTCTGAAAATGATTTTAAGTTAACCTGTGATGATATTGAGCAATATGTAACGGAAAGAACAAAGGCTATTGTTTTTCCTTATCCTAATAATCCAACCGGTGCAATCATGACCGCGCAGGAGCTAAAGGAAATCAGCAAGGTAATTATAAAGCATAATCTTTTTGTTATTTCCGATGAAATATACAGTGAGCTGACATATACATCTCAGGGTCATACCTCAATTGCAGCCATTGATAATATGCAGGAAAGAACAATTGTTATTAACGGCTTTTCAAAGACATATTCTATGACGGGCTGGAGATTAGGCTATGCTCTCGGCCCGGCAAAAATTATTGAACAGATGACAAAGCTTCATCAGTTTGCAATAATGTCTGCGCCTACAAATTCGCAGTATGCCGCTATTGACGCTCTCAAAAACGGTGACAGCGATATATCAAAAATGGTTATGGATTACGATATGCGCAGAAGATTTACTGTTGACGCATTCAGAAAAATAGGTCTTGAATGCTTTGAGCCAAAGGGAGCGTTTTATGTTTTTCCCTGCATTAAATCAACAGGTCTTTCAAGTGATGAATTTTGCGAAAGACTTATCAAGGAAAAGCATGTTGCAGTAGTGCCCGGCAACGCATTCGGTGATTGCGGTGAGGGATATATCAGAGCGTCATACTGCTATTCTATTGATAATATTAAAGAAGCTATAAGCAGAATCGGTGAATTTGTTAAGGAATTAAAAAATGAAAATAGTAATTAACGCATATGCAAAAATAAACTTAATGCTTGATATTGTTGCAAAAAGGAAAGACGGTTATCATGATTTATTTATGATTATGCAGTCAGTAGGACTTTACGATACCGTTACGGTTGAAAAGGTTAAAGGTAAAAGAATTACAATATCGTGTAATATAGATGATATTCCTCTTGATGGAAGGAATATTGCCTACAAGGCTGCCGACGCCTTTTTTAAGGCTAACAAGATAAAAAATACCGGCATACACATTGATATTATTAAGCGTATACCTCACGCCGCCGGACTTGCAGGAGGCAGTGCTGACGGTGCAGCTGTTATAGTTGCTCTAAATAAAATATTCAATACCGATTTAGCTGACAAAGAATTATGTAACATCGGTGTTAAAATCGGTGCAGATGTTCCTTTTTGCATCTGCGGAGGTACTCTTCTTGCACAAGGCATCGGCGAGGTATTAACACCCGTTAAGCCTATGCGTAAGTGCTACCTGCTTCTTGCAAAGCCAAACAGGGGAGTAAATACCGGCGGTGCTTTTAAGCAATTTGATGAACACGGAAAAGTACATACTCCCGATAAATTAGGTATGCTTTATGCTGTGCAATCAAGAGATTTAGCTCAAATTTCTGCCAAAATGGAGAACGTATTTGAACAATTTGTTGAGGTACCTGAACGAATTACGATTAAAGAAATTATGCGAAGCAACAATGCTCTCGGTGTTTGTATGAGTGGATCCGGACCAACGGTTTTCGGCATATTTGAGAACAAGGAAGATGCTTTAACAGCTAAGCAATCGATTATTAATTACGTTAACGTTTCTGATACTGTTATATGTACACCCGTAAACAAGGGCTGCAAAATCATTGATATTGTTGAATAAAAAATGAAAAGCCTGCCAATCATCGTTTTGAAAGGCAGGTTTATTTATGTCAAAAAAACTATTTGTATTTTTACCTCTTTTGTTAATTTTCACTTTATTATTTGGGTCTTTATCATACACAAATGATGCATCAAATAATATCAGTAACAAGGTTTTGAGAATGCACGTTTTGGCAAACAGTAACTCCATTGATGACCAAAGTCTTAAAATTGCTGTTAAGAACAATATACTAAAGTCTACAAGGGAATTATTTACCGACTGTAACAACCTTGAAGAATCAATCGAAATTGCACAAAGTAATACAGAATTAATAAAGGCTTCAGCCCAAGAGGTGATAAAAAAATATAACAAAAACTACGATGTAAAGGTATATGTTGATAATGAATTCTTCGATGTTAGGGAATACAAGGACTTTACTCTGCCATCTGGTAACTACAATACCGTAAAGGTTGTAATAGGGGAGGGGAAGGGCAAAAATTGGTGGTGCGTTATGTATCCCGCGGTTTGCATTTCTGCTTGTAGTGATGATTTTGATAAAGCTTTAACCAAGGAGGAAAAGAAGCTGATAACATCAAAAAAATACATCCCAAAATTCAAAATTCTTGAAATTATAAACAAGATAAAAAATAAAATAAATTCTTGACAACAAACATAAAATCAATTAATATATATGTGTTGTGCTGGTGTGGCGAAATCGGCAGACGCAAGGGACTTAAAATCCCTCGGTAGCAATACCGTACCGGTTCAAGTCCGGTCACCAGCACCAGAAAAGAGCCCATATTTGTTTACGACAAGTGTGGGCTCTTTTCAATTAAATAAATCCCTTGCGGGATTTGTGAAATAACGCTTCGCGTTATGAAATAGCTAA
>NZ_CAMFQO010000002.1 GCF_945980375.1 uncultured Eubacterium sp. | reverse complement strand
ATATAAAATGTATTACCGACGCGTTGGCAAGCGGAGATTTAAGGCAGGATATGGATCCTCGTCTGTTTGCATTTTTCCTTGACAATTTGTTAACCTCGCTTCAGTTTTCATTCACCTGCGACTACTATCGCAACAGGCTTGAAATTTACACAGGGGTTAATGTTGAAGAGCTTTCGGAGGACCAAATCGTAAAGCAGCTGCTTAAATTTATTGAGTCTGCATTTACGTTTGAAAAACAGTAACAAACTATTTTACATACGGAGGAAAATATGAGCAAGTACGTAATCACCTATGACATCGGTACAACAGGCATCAAAACCTGCCTTATCGAAATCGACAACGAAATCAAAATCCTTAGCTCCGCTACCGAGGGCTACAAGCTTTATGTAGACGACGAAACAGGAGTAAAGGGCGGAAGCGAGCAGGATGCTGACGAGTGGTGGAATGCAATGTGCGTTACCACAAAGGAAGTGTTCAAAAAGTGCAAAAAGGTAAAAAAAGAGCAAATTGAGGGCATCAGCTTTTGCTCCGCAATGCAGGGACTTGTTCTTGTTGACAGGGACGGAAAGTGTATTCGCCGTCCTATGACATATATGGATCAGCGTGCAAGAGAGGAAATCAAAAAGGGTATTGCACACGGCTTCCAGATTGCAGGTGCAGAGGTTACAAAGCTTTTGAAATACCTCAAGTACACCGGTGCTGTATCTTCATCGGTAAAGGACCCTATTTGGAAATACAAGTGGGTTGAGGCACACGAGCCCGAAAACTTTAAGAAAATATACAAATGGCTTGATGTTAAGGAATATATGATTTTGCGTTGCAGCGGTGAATTTGTTATGACAAATGACTCTGCGTTCGGCACATTGCTTTATGATACACGCAAGGGCCACGAGGGCTGGTGCAAGCCTATCTGCGATATGGTAGGTGTAAACATTGAGCATATGCCTCCAATCAAGGCAAGCACGGAAAAGGTCGGCGAGGTTACAAAGCAGGCAGCCGAGGAGCTTGGTCTTGCAGAGGGCACCGCAGTATACGGCGGCGGCGGTGACGCATCCCTTATCGGTGTAGGTGCAGGCGCAACCGAAATCGGTGACACCCACATATATTCAGGTACATCGGGTTGGGTAGGCACAGTTGTTCCGGAGCAGCTTGTAGACGCAGGTGCTATGATGGCAGCTATCGTTGGTGCCAACCCTGAAAACTACAACTACTTTGCCGAGCTTGAAACATCCAACAAATGTATGGGCTGGGTTAAGGAGCACCTTGCACTTGACGAAATCGGTGTGTTCCTTAAGAAATACGGTCACAAAAAGGACGACTTGGAGGAGCAAAGCTTTAACCTTTACGATTATCTTGAAGAGGTTATTGACAGAGCAAATCCGGGCTCTGACGGTGTAATATTTACACCGTGGCTTCACGGCAACCGTTGTCCGTTTGAGGACCCGAATGCCGCAGGTATGTTCTTTAACATTCATCTTGAAACAGGCAAAACCGAGCTTATCAGAGCTGTTGTTGAGGGTGTGTGCTTCCATATGAGATGGATGCTCGAAAGGCAGGAGCAAAAGGTTGCAAAGTACAAGAAAACAAATTCCGTTCGCTTCTGTGGCGGCGGTGCTTTGGGTGCTGCCACCTGCCAAATCCTTGCAGATATTTTGCAAAGAGATGTTGAGGTTGTGGACTCACCGCAAAACATCGGTGCCGTCGGTGCGGCAGCTTGTATCGCAGTAGGTACAGGTATGATCAGCTCAATGACCGAGGTAAAGAAGCTCATCCCTGCAAAAACTGTTTACCATCCAAACAAAGCAAACAAGGATGTTTACGACAGAAACTTTAAGGTGTTCAAAAACCTTTACAAATCCAACAAGGAAAACTTTGCAATTCTGAACGGATAAGCTTATGAAGAAAGCAACCGGCACAAAAACTATAAGGACAGAAAGATTAGTCCTGAAAAAAATTATGCCATGGAGGCTTGCGCAGGCGCAATGGCTTACTCTTCCTCAAATGGCAGAATTCAATATGGCAAAGGCTCCGTATACCAAAAAATTCACACGTGACTTTATTTGCCGTAAATTTGTAAAATACAGAAAAAAAGACTATTACTTTTGGGGTATAATGCTGAAAAATAAAATGATAGGTTATGTTGAGCTTATGCCTCATTTGGAACGTCAGTTTTATCTGAATTACAAAATAAGCCCAAGCTGTTGGAACAACGGATACGGAACAGAGGCAATATCTGCCGTGCTGGATTACTGCAAAACACAGCCTATAGATAAGGTTTACTCCAGATGCGACGAGGCTAACATAGGCTCAAGGCGATTGATGGAAAAAAGCGGTATGAAAGAAATCGGCGATGTTGAAACAAATCCAATTATCCAATACACCAACGGCGACACAGCAAAAGCATATTACTACCTAAAAAAGTATTAAACCAAATGCAACAAAAAGAATTTTGAAATACTTAACGGATAAGAAGCAGCTTGATTAAAAAAATGTCTTACTCAATTTTGAGTAAGACATTTTTTATAATATTTTATATTTATTATTTCGAGATTCTTTATGTTCAATTATCACCGGTTTAGGCAAAACTACTGTGCAATTATCCGGAATATCCTCGCACACTACACAACCGGCTCCTATTCTAACATTATTCCCTATTTTTATTCCACCGATGATTTTTGCTCCGGCACCAATAAAAACATAATCACCAATCACCGGAGAACCTGTATGTTTGCTATCATCAAAAGCATTTGAGCCAATAGTTACCTGATGTAAAATCGTACAGCCTTTACCTATTGTTGCATTTTTAGAAATAAACACACCTTTTATTCCATGTGGCATAAGTGGCACTTCTTTTATATCGGCACTCAAAGGAATCCAAGCACCGTTTTCTTTTAGAAGTTTTTTATACTTTCTTTTATAATACTTTTTCTTAAATGAGTTGCTTTCATTTAAAAGTTTTTCTCTGATTATCCAAAAATTATTAGTCTTTGCTTTCATAATGTTTAACATCAAACACATTCCTTATTTATCAGAAAATTTGTCTAAAAAGAATTGAAATTCTTTTTTTAATCCGACACCACAGGTTTTATAATGAAGTAATTGCATGTCGCACATAAATGGTTTACTATTACCCTCGACTAAAACCCATCCATTATCTGTAAGTGCTAAATCCCAACCTGCCAAACTGATTGGATAACACAGTTTGTGCATTTCATTGATCAATTCTATCAATTCATCCCAATAAGGAATTTGAAATCCCTTAAATTTGACTTTTGAATCAGGATGTACTTCAAATTGATCCGTATTTATTTCAGTATAACCGTCTGACACTACTTCTCCGGTATCAACATTTACTTCTGCAAAAATTCCACCCTGAGCAGCATTGTCAACAATTGCTCCCGTTCTTCCTGTTCTGATAATTGAATGCATTCTATGTACTTTTTCACCATCATATATTCCAACAATTCTTACAGTATTTACAGAAGATTCGTTGAATTGTTTAAAAATATCACTTTGTTCAATCCAACTCTCACAAACGCAGCCACCATAACGCAATATATTTAAAAAAACTGTTTTTGCATCAAGTTCTTTCGATATAGTGATTTTATTTACATTTCTACCTAACGAACCCAAGGTTTCTTTTACAATAAATGTTCTGTTTTTATTAGCAAAATCAACAAATTTTTGATAATCCGAAAAGTCTTTTACCTCAATAATATCTCTTTTATAAAACGGTTTGAGAGCTTCATATGTTTTCATCTTGTTTTTAAACAGTACAACTTTGTCATCAAAATCTTTTAAAGAATTATATACACATTTTTTGTATAATCCTTCTCCGCAAAATGTAGATCTAACGTTCTCATTTTCCTCATGAAAATTATACATAAAATACTCTTTATAATATGCAAATTCATATTTTTCTTTTGACTCAATTATATCACAAATTATATTTTGCATAGTTAATTCGTCTATTTGCTTATAATCAGGGAGATAGACCTCAAAAGCATTAATTAGCTCTTTATCAAATTCTTGCCAATTAATCACATTTTATTACCTCCATATAATAGTCTTTCTTTTTAAAGTATACTTTATGTTCTGTTTTTTGTCAATAAAAAGGAGTAGTAAAACTAAATTCTGAATTCTTTATGCAACATTTTAATATAATATCTAATGCTTCTTGCCACCACGGAATTTGAAATCCTTTAAAAACATGATAATTGTCTGGATGAATTATAAATCTTTTATTATATCCACAAAAAAGTTTTCATAATACCACCCTACAGCAATTCCCCTTGACTATCATTGTAAATAGGATAATTATTATGACCGGTACGAAATATTGCATTAACTTTGTTCTACTTAATCTCATCATAAAATGTAACAACTCATATTATTTTTTACATAAAAATATATATTTAGATACTTTAATAACATTATATCTTATGAAATCAATTAACTAATTAATAAAAGGAAGTGGGTTTCCCCACTTCCTTCCATTAAGTAAGACAGAATTAAAGTTCTTCGTCCTCAGTGTCAATGGCACCACCGCCGCCTGGTTTTGGTGTTGTTGATGTTGTTACAACGTCAACAACTGCGAACTTCTCGAGCTCTGCTACTGGCTTTGAGTACTTCATTCTGGTTTCACCTCCATTATGTTTATTTAGCAATCATCATATTATAAATAATAATTACTTACCACCCATAAGATTATAATTATACGCTGCCTTAGCGTATACCATCATATGATCAAGAGTATCCTTAATAGCTTTTCCTTGTTGTGCCTTTACAAATGTTTCAGCACTGTATCTAAATGTGTTTGAAATAGGGTTGCCGTTAGCATCACAAATTGTAAGATAAACCGGATCAACAAGATTTGCTACAGGAATATCGCTTGTTGTAAAGTACCATCTGCCCTTTACAACATTTTGACTGCTGGTTTTATACGGTTCAAATGACTCCGGATTATTGATTGGATCAAACCACTTAATTGTTCCATCTTCTAATTGAACCTTAATCTTAATATTGCTAATATCTGTCAATGTGTCAGTCTTTGCAGCATCAGAGAAGCTCAACTTAAAGTCTACTGAACTTTCAAGTCTAAGAGCAGCTGTTCTCCATGCAGCTTGAGGATTTTCACAAACAACATATGTCAAATTTTGAGAATTAACATAATCATCATTAGCAATCAATGGAGTTGCCCAAGACTTTTGAACATCTGTTAACTGTGAATTGATATAATCCGTTTGATTATAACTCATATAATCTTGAGCTGCAGTACCATAGTTAAGCATGTCAACAAAAAGAGTTGCAGCAGATGTTTTTGATGTTTGCTTATTCAACTGACCCATTACATAGCTTCTAACATTAACTTGAGTTGTAATTGTTCCCTCATAGGTAATTCCGTCTCTTTCAGCGCAGAATTTAACAATCATATTATCAGCCATAGTTTGAGGTGCAATCTTAGTAAATCTGAATGCCGTATTATTACCATCTACAAAGCTATCCTCTATTACTTCAGGCTTCATGTATTTGCCGGTTGAAGCATCGAACTTCTCAACCTCACACCAAACTTTATCAAACTTATTAACTGTAGTAGTCTTTGTTTTGAAGTTTACAGCAATACCTGCCGAAAGAGTAAGGTTATATGTTGTTGCACGAAGTGAACCTGTACCTACTGCAGTTCTTGTGATTGTATCTCCACACTTGCTGCAGACACCGGTTTCTGTACCGTCGTGTTCAACCTTATTCGAATCTCTGTAAGCGTCCTTATTGTATGTCCATACATACTCATGCTGACACGCTACTTCTGTCTTAGGAAGTTCTTCTGTTCTTGTAGCGCCACAGCCGTTAAATGTACATGTGAATGTCTTGATACCTGTTTCGGTTGCGGTTGGCTCCTTAGTTGTAACACCTGCATCCCATGTATGAGCTGCGCCTGTCTTGATGATGGTGTAAGTTCCGTCAGCTGTTGCTGTTGCAGGAATTTCCTTATCCCAAGCATATGTGTAATGCTGTGCATCATCATGAGTTACTGCAGGAAGCTGAGGAGCGATTACAGCAGCGCCTTCTTCATACTGAGCTGAAGAAATCTGCTTACCGTCAGCGTCTACAAATCTGATTGTGTAAGTTTGTGTTGTTGAGCCAACATGCTCGTTCTTGCCCATAAAGTCGAGCTCGGCAGTTGAAGCGTCATCATCTACCTTTGGAGCATATGTCTTGTACTCATTAACTGAACCGCCGTTAGCGATAGTGTTAAGATAGTATGTGTCAGATGCAGTGTCAATTGAGAAAGTGATTGCATTTGAGTTTACAATCTTGAACATAAATGTTGCAATGATTGCACTGTTTGTAAGAGAATACTTACCAGCAGAAGTTGCTTTTGTCAAATCAATTGCATCTGCACCTGTCTGAACGGCGAAATTTGCGTGCATAACACGCTTTTCTGCATCAATGTATGATGTTTCGCCGACAGTAGAAGTTGTATTGTAAATTGCGTTACCGCTTTGTGCAGTAATTGCTTCAAGCTTTCCAAAGCCGGTGTATGCAGCAGCGCTATCTGTATATACAGCAGGAGCCGGAGAACCTGAGTTCTTAAGGAATGCAGGCTCAATAGCGTCTGAATACTTTACGGCAATTTCTGTTGCAGAAATCTGCGAAATGTTTTCAACAAGTACAGAAATTGTAAAGAAATCACCGGTTTCATAACCACTGATAGCACCATTTGAATAGGTAAGCTCGTTTGAGTTCATACCTGTATATTTTGAAAAGTTTGCCACACTATTATTTCTGTCAACAGCGTAGTTTTTGATATTAGATGCACTGTTTGTTACAGAACCAAACTGAAGCTTGATGTTAGCTCTTGTACCGCCCGCAGCCAAAGCTGTAAGAGGGAATGAGCATACCATCATTAATACTGCCAAGAGGATTGCAACTACTTTTTTGAATGATTTTTTCATTTTATATAGTTTCCTCCGAAATTAATTTAATGTAAGTTGAGAATAAACAACGGTTTTTCTCAAGAAGGATTTGAAGATTGTGTGATCGTTCTCGTCGAACAGACCGTCACCGTTCAAATCTGTTTTGAATTTTGAATACAACGCAGCATCAGTTGAATCAAATTTGCCGTCCTTATTATAGTCTACAACACAAAGACCGATATTGTCAACGGTGATTTGGTCATAGTCGGCATTTTCTCTTGCAACGATGAGCGTAGCCTCTCTGTCAATTGTGTGTGCTGAGCTGAACACAAGTGTATATTCACCAACACCAAGACCGGTTAAGGTAAACGAACCGTCGGCATTTGTTACCGTGCTGATGTCAGTATTCTTAATTGATACTGTGATTCCGCTTGCAGGAGCAGTTGTTGCAATACCTGTAAGCTCATGAGCAATAGTAACCTCACCTGTGACATCAAACTCTGTTACCAAAAAGTATGGAGATTCGTCAGCTGTCATTGGATAAGTTTTGCCTTTGGTTTCGATGCTTGTGTCAAGGACGTAACAATCGTTAACGCCATCAAGGTATGATGCCTCGATAAAGCACACAGTAGGGTTTGTGGAAAATGCAAATACATCTGCGAAATCGCAAGAGGATGCGACTGTAACAGAAAGTGAGACCATTACAGTCCCGTTTGTATCGATTGTAGATGCATCATCACTTTCAGCAACTTGGAAAACAGAAAGAGTATTATTTTCAATTTTTTGACCGCCCAAACGCATATCATTGTGTTCATCAGCATAGGTGCTTAAAACAGAGATATCGGTAATAACGTTCGGGTCGTAGGTTGCCGTTAACTCAACTATGGAAACTGCCTTCATTCCGGAAAGAACAAGGTCAACGTAATAGGTACCGGGTTGGAGCCTGTTGCCGTCGGCTTTTTTTCCGTTTGTGCCGGTAAATGCACAGGTTAATTCTGGTGTTTCCGTGCCGAGGGTTCCTGCCTCGGCATTTGCACTAAACGGTAGTGCAAACATAGAAATTATTAAAACTAAACAAACGAATGGGGTAGTTAAGAAGCTTTTTATAGAACGTTTCATTGTGAAACCCCCCCAAAGTTCTTGTTTTTTATATGATACCCTGCAGAGAGTAAACCCCTCCGCAGAATATCATAGGACATATACTAAATCGTAATTAATTTAGTGGAATTTTAATTAAGTGTACTTGATAATAGGTAATTATGCAAGAACAGCTGAATATGCTACGCCTGTTCTTGCAATAGACTTGAACTGATCAGGAGTAATCTTAGTACCGATGTCAGTTGTCTTTGAAGCAAGTGCAATATCGGTTGAGTTAACCTTGCCGTCGCCATTATAGTCAACAGCAACGATACCGATATTAACGCCTGTAGCCTCAGCACTGAATGTAACCTTTCTTGGAACAGCATTTGCAGCCTTAACAGTTACAGTTGTAGCCACTCCGATTGGGAGTTTAATTGTGAACTGACCGTCTGCATTAGCAGTTGCAAGCAATGTCTTACCGTCGTAAATCTTAGCACCTGCAAGAGCAAATGTACCTGCAGAACCTGTGCCGTTGATAGCTTCTGTGATTGTACCTGTTACAGTATAATCTGTTACTACCTCAGGAGCAGCAAGGTTGTTCTCTGCGATAACAAGCTCTTTCTTTGCTACATATGTGCCTGAGATGTTTTCAGGCTCTGCAGCCTGAGCAACAGAAATAGCCTTTGCAAGAGCGTTTACGTAGTTAGTCCATGTTGCATTCGAGTAAATTGCATTACCCTCAGCATCCTTATTAACAAGAACGCCGTTTTCAAGTGTACCGTACTTCGGAGTACCGCTATTGAATCTAACAACACCGTTTGAAATTGCATGTGTTGTTTCATCCTCATCAAATGTTGCAACAAGGTTGCGCTTTGTTGTATTTGTTACGAAAGCAAGCTCTTTCTCAAGCTTAGCACCTTCGTAGCCACGTGGAACTACAAGAGCGCTGTACTTCTTGAACTGGTCTACTGCTTCCTTAAGCTGAGCAGATGTAGCGGTTGTTGACCAAATGTCCTTGCCGTTTTCATCCAATTCACCTGTTTTATAAACAAGTGCCTCTGCCTCCTTAGCAATCTGTACCATCTTCTCATAAGTAGCAACGTCGTAGTTGACGCTTTCCTTACCCTTACGTGTCTCGATAAGACCGGTTGGGCCTGTGATACCTGCCATAGCAGATGTATCAATGTGCTTCATTGTTTCTTGCTTATAATATGTAAGATAATCCTGAAGCTTTGCATAAATGCTACGGTAATCGTTTGTGCCGTCATTTTCCTTAGTCTTTTCATATGTCAATGCACATGTGTAAGCCCAGTTATCTGAAGCATTAACTCTCATACCGTTTGCAGCGTAGTATGCGTGGAGCTCCTTGAGGTAGTAGTCCTTCATAACTACGTTGCCTTTTTCATCCTTTGTCTCATACTGGTTAGGAGTTTGTGTAAGAGCGTTGTATGGATACTCATATGTTGTCTCATCCCATTCTCTTACATATTCAATTTCATTTACAAGGTAATAAGTATCACCTATAAGCTGAACCTTACGACCAAGCGGATCCTTGCCGTTTGTAACGTTTCCACCCTTAACAAGAACGTTAGAGCATACAGGATACTTATATGCCTTGTCTAAATAATAGTAGCCGTTACTATTATTCTTTACATAACCCTTTTCAGCAGCATACTCCTCTGTAATGTCTGTTGCAGGCATGTAAGCAGGGTCACCTGTTGTACCGGTAACCTGTGCTGTCTGAGCAGCAACAACGGTTACAGGTGCGAATTGATCTGCATTTTCTGTAGAAGGAGCGATTGCAATTTGCTTGATAACATTTGCAAACTTGTTCTGCATAGAGGTGTAGATGTTAGATGTATCTGAAGCTGCTTTATAGTCATCATAGTCTGATGGCTGATATGGGTTGATCTGCTCCTGAACACTCTCGAAGTATCTCTGAAGAGAAGCAGCACCGCTTGTGTCAGCAACGTTTACGTTAGTTGTACCAACCTCGATACCGGTTTCACCAAATGTATTGTAGCCGAAAAGGTTAAATTCATAGTTGCCTGCAGCAACAGAGTTAACCTGGTCATCAGTCTTAAGGAATACGTTATAAGTTGCTTCTGAACCTGCGAACGGAACGAAGTTGATACCGTTGATAGGTGTCTTTGCTGTTGCAGCGCCCATAGCAACAACTGCAGGGTCAACTGTAACACTTTCAACAGAACCGTCGCTGTTTCTCTCTACAGTCTTGATAACATCATTAGCTGTATCTGTTTCTGTAGAAACTGCGATGTGAGTTCTTGTATCAATGCTCTGACCGGTTGCAGCATTAGGAACCTGATCTCTTGTGTAACCTGCGTAAACAGTTACACCGTTGATATCCTCAGAGGTACCGTTGTTCCATGTACCCTCTGCTGTTACGTTACCGTTTGAGTCTACTGTGTTGATACGATAGTCAAGCTTATCCTTATTAACAACATTAATATACTCGTTGCCTGACTTCTTAACAACATTGTAGGTTACATATGCATCGCCGTTTGTGTCAGCTGCATATACACCGTTCAAATCAGGAAGAGAAACACCGATGCTGCTTACCTGCTCAGGATTTGTGCTTGAAAGTACGACGTCGGTATAAATCTGACCGCTTGTACCGGTTGGGTCAACCATGCTTGTTGAGGAATACTTAGCGCCTGAATCTGAATCGTTTGAGTCAAGAGAACCAAGCCAACCCTTATCAGGTGAGAAGTTCAAATAGCATGTAGCGATTTGATTCTGATACTTAAGTTCCTTCTTCTGGTTAGATGATGTACCCTTATAAATGTTATAAGTAAGAGTGAACTTAACTGTTTGAGGGGTACTTGGATATTCACCGTTAAGCTTAACCTTTACGCTCTTTTCAGGAGCAATAATTGTACCTGTTGGGCTATCAATTCTTACTGTTGATGAGTCTGATGTAAGGCCTGTAACCTCGATGAAGTATCTATCGTCATACTTGATAGAGTTTCCATCCCTATAGAATCTGTTAAGACCTACAGACTCGTTCTTGATTGTAAGATAACCGTCGATAGCCTTACCGTTAGCATAATCCGAACGTGACGGATCATCAACGGAAACAGATGCTGCACCGAACTTGTGGTCACGAAGCTGTGGAAGGAAGCCGTTTACAAAGTAGCTTACAGCCTTAACTGCAAACATTGCACCCTGCCAACAACCGTTGCCGCGAGTTGCGTTCTGTACATTTGCATTACCGCCGAATGCACAGAAGATGTTGCTTACCAAAATGCCAAGGATACCTGTTGCATTTGAGCCGTTACCCTTGTAGTTAGCAAAATATGTACTGCTTATCATGCTGTCGAACGGTGTGTGTGTTCCGCCCATCTCAGATGATGTAGGAAGAACGTGTGGATAAAGCTGATTTGTGAGCTTTGCACCGAATACGCTGTTTACAAGAGATGCAAGAACATCATCATAAACAAGTACGTCGATACCCTTATTCATAATAGGATCAGCAGTGAAGATTGTCAAAAGCTGGTAGATTACTGTTGTAATACCCTTTTGAGTTGTTGTGCCCTTAGCGTTTGTAATTGTGTGATCCTCGGAAATGTTAAGAATCGACTTAATTATGGTGTCATAAATAAGTGTCTTAGCATTTGCCTGTCCGGCATAATCCTCTGAACCAAACTGAAGAACGCCGATTGTAGGCCAAATCTTATTAGCGATAACACTGATGTTATCCCAAAGTGAGTTGTTCAGCTTAACGAGGCAGTTACCGTTTGCGTCAACTACACCGAGAAGAGCTGCAACACCCTTGCCATATGTCTTTGAAGAAATTGAATTGTATGAAGGCTCTGTGAACTCTTCTGTTGATGCATAGTAGCAAACTACAGAGTTCAAGATTTCAAACAATGTTGTCTTATCAGTTGCAGGATTAGACTCATATACGTTCCAAACTGCGCCTGACTTTGTACGACAAGGTACGACTGAATTCAAAAGATAACCTACTGCATCACGAGCCATTGTAAGAATAACGTCGCCGTAGAGATCCTTTGTGCCGTTGCCGTCAACATCAATGTTAGCCTCGTATGTGCCGTTTGTTGTTGTAACGAGCTGATCGTAATCCTTGCTTGGAAGTGAGAATGAAAGATATTCTCTAAGTACTACGTATGCAACACCCTCTGCATCCTTAGCCATATCAAAGTCTGAATCGTGGATGCTACGTGTGCCTGCGATAATCTTGATGCAGGAAACGAGGAGAGGAATCATAGCCTCTTCAAAGTTTGCTTCTGTAAGATTTGCAGATGTTGTCTTATCGGTAATACCATGGTTATGATAGAAGCCGTTAAGAATGTTAGCATCTGCTGCGTTTGCTGCATATTCGAAAATCTTGCAAGCATTAGAAACAAGTGTCTTTGCTGTGTTAAGCGTTGTTGTTGATGCGCCTGTCAATGTAAGCTCAGGACGAACAAGGTTTGTTGTAACCTCATTGTTTGTACCGAGACCGATGTTAGCTGAATCAGGGAACAAGTCCTTAACAGCAGCTACAAGAGCATCGTTAAGAGCTGCAGGTACATTTGCATAATCTGTCTTACCGTCAACATAATCGTCCATAAATTTTGAAAGGTTCGGGAAGCCTGTCTGCATAATGTAAAGGTTGATAGGACCTGTCTGCATATTGAAGAGCTTATCTGCAAGAGGGCTGTAACGAAGCTTACCGAAGAGGATGCTTTCTCTTCTACCCTCCGCTGTGTTATAGTCGTTGCTCTTTGAAACGTCTCTCCAGTTGTACTTAGGATCGGCAACTACACCTCTTTCGTATTCAAATGTACGTCTTACCTTTTGAGTAAATTCTTCTGCGTCTGCGCAGTTATAAGCTGCGTAATTAGCAGCTGCATAAGCATTGAACTTTTCCCAAGTGTAGTTGTTTTCCCAATTATCCTTGTCAACAAGGCCTTCGCCTGCCAACCAGTAATAATAGTTGTTATCAAAGTTTCCGCCGTGACCTTCATACCAATCCATGCTGTTGTTAACACGCATTGTTCTGATAGTCGGCTTAAGTGTTGTTTTCCAAACGAGTTTGAGTGCCTCATCTACGATGTCGTAGAATGTGCTGTCTACGGTAATGGAAAGTGCTTCTTCTTCTGTAGTGCCGTTAACACCGTATCTGAAGAGGTAAATCATACCGTTGCCGTTCTTGTCGTATCTAAGGTTAGGGTCAAAGCCGAGAGCCTTTGATGCTTGGATAATGTTTGCATCTGTTGGTGAAAGGTTTCTGTCCTCAAGCCATGCCTTAATCTTTGAGTAACGGGTCTTTGATGAATCGGTTGGATTGAAAACAGTGTTTCCTTCCGCATCTACGTCCTTTTCAAGAGCGTATGTCATTTCTACGGAAATCTTGTTCATAAACTCTGATGTGAGCTTTGCAAGAAGCTGCTCATCAAAGTTCCATTTTGTTCCGCCTTTACCCTGAAGGTATGACCGGAAGTTTTCAACCTCCTGCTGTGTGAACCAGTTAGTCTTTGTAAGAATAACCTGTGCAAGGATATTGTATACAAGGTTTGACTGATAGCCGCTCCACATATTAAGTCCGCCGATGCCGCCGATAATGCCGTAAACATCAACGATACCGCTGAGGATTGAGCCGAGGTTCAATTTACCCTTAATGAATTGTCCGATTACGTTGTGGTTTGTTCTCCTTGATGATGTATCATCATTAGAGTTCCAATAAATTGTTTCTGCAAGAGCCATAACGATGGTCTTTGCGTCATTTACAGCACGATATGACTTACCGCACTTTGAAACTACATATGCTTGATCTGTTGAGTATTTAAGTTCCTCACCGATTGGGTTAAGATAGATATTCTTGATATCACCGCCAAGAGTATTCTTGTACTGGTTAACAAGGCCCCATACCTGACCTACAAGGTCAAGAAGACCGTCCACACTATCGATGTAACCTTCGATATCAATCTTGATTACAACGTAGTCCATGTGAACGCTGAGCGGAGCAATGCCTGCTTTACCAAGTGTATCATCAACCCAGTCAAGAAGAGCTTCACAGGTCTGATTGTCTGTAGTCTCTGCCCAAGTCATAAAGTTTGCTGCGAGGTTCTGGTCGTGTGCATCGTCTGTTGACTTAGCGTATGCTGTAACAACGCTTGTGAAGGTAGATGCAGCCATAATGACAGCCAAAACCGTTGCAACAATTTTACGTGCAAAGATTTTAGATTTTTTCACTTTATTAAATTTCCTCCATTTATAATTACGATAATGAATCACCGTTTACGCCCCTGTCACTTTCTCTGACCACGTTGCAAGGCCTCGCAACAGAAAGAAGGAATAACTCCTGAGATGTAAATTTTGAACTGCGATGACACATTTCACGCAATATCATTAAAGCACATTTATAATAAAAAATCAAGTCTATTAACATATTAATAACATTATAGAAAATCGAGTCGATTTTTGTTAATTTTTTCGTAACAATTTAACAAGAAACAAAATTTTCTTTTGTGAAAAATGCAAAAATTCTGAAAAAATATATTGATTTTTTTAACGGCTTGATGTAATATTTCCTTAAAAGTTCACAAATTGTTTACAATGTTTTTACAATTTATCAAAAAATTTTTATGGAAAATTTGAAAAACACAACAGGTTGTGGACAAAAGTTTTTTTAACAAAATTGAACACAAAATCGGCTGATTTTTAAGCAAAAAATCATATGTCAAATTCGGTGAAAAAAGTCGTTTTATCATATGTTTGTTAATTATTAGTTATAATTCGTTAAAAAATTATTGACTTTGCGTTCTTTATTTGTTATAAATAAACTTGGATATTGTTCGTGCATAGGGGTATTCTGCGCAAAAATACCAAAGCGAATGCAAAAATGCTCCTATGATTCCGCTTACGGCTGTAAAGGTTGTTGCTTTACACCCTTTGCCGTAAAATCATTAACAGAAAGGGAGAGATGATTATGAAAAAAGCGAGCAAAAAATTACTCAGCTTCTTCTTAGCTGTGGTAATGGTTGTTACATCATGCTCTGTCGGCTTTACCGCTTTTGCAAAAGAGCCTCAGGACACCTATTGGAATGATGTAACAGAGGCTGATGAAGCATTTGATGCCATCGGCGAAATCGTTAACATTGCACTTCCGTTGATTCTCGGAATTAATGTTAGCGGTAAAACAATCGGTCAGCACCTCAATATGACCGACGAGCAGATCAATTCTGCTACCCTACAGACCGTCATTGAAAAGGCAAGTCCTTTACTCGGCGGATTACTCGGTGCAATATCAACACCGGATCTTAAAGAGTTTATTATCGGACACCCGGAGGTAACCGGAATAAGCTCAGGTGGTTCCTACAAGGTACCGGATCCTGATAATCCGAGCAAAACTATCACCAAAAAGGCTAAAACTTGGCAGGATAAGTACTACGATTACTTTGCTTACCTGAACGAGCCAAGCAAGGACGGTGCACCTACATTCATCGAGCTTTACACCTTCTGCGAAAACAACAAGGACAGCTCAAACGATGAGGTTAAGGCATATTGCACAAGCACACTTGAAAGCCTTAATGCGCTTCTCAAAAAGGCAGTTGATGCCGAAGCTGCATACGAACAGGAATTCAATATGTTTGAGGCTATATTGAAGGTTCTTGTACCAAAGGTTCTCAGCACCACTGCAAGCACATATGCAGACGGCAAGGCATTAACTTACCCTGTAAGTGTTGACCCTGCAGTAATCGGTGCAAAGAAGATCAAGTCTTCTCTTAGTGTTAAAGACCCAACAGACGATACACAAAAAACAAATTACAAGCTACCTGCAAACGTTGCTATTGACGACCTCACAAAAAGCGAATCATTTACATCACAGAATTTGACCGATTTGAGCGGTTACATTCAGGCAGCAGTAAATTATGCAGACAAAAAGCTCAAGTCTGTCGGCTTTAGTAAGGACATCAAAACCGTCAGCGAAGCAGTTCTTTACTTCTACGGTTATCCATCAGGTAAAGACAACGGTTCAAAGCTTTTGTCTACTACCAGCGCTTTCCTTATCCACCAATACAATGTTTCTTTGTTCGGTGCAAGAACAGGTATAAACTACTATACAGCTATTGAATACATTCATCTTGCAGAGGAAGGCGGAAAGTGCATCAGCACAAAGAAGATAGGCGGAACCACAGACCTTACAAGCAGCAACTACGAAACCGTTCTTAAGGAATGTGTTACTGCATTAAAGGACAGCGGTGACCCAAGATATGCAGGCTATCAAGAGGGAGTAAACGAATACTACTTCTTTGCTAAGGCTGTATTTGATTGCCTTAACGATACCAACTCACAGGAAGTTGAGATGCAGACATCAACCTCTGCCAAGAACTACATAAAGAACGAAGCATTGGGCTCAACATCATACGATGCAATCAACATTGCAAACCTTATTGAAGCAGGCGTATACAAGGATGTTGATTCCGCTAAAAAGGCTATCAACGATGCGAAGATTACCGACGAGCAGTACAATAAGATTATTGACAAGGCTGTTGAACTCAGCAAGTCAGGTGCGAAGGACGAAGATGTTCAAAACGGTGTTCGCAGCTACATTACATCAAGCGAGCTTGGCCTTTCAGATGCTGCAAAGTATTTCTTCGGTACATACTACGGCACAATCGGTACGGAGTTCCAAGACTTTGTAACAAACATTTCAAAGTACCAAGACCTTGACGGAAAACCGTACACAAGAGAGCAATACCTTGAAAAGGCAAAATCCTGGAAGACATATAAAGGCTCTACCGGAAGTAAGCTTATGTACATCTCTACCGACGGTCAGGAACTGAACCCTGTTGATTGGTTCAACCTTATCGTTTCAGGTGTTATGACAAACCTTGAGATAGGCGTAGGCGGCACAACAAATACATCTTCGGCTGTTGTGGCTGTTTCAAGCCCAATTTACGACCACGAAGAAGTTTTAAGAAGCAATGCTGTTAAGAAGGCAATGGAGGGTGTAAGCTACAGCTACGAAGACTTCAAGATGTCTAATGCTGTTCAAACTTACTATGACAACAAGATTGCCGAGGATTCTATCAACGCAGTTAACGATGCGCTTAATGCTATCGTTAAGGATGCATTGGATCCTTCAACACAGCTCGGCGGTATCATCGGTACAGCTATCAGCGGCTTGATGGAATCAACCATCGTTCTTTACAACGATAAGAACACAGGTCTTGTAAACAACATTTGGCTGAAGCTTTACGAGGCACCTATGGAAACAGTATTTAACATTCTTCCGGTGCTCGTAATCCTTGTTGAAGAGGTTGTATCACCGATGTTGATTAACGGTGAGGGCGACGAAAGATACCGTGCTCTTGACGCAATCTTTGAAAACCTCGGCATTACACTTACTGCACAGCCTAATCCGGGTCAGTTTGAGCTTCTCAATACCGATATTGGAATGGTAATGTCATCATTTGACCTTAACAAGATTCTTCCGGGACTCCTTGCTTACCTTAAGGGTGACGTTGCAAAGGCAAAGGAAATCTGCGGTACATATGATGATTTCCTCAACGGCGAATGCAAGATTGACAAGGAAACCTACAAGGATAAGGTAGACGGCAATACAATTATGCTCCTTGGTGTATACAAGGTCGATAAAGCTCTTGCAGGCCTTGATCTCAGAGCAGAGCTCGGCAAGAAAATGGATGCAACTGCTGCCGACGGTGTATACGAGCTGATTATGGAAATTGTCGGCTTTACTTACGACGCTGTTACCGAATACCTTGCAGAGTGCGAGGCAGATCCTACCCATAAGGATTACAGATACAGTCCTTACACCGACGGTGACTATGTAGTTACACAAAAAGGACTTAACAACATTGCAATTTCTCTTCCGAGACTTATTGACAAGATCGGTAAGAAATTCATTACTAAATATAATGTAGACTCTGACTGGACATTTGTATATCAGGGCAAGCTTGATCTTACAAAGGTTAAGACCTTCAGAGACGGCATAACAGTAACCCAGTACTACAATGCTCCTCTTGAAGCATTTAAGGAAAAGGCTGTTTACGACGATGCAAAGACTAATGCGGCAGAGGTACTTGACCTGTTTATGGAAGCATTCACAGGCTCATGGATCAACGCACTTATTGACTTCGTTAACGACACTATCAGCACATCAAACAAGCTTACAGACAACCTTGCACTTGTTGCAGGCTTGCTCAATTCTCTCGGCGGCTTTGGCGAGAAGAGCATTCTTACCGATGTATTCAACGGCTTGTTTGACCTTACAAGACAGGACGAAGCAACATTTACATTTGAGGTTCAGAATCCTACAAAGGGCTTTGTCGGATTGTCAAAGCAGACAGGATACTTCCTCATTTCTAACATTGTATTTGACAGTGGCAAGAGAGGTATTATTCCTCTTGTTAAGGGCATTGTAAGCTCTATGAATAACAATTCAGGTTCTTCAAACAGCTCAGGCTCAACCGCAACAAATACAACAACAGAGACTAAAAAGCCAACTCTTGTTACATCATCAAAGATGAACAAGAAATACAACGCAAGCGCTGTATTGACCAAGAAAAATATTGGTGCTGCAGACGCATTGCTCGAAAAGCTTGATAAAATTCTTGCATCTCTCCTTGATAATGCTTCACTCAATGATTTCACTTTGAATTCAAATGAAAACATTCTTGCAGGTGTTCTTACAGCTGTATCAAACTACATCGGTGAAAAGAACACAAGCGCATTGCTCGATTTGCTTGATTCTTACCTTCAGGTATTTGACACAACAGCAAAGGACGGCAAGGTAAACGCAAGTGAAGTTTATACAAGCAAAAACCTTTCAAATATAGTAATTAATACTTATACATTAATAGAAGCTATCGCTACACAGCTGTTCTACGGTGACAACGGCTTCCTAAAGAACGGTGATCCTAACCAGATTATTGTCGGTGCTATCAGCGGTCTTATTTCTCCGGATGCCCTTTCGGTAAGAGTTTCCGAACGTCCTGCAAAGGACCTTGCAGGCAAGGCATCATGGAAGGATGTCAACGAAGTTCACTTTAGCGTTGTTGACGGTGACAAGAAGAGCTTCTACGATGCACTTGGCGAATCATTGTCAACAGTTGCTGCGGTTTTTGGTGCAGTTCTTACATACAGCTACACCGATTCAAGCAAGACCGACAACCTGTATTCAGGTGTTATTGAGCCTGTACTCAGTGCTGTTGCAAAGCACACAGGCGCATCGGGCGTACTTTCAGGCGCTGCCTTCAATGCACTTGACGGTCACGACCAGCTTGTAAAGGGTATTCTTACCCCGCTTGCAAACATCCTTTCACAGTTCTACAAGGCTCCTGCATCATTCCTTGTAAACCTTGTAGGCTCGTTAGGCGATATACTCAATGACGATGCTGTAACAAGCATTATTAACAACGTTGCAGGCATTGTAAATAATGTATTCGGCGGACTTGCTAATATTTTGGGCGGAGCCGATATGCTTAACGCTCCTTCACTTGTTAAGTTTTTGGGTATGGCTCTCAGCTCAAAGACAAACCTGTTTACAGCAGACCTTGAGTTTAAGATTAATCTTCCTAAGAAGGACGTAATAGTAACTCTTCTCAGAGGCATCAACATTGGCAGCCTCAACAAGAAGCTCGGCGAAATCATCGCCCTCAAGTCTATTGATTGGAAGGCTCTTGCAAATGCAGACACTGCAGGCAAAAAGCTTCTCCTCATCTTCAGCTACCTTGTTGACGTATTGCTCAGCTCACCTATCATTCTCGGATTGGTTAAGGAGGCAGCTCCGGAGCTTGTTAAGGTTCTTGAATCACTTTCACCTGCACAAATCCTTAACATTGTAAATTCAATCCTTGAGGTTACTCAAAGCCCAACCGAAGTATTCTGGACCTTTAAGGAATACGCAGGCAAGATTACAAACACATTTGTATATCCTAAGGGCATCACAGCAGCTGAGGCAGACGAGGCTGTTGACAACCTTGACCAGCTTGTAAAGAATGTATTCCCTCTCCTTAAGGATTTGGGTGTACTTGATTACGAGGATCTTCCACAGCTTGTAGGCTCTCTTCTTTACAAGAACGAGCTCCTTACAAAGCTTGCAACTACCGTATACGGTGGCATTTACGAAGCAGCAAGCAATGCAGAGCTCACCGATCTTCTTAAGAGTATCGGCCTTGATCTTTCACCTGCAGGTATTGCAAACATCCTTATGGATGAAAGCTACGGCAAGACCTACTCTTCAGCAGCAAAGAGCTTGAAGAAGGCAAAGAGCTGGAGTAAGGTTAAGAAGATCAACTGGGGCTTCAAGGATGGCTCTGACAAGGCCCAAATCGGCTTTATCAACGCACTTGCAGCTATCCTTCGTCCTATCAACGGCGTACTTTCAGTATTCCTTGCAGAGGGCAAGGGCTTGAATACAGCTCTTACCGACGATGAAAAGAAGGATATCATTAACATGATTAATGATATCAATGTTGACCTCGAGTCTGTTGGCGGCATCAAGCAAGAGGATCCGTACGGATGCGACCTCAAGCTTGGCATCAAGAACGGTGTGCTTACACTTGTTATTGACAGCAACGGCAGCGACAAGGATTCAACATTTAAGCTCAACATCACAAATGTTGCAACAACATTGCTCAACGAGCTCAGCTCGGGTAATTCTAACGCAGGCTTCGGCACAAACGGCTACGAAAATGCAGTTATTCCTATTCTTGAGGCATTCCTTCGTGAAGACCTTATGACCTATGACGAATATGTATCTGCATATAAGAAAGCAAAGGATAACCTCCTCATCAACATCTTCAAGCCAATCATCAGCTTGGTTGATGACGTGCTTGCAGCTCCTGCAAATACATTGACAGCTATTCTTCCAAACCTTGCATACTTCATTGACAGCAACGGCTTGACACAGGCAATAGGCAATCTTCTTGCTCCTATCACAGCAAAGAACGGTGTGCTCGGTATCCTTAAGAGCAACGGTCTTGACGTTGACAAGCTTATTGAGGCAATCGCCGGCAAGCCACTTGGCGAGGTTGTAACAGATGCACTTGGCATTAATGTTAAGCTTAACCTTACATTAACCGACCTTTCAAAGTGCAACATTCAAGACATTGTTATTCCGCTTGTAAATATGCTGCTTAAGAATAACAATATCAAGATCAAGATTCCGGCATTCACCTTCGCTCAAATTGCATCACACGGCAAGATTGTTACTGCTAAAAGTGCTGCAAAGAACAGCAAGGGTAAGTATCAAAGATTGATGGTTAAGGCTGATAAGGGCGAAATGTTTGTAGCTCTTCTCAGATACGTAGGCGATGTTCTTATCAAGAACGCAACTGCACTTAACAAGCTCCTCAGCGGTATCGACGCTATCAAGAAGAACAAGACAATACGTGACATCCTCAGCTGTGTATTCTCTTCATTGAAGGTTGCAAACAAGGATGACATCGTAAGAGCAGTCTTCTACTTCCTGACTCAGCACGGTGCACAGGATTCATTCTTCGATTACAGCAACTTCATTTCCAAGAATTATGACTTCTCATTCGGCAATATGGATGAGAAATTCTGCAGACAGCTTGCTCCAATGCTTGACGGCTTGATTGGCGGCTTGCTTGCAGACAAGGGCGGATTGCTCGGACTCCTTAGCGGAATGATTTACACAGATGACATCATCAGTTCTATCGCTTGCGGTCTTTACGGCGCAATTGACGGTGTAAACATTGATGGCATCGGCTCACTTTCAGCTCTCCTTGCAAAGACTGACATAGACTTTACAGCTTCAAACGTTGCAAAGCTTCTTACAGATAAGAATTACGGTAAGACTTACGACCAGGCTGCAAGAGTAATTGCAAAGGCAGGCAGCTGGAAGAAGGTTAAGAAGGAAGACCTCAAGTGGGGTGTTAAGGACAGAGAAACATTCCTTGGTGCTCTTACAGCAGTTCTTCGTCCGGTATTCGGTGTACTTGATGTTCTTTTGAACAACGGTAACCTCAACCTCTTCAATATTGTAAGCGTTCCGGGCTCAAACGGATACACATCATTCATCGTTCCTCTTCTTGAGGCATTCGGTGTATACAACATCAAGACCCAATACGATTACAGAATGGATATGGAAAAGGCATATGACGCAATCCTCCTTGACATTCTCAATCCTCTTTGGGATAAGGTAGAGGATATTCTCAATGCACCTATCGAGATACTTGCAGACATTCTTCCTAACCTTTCACTCTTCTTTGCAAACAACGGTTTGCTTCAGTTGATTGATAACCTTTTGACTCCGGTATCGGCATTGCTCAATGCAGTTAAGCCTATCATCAACGTAAACGTTCTGCTTGACGTACTCGGTGTTGATCTTAACGCATTGCTCGGCAAGATCGGTGTTAAGGCAAATGTAAAGGTTGATGTTTACAATCTTCAGGCTACTCTTGAACCACTCATCGGTTCTGAGAACGTTGTATCTCTCCTCAACGGTATTCTTGGTGTAATCAAGATTAAGGGACAGCCGCTTGGATTAGAGCTTCCTGAAATTGATTGGTTCCGTCTTGCAAGCCACGGTAAGGTTTATGTGGCTACATCACAGGTTGCAACCTTCGGCACAAGAATTGCCGTTCAGGCAGATCAGGATGAAACTCTCATCGCTGTACTTAGATTCTTGATAGACACAATCAACTACAAGAATAACTACGACACAATCGTTAACCTTGTATCAGGTCTCCTCGGCGGCGCAGGCGACAGCATCTCCGGCGTAATCGATCAGGTTCTTGGTATGCTCAAGGGCGATTCAGACACAGTTATCGAAAGCCTTGTAGAATTGCTTCAGTCATTCGCAGGCTAATAACTAACAACAAACAAAAAGCATCTCCTTAGGGGATGCTTTTTTGTTGCAATAACGCAGGAAAATATTATTTAAGTTTTTTTGTATATACCCTTGTATATTAGCAGAAATTTTAGTATAATATTTTCATATATATCTTAATACTCGGTGGTGAAAAAATGCTCGGAAAATATGTTAGAGTCAAGATAGAGCATCCTATCGGCTCAACCAACGAAGCGGGCTACACCTATCCATTAAACTTTGGCTCTGTATACAATACAGAAAATCAGGATGCATTTGTTATGGGCATCCATCATCCTGTCAAAAACTTTGACGGCAGAGTTATTGCAATGTTAAGCGATAAAAAGAACAATCACTTTATTTGGATTGTCGCGCCTAAAAGTACCCGCTTCATAGTAAACGACATCAAGCAGTACATTGATGTTGAAAAGGACTTCCCTACCTACAGGCTTGAATGCCTGTACGAATTCAGCTGCGGCGCTGTTGTGTTTAGGGACATCAAGGGCGAGGTTAGGTACCTGCTCATAAAGAATAATCGCTCGGCACATTGGGGCTTCCCCAAAGGACATATTGAGCCCGGCGAATCTCCGCAGGAAACTGCGTACCGTGAGGTGCTTGAAGAAACCGGATTGCACATCAATATTATCGATGGGTTCAGTTGTATTTCAAAATACAAGATTCGTGAAAAAATAGACAAAATGGTTACCATTTTTGTAGGCACAACGCAGGACACCTCAACCGTTATCCAAAAGGAAGAAATTGAGGATTACATTTGGCTGACCTACGAAAAGGCAATGAGTCTTTTGAAATTTGAAAATGACAAAAACATTTTGTCAAGTGCATATGAATTCTTAAACGAGAACAATATTATATAGGGTGATTTTATGCATGAAGTTGTAACAACACTACAGGAATTTTTATCCTCTCACGGAATACCCGATTGGCTTGTTGTATTCATTATCTCGCTGTGTCCCATATTGGAATGCAGGCTTGGTATGTTTACGGCATTTAGCCTTTTACAGATGAATCTTTTTGCCGGATTTGCAATAAGCTTTTTAGGTAATATATTACCTATTCCGTTTATTCTTTTGCTGATAAACAAAATCTTTGAATGGATGAAGAAAATCCCGGTCATCAAAAAGCCTATAATATGGCTTGAGGAAAAGACTCTTAAAAAAAGAGATAAGATTGACAAATACGGTATTTGGGGGCTGTTGCTTTTTGTTGCAATTCCGTTGCCGGGCACAGGCGCCTGGACCGGCTCGCTGCTCGCCTCCCTGCTTCACCTTGACAGAAAAAAGAGCTTTGGCGTAATCTGCGTCGGTGTTCTGTGTGCAGGCATAATTATGACCGTGCTGTCAAATGTGTTTAATTTGGCGGTATTTTAATGAATAATGAACAATGCTTTTTGCTTGACTGCCTTAGGGCGTACCTTAACGGCACAAGCATAAATGATGAATATGAAATTGATTGCGACAGCCTGTTTTCGTTAGCTATGGCTCACAATTTGGCTCCTGTCGTGTTTTCTGTGGCAAGGAATAATCCTGTGCTGCTTGGGTGCAAAAAGTCGTACGAAGCCTTTAAGGATGCGTTTTATGATGCAATAGTTTGCTACGATATGCAAAAAGATGCTATCAGTGAAATCGACGGCTTTTTAACCGACAACGGCATTGATCACGTATTCTTTAAGGGCTCGCAGCTAAAGGAATACTTTCCTGTGCCGGAGCTTAGGCTAATGAGCGATATTGACCTGCTGATACGGCTTGAGGACAGAAGCAGGGCAAAGACGGTTTTTTTGAAAAACGGCTACACAATTACCGAGGACAACGGTCCTGTTTACAACTACAAAAAAGACAATATCCTTGTAGAATGTCACACAAAAATTGTCAGCGGTAAGGTCGGCAATGCAAATGCGGAGGAATTTTTTGAGGACGCAATCAACCACGCGACATTTGAAAATCACAGGGGTACACTTGATGTTCAGTACAACCTTATGTATCTGCTGACTCACATTGCCCACCATTTTTGGTTTTACGGTGCAGGGGCAAAAATGATACTTGACCTTGCTGTAATAATAAAACACTTTAACCCAAGCATAGATGCCGTTGTTGACAATATGAAGGATTTACATCTGGACGAATTTGCAAGGGTTATATTTACCGTGTGCTACGATTGGTTTAATGTCGGCAAGGCATATGACTGTGATACCGACAAGGCAAAGGAATTTTTAATTTCTCACGGTGCCTTTGGCAACACAAACAGAAGCATAGCCGCTGTGGTAAAGCGCAAGGCGCTTGAGGAGGGGCATACAAGCACCCTTGCAACAAGGCTGAGTTTGTTGTTTCCGTCGTACAAAAAAATGAAAAACATCCCGTACGTCAAGTTCATTGAGGGCAGACCGTATTTGTTGCCGTTTGGATGGATATACAGGATAATATATAACCTAAAAAACAAAAAGGCTTTTGTAAAGGAAGCAACCTCTACCCTCGCAAATGATGAAACCGAGGCAGAGGCAAAAAAGGAAATAAAATTTTTTGAGGAGATAGGATTGCTATGATTTTCCTTATTATTTTAATAACATTAATTGCAATAGGCATAGTGCTTTTTCTAACCTGGTTTTTTGCAACCAAGGCAGACGGCAACTGCCCGATATGTGCACTAAAGGCTTTTCCGCCGACAAAAATTACCATTGACACATCAAAGGATGAAGAGCTTGTCGGTGGCAGCAAAACCCCGATTATGGGTTGGTCAAGCTGGAACGCACTGCGAAACCGTATTGATGAGGATACAATTTACGATATGGCAAAGGCAATGGTAGATACAGGCCTTGCAGATGCAGGATACAAATACGTAAACATTGACGACTGCTGGCACAGCTCTATGCGTGACGAAAACGGAATGCTTCAGGGTGACCTTGAATCCTTCCCGAGCGGTATAGCAGACCTCGGCAAAAGGATAAATGCACTCGGCTTGAAGATGGGACTTTACACATCTAACGGCTCGCTCACCTGCGAGGATTTGCCTGCCTCTCTCGGCCACGAGGAAATTGATGCAAAAACCTTTGCATCCTGGGGTGCGGAATACTTTAAGTACGATTTTTGCCACAATGAAAAAATCAGCGGCAAAACCCCTATTATCGAATATATAGGAATCAGCCGTAGGGGTGAGCGTGAATTTGTTAAGCTTACTCCCGACAGAGCAAAATATTCAGGCAGGGCAAGGGCAATTAAAGTTGACGACCTACCAACTAAAAAAGGTATTGCTTATCTTAACCATGGTGCCGGCAAGGCTACATTTAAGCTTGATGTTGCAAGCAGCGGCGAATATGTATTCACCGTTCATTTCAAGAAGCTTAAGAGCAGAAAGCCGACATATATGCAGATTGTTGTTAACGGCGAGGTAAACGAGGTATTCTTCCCACCGTCAAACGCATTTACTGCTGACGCAAGGCTTCAAACAGTAATAAGGCTGAATTCCGATGAAAACATCATCACCCTGCAAAACCCTGTTGTAACCCGTGCCGACTCGTCATACATCCAATACAGACGTATGGGCAAGGCTCTTGAGGACGCATCGCGTGACTGGGCAATTTACACAGGCACTGCACAAAAGCCTATCACCTATTCCCTTTGCGAATGGGGCACCTGCAAGCCTTGGCTGTGGAACGGCAAGGTTGGCAATATGTGGCGTACAACCCATGATATTTTTGCAAAATGGTTCAGCATTTATGTTATATACAAATTTACTGTAAGGCTGTACAAATACGCCTCTCCCGGTCATGTAAACGATCCGGATATGCTTGAGGTGGGTAACGGAAAGCTTACTCTTGAAGAAAACCGCTCGCATTTCAGTCTGTGGTGTATGATGGCTGCTCCGCTTGTTTTGGGCAACGATTTAAGAAAAATTGAAAGAAACGGCAAGGGACAGGACATCCTTGACATTGTAACCAACAACGAGCTTATCAGAATTGACCAGGATTCACTTGTTAAGCCTGCAAAGAAGATTGACAGACTTGGCAGTACGGATGTTCTTGCAAGGCCGCTGTCAAACGGTGATGTTGCGCTCTGTCTTTTCAACACGAGCAAAAAGAACAGGCACGTTGAGTACGATATTGAAAAGCTAAAGGATGATAAGTATCTCGATATAAGTCGTTTGGGTAATGCACAAATTAAGGATTTGTGGACAAACGACATCTTCCACAGCGATACAATCAAAACCGACATTCCGGCTCACGGAGTAAAGGTGTACAGAATAACCTGCAGATAAATCTTAATAACACAAAATCAAAAGCGACCCTCGAATAACTCGAGAGTCGCTTTTGTGTACCTATTAACATAGATACCAGGAGTAAATTTATATAAAATCTAAAAGGGGCTATATTAAAAAGGTTGACGAAATTAATCATACAACCTTGGTTGCACGGTGCTATATTTCCTTTAATTCTCCGTCATTAATAACATTGTATTCGGGAGAGTTGATATTAAGCCTTGCAGGGTCGTAGTCATCGGGAACTCTGTTTTTCACCATTGCACCCTTAATCATAAAGAATGCCACATCTCTGCTGAGGTCTGCATAGTTAACATCCAAAATCTTTGATGAAACATGCTTTGAAAAGAAATTTACCAACGGTCCCATCATAAATGCTGTAATAATTGTGCCTATGCCGATGTTTTTCACACCCGACAAATCACCTCTCATCAGCGCCGTAAAACCTCCGCTGACCACCAAACCGATAATTATTACCGCAATATCAGTCATTACTCTAACCCATTTGTAATGGATTTTTGTAGCATTGCTTATCATAAAGCCAACACTGTCATAAGGACCTACACCGATATTTGATACAAAGAACAGAGAGCAGGAAAAGCACAGAACAATTATGCCTGCCGCAAGCAAGCATATGCGAACAATAATGTTGTCACCTATCATCGGAGCGATCAGTGAGCTGAACAGCTCGCACGAATAGCCGACGCCAATCATATTTATTGCCGTACCCACACCGATTAAACCTCGATGTGCAAAAATAACAACAAACACAATGATTACCGCATTGACAATCAGCTGATATGTTCCGTACCCGATTCCTAAGGTTGATGAGACATTCATATTCATTGATGTAAAGGGGTCAACACCAAATCCTGAAACATTGAAAAGTGCAATGCCAAAGCCCATAACAATAATAGAAATTATTGTAAGGAAAATTCGCTTAACCATATTATGTTGAGCAAACATATCCTTAATGTAGCCATATGCTTCCTTTTCAAATTTTTTCATAGAATACGCCTCGTCAACCTGACAAATCTAATTCATTTGCCTTTATTTCCTCTCTCTTGCTACCCATTATATACATCAAAATCAAAAATGCAAGGGTATTTTGCTATATTCTATGTGTTAGACAATTCACACAAACAAAGTCAATATTTTTTGTGCAATATACACAAAGGTTATTCCATTTGTTTCCCTAAAAAAGATGCCGCAACCTGTACAAGCTTTATATCCGCTTCGCTTGGCAACGAGCCTTTTCCGTCATCAATAACAGCAACTGCACCGCTGACATCACCGCCGTAGATAATGGGATAAACAATTTGTGCCTGACGGTCAAAGCCCTCAATTGCATTCATTGCCCCAACCTTGTCGGTTTTGATGTGAATTTGACGATTTTCCATAAGCTCCTCAAGGCTTTTGCTGACTCGTCTTTCAAGCACCTCTCGCTTGCTCACACCCGACGCGGCGATTACATGGTCGTTATCGGTAATTACAACGGGCATACCTGCATCCTTGTGCAAAACCTCGGCATACTGCCCTGCAAAATTTGACAGCTCGCCGATAGGAGAATATTTTTTGAATATTACCTCGCCCTCACTGTCGGTATAAATTTCGAGCGGGTCGCCCTCCTTTATTCTAAATGAGCGCCTGATTTCCTTTGGTATTACTATTCTGCCCAAATCATCAATTCTACGCACAATACCTGTTGCTTTCATATATAAATCAATCTCCTTGCTTTACAAATTTGTACTGTTAGTATCTGTAAAACAAGGAGATTTATACTTTATTTCAGTTTCATTTCAAAAACTTTCAAATAAAAATCATTGATTTTTCGTGCAATAAATTCGGATAGTTTGCTCACCTTTATTAATTTGAAAATTTCTATTCTCAACAATTCGATTATTGTACACAATGCAAATATAGCCAAACTTGCCAATATTACGCAAATAATCATAACAATCGGCGATTTGGTAGCAAATGAAACGAAAGCATTATTAATAAGATAATTAAAAACAAGCGGATGAACATGTATTAAATAAACCCCTAATGCAGCAGGAGAAACGAAAGAAATAAGTTTAGTTGCGGTATTGTTTATTTTTATTTTTAAACAAAACAGCAACAAAAAAATTGCAGATAATAAAATTGTAATAGATATGTACGATATAAATGTGCCCTCAAATTTCGCTTTACCAAAAATACTTTTTGTTAAAAACCGAATTGTGATTTTACTTACAAACGTTAATACAATCATTGCAAAAAAGCCAACAATACATTTAAATGCTGTGATTTTTTCGCATATATTATACTTCCTGATGTATGCACCAAACAAATACACAATCATAAGCCAAATAGCAGAATAACCATTATTAAGGGTAAAAGCATCTATAGGAAGAACACAGTCTATGCAACATATTACAAACAAAATTAACAGTAAAATTTTTTTGTATGTTTGTTGAGAAATGTTATTTATGGTTTTATTTAAAAATGGAATGAAGAAACACAACGCAAAATATGAAGATACATACCACCATTGTTTTCCTAATATTGGCATAACCGCAACAACCAAATTTTTAATGCTTCTGCTTTCAGGTAAAAAAACAAAAAATAAAGAGGTAAACAACAACGAATAAAATAAAACCTGAAACCATAAACCGAGCATACTTTTTAATTTTACAGTCTTGTTAACCATCACATATCCGCTTATTAAAGCGAAACAATTAACCGCACAGTAAGCACAAATTTCTAAAAACCAGGCTATCCAATAGTTTATTTCGGTGGGTGAAGTACTTTTCAATACTCCACCTTTCCCTAATACATGTAGTACGGTTACAAGAAACGCCGCAATTATACGAAATAAATCAACATTATAATTCCTTTTTTCCATATATGAACTTCTTTCCTTTGTTTTTTTCAATATATCATAAAAACAGGAATAATTCAATTCGTTATTTTATTTCTTCCCACCACACTATGTATCACCAAGCAAAATCTATCAAAAGGTGTCAATGTTGTCAACAAGGGGACGCCCTCCTTAATTCTAAACGAGCGCCTGATTTCCTTTGGTATTACTATTCTGCCCAAATCATCAATTCTACGCACAATACCTGTTGCTTTCATATTTAATCCTCTCCAATGCAAAATAATTACTGTAATATTTTGCACAATAAAGGCAGGATAATACAAAACCGCAAATGGTATTTTTTGCAAAAATCAACGACGTGTTAGCAATTTTCTGTATCCCATCAGTCGCATATAAAATGCAACAGCTCCCCTTGATTAAAAACAAGAGGAGCCGAGTATTATGCATAAATTATTTTGATGATGACTGAAGCTGTATGTAAGGTGCGAGTGCGCCGGCAAGCTTTATGGTTGGCATTGTTTGAAGCACTACCCTGCCCGGACCGGTTATTACCGTATTGAACAAGCCCTCGCCGCCGAACACAATATTTTTTACACCCTTAACGGTTTGAATATCCATTTGGCAGGATGCAGACATCATTACAACATGACCTGTATCAACAATTATCTGCTGACCTGCTGCAAGGTTATATTCCACAGCAGCACCGTCAATTTCTATAAAAGCAAGTCCGTTACCCGAAAGCTTTTGCATAATGAAGCCCTCGCCGCCGAAAAATCCCGAACCGATTTTCTTTTGGAAGAATACTGACAAATCTACGCCCTGTGTGGAAGCAAGAAAAGCACTTTTTTGAACAATGCAATCATTGCCGGCACCAATCTCAACAGCAACAATATCACCTGGAAAGCTGCTTGCAAATGCAATCTCGCCGTTACCGCCGACTGCTGTATACTTGTTTTGGAAAAGCCTTTCACCCGAAAACATTCTGCCAAGCATTTTGCCTACTCCGCCACCTACGGTTTCCATTTTCATATTAGGTGACATCCAGCTCATTCCGCCGCCCTCTGTAATCATTGTTTCACCGTTTTCAAGCTGACAAACGACAACAGGAAAGCTTCCGCCTTTTACTTCATATCTCATAATAAAAATCCCCTTTTCAAATTATTTTTTATTATCAATTTCAGCATATCTATCAATTTCAGCATATCATATTTTTATGCGAAGCACAATACAAAAATACATCCCCAAAAATTTTGAAGGATGTATTTTTCTTATTTATATTACTGATTTTTCTTTGCTTCCTCGTACTTTTTAGCCTCTTCCTCTTCAAGAACTCTGTAAGCAACCTTGCCTACAAGAGTTTTAGGAAGCTCGGTACGAAACTCAATTTCTTTAGGAACACCGTAACGTGAAATGTTCTTTTTACAGTTTTCAATGATTTCTTCCTTAATCTTATCGGAAGGATCAACGCCCTGACGCAAAACAACAAAAGCTTTTACAACGTGCATTTTGTATGGGTCGGGCACACCTACTGCACAAGACAAAAGAACGTCCGGGTGAGCATCGATAGCATTTTCAACCTGTGACGGATAAACGTTGATGCCCGATACAATAATGAGTCGCTTCATTCTCTGCTTATAGTAAACAAATCCGTCCTCGTCCATAACACCAAGGTCGCCTGTATGAAGCCATACATTGCCGTCTGCGTGAACACGTAGAGTAGATGCTGTTTCCTCTGCGTTGTTAAGATAGCCCTTCATTACTGTAGGACCGCAAATACAGATTTCACCCTCCTCACCGTAAGGTACCTCTGTATCGTTTTGAGGATTAACGATAGCATAATATGTATCCGAAAACGGAATACCGATACTGCCCTCACGATAGGTGTCATACGGAGTAAGGCAGGAGGCAGTAACACACTCTGTTGTTCCGTAGCCCTCTCTGACCTGAATTGTTGCATTGTGATCCTTAAGGAACTTATCAACCTTTTTCTTGAGCTCTACCGAAAGAGAGTCGCCTCCGCAGAACATACCTCGAAGGAACGAAAGGTCAAAATCAAAGCCCTCGCTTCTTAAAAGTGCCTCGTACAATGTAGGAACGCCTACAATAACATTTGGCTTGTATTTTTTAACATCACGCGCATATGTTTGAATTGTAAACTGCGGAATAATGATGCAAGTACCGCTTGCCATAAGTGCAGTATGTATGCCTACACCCAAGCCGAAGCCGTGGAACAAAGGCATTACGGAAAACATCCTCAAGCCCTCCATAGAGAAGCCTGCGTTTGATGCAACCTGTGCGGCAAGTGCGTTCATATTAAGGTTTGTAAGCTGAATACCCTTTGATGTGCCGGTTGTACCGCCCGAGAAAAGAATAACCGCCGTGTCATCCTTTTTTGGAAATTCATTGGTAAGTGCCGGTGCCTTTTTGCCTGCCGAAACAAAATCTGCCCAATCAATAATGTCCTTGTTATCCTTTGGAAGCGGAGCAGGCTTTTTCTTAAGAGTAAGCGGATAAAGCATATTAAGCGGGAACGGAAGCTCATCCTTGATATGAGCAACAACAACCTTTACAGGATGGTCAACCTGCTTAAGTGCCTCAAGCACCTTTTCATAAAACAAATCGACAACCAAAACTGCCTTGCTTTGAGCAGTGTTGATATAAAAGGCTATTTCGCCGACAGCCGAAAGCGGATGAATCATTGCGGGAACCGCACCGATTCTGTTAAGAGCGTAAAAGGTATCTACACCCTGCGGAGTGTTCGGCATACATACTGTTACAGTGTCACCTTCATTGATGCCGATGCTTCTGTAAGCCTTGCCGAGAAGCTCTATCTTATTTAAGAATTGCTTATAGGTTGTCTTTTTGCCCTGAAATTCATAGGCAACGCTATTCATTTTTTTAAGCCTTTGTGCAGATTCCCTGACAGCCTCATACATAGAACCGCTCGGATAATCAAGATGTGCAGGAATATCGCCGAAATACTTTAACCATGGCGCATTTGGTGTATTCATATTCTGTCTCCTTTACCAATACAGTAAACAATCGTTATGGTGTATTATAACTAATTAACAAATTAATGTCCACCGTTTTGTAAATTATTAATAAATAATTTATAATCTACTGTAATTAATGCTGTCTTTATTGAAAAAATGAGCAGGAATTGTTATAATGAAAAAATACACAAAAAATACAAGAATCGGAGTGATATTATGACTCGTTTTTTAATTAAGCTGGGACAAAAAAGAGGCTTTGACCGTGAGGCCTTTGCAGTTATGAGTGGCGGTGTGGGCATAGTGTGCAACATCTGCCTTGCAATTTTCAAATTTTTTGTAGGAAAGCTTTCAGGCTCTATTTCCATCACGGCAGACGCCCTTAACAATCTGTCGGACGTGGCATCAAACACGGTGACGATAGCAGGTGCAAAGCTATCAAAAAAGCCCGTGGACAAGGAGCATCCGTTCGGTCACGGCAGGATGGAATATCTGTCAGCGCTTGCGGTGTCGGCATTGATTTTAATTATGGGCTTTGAGCTTGCGAAGGACTCTATCGGCAAGATTATTCACCCGCAGGAGCTGAAATTCAGTATGGTATATGTGCTGATTCTTTCTGCGTCAATTTTGGTAAAGCTTTGGATGGCATACTTTAACCACAGGCTTTTTAAGCATACCGACAACATCAACCTCAAGGCAGTTAGGCAGGACAGCCTTAACGACTGCATATCAACCCTTGCAACCATTGTTGCGTTAACACTCTCGCACCTGTTCAACATCGCTTGGATAGATGGTGTTATAGGCTTGGCTGTGGCAATAATTATCCTTATCGGCGGTATTAATATCGCAAGAGAAATAGTATCTCCGCTTTTAGGTCAGCCACCCGAAAAGGAGCTTGTTGACAATATTGAAAGAATAATGACCGAGCCCGACTGCATTATAGGTGTTCACGACCTTATCGTGCACGACTACGGTCCGGGCAGAATAATCGCAAGCGCTCACGCAGAGGTGCCGTCCAACATAAACGTTATGACGCTTCATGATGTAATAGACAATGTTGAAAAGAAAATTAACGAGGACCTTGGCATAATTATGTGCATACATATGGACCCCATTGTTGTTGACGACGATGAGGTTAACAAATACAAGGCAATGACCGCCGAAATAATCAATGAGTACAACAGCGAATACACCTTCCACGACTTCAGAATGGTTAAGGGCGAAACTCATACAAACCTTATTTTTGACCTCATCGTACCGTTTTGCGAGGAAAAGGAGAAGGCAAAAATTCGCACGGAATTGACGGAAAAATTTAAGCAAAGAGATAATCATATAGAGCTTGTAATGGTAATTGAACATTCATTTGTATAAAAATGTATAAAAATAAATGTTTGCATTATTATACAATATGTGATAAAATGAGTTATCTATCTTACGTATTATTATAGGAGGAGAACATATGACTACTGCACAAATATGCATAATGATATCGATTGTAGTATATTTATTCACTATTTTGCTTATCGGTGTCGGCTATGCAAAAAAGAACAAAAGTGTAGACGATTTTTATTTGGGAGGCAGAAGGCTCGGCCCGTTTGTAACGGCAATGAGCGCCGAGGCATCCGATATGAGCAGTTATCTGCTTATGGGTCTGCCGGGGCTTGCATACCTTGCAGGCTGTGCCGAGGTAGGTTGGACAATTATCGGCCTTGCCGTAGGTACATATCTTAACTGGCTCATTGTTGCAAAAAAGCTTCGTAATTATTCTGCACGCATCGGAGCAATCACTATTCCGGATTACTTTTCGTTAAGATACAAGGACAACAAAAAAATCCTTATGGCACTTGCTGCACTGATTATTATTGTATTTTTTGTTCCTTACACCGCATCGGGCTTCAGTGCCTGCGGAAAGCTTTTCGGCACATTGTTTGGCATTGATTACCACATCGCTATGGTAGTGTCTGCAATCATCATCGTCGGCTACACATCACTCGGCGGATTTACCGCTGCATCTGTTACCGACCTTATTCAGTCAATTATTATGACAATAGCATTGATTATTGTGCTTGTTTTCGGTGTGGCAAAGGCAGGCGGCATCGGCGCTGTTATGGACAATGCACAACAGCTAAGCGGTTATCTTAATTTGTTTACCGTTCATCATGACGAGGGCAACACCTCAACGGGCTTTGGAATAATAAGCATTGTTTCCACTCTTGCCTGGGGCTTGGGCTACTTTGGTATGCCACACATTTTGCTTAGATTTATGGCTATTGAAAATCCTGCAAAGGTAAAGACATCACGCCGTGTTGCTTCTGTTTGGGTTGTAATTTCCATGTTCATTGCACTTGCTATCGGTATTGTCGGCAGAGGTATGGTTGCAAGCGGAGCACTCGGCAAATTTGATGACAGCGAAACCATCATCATTCAAATCTCAAACGTATTGAGCCAAGAGGGTATTGCTCCTGCTCTTATTGCCGGTGTAATACTTGCAGGTATTTTGGCATCAACAATGTCAACCTCCGACAGTCAGCTTTTGGCTGCTTCGTCATCTGCAAGTGAAAACCTGCTTGGCGGATTGTTTGGTCTTAAGCTTTCCGAAACTGCAAAAATGATTGTTGCAAGAGTAACACTTGTTGTTATTTCCGTAATCGGTGTAATTATCGCCTGGGATGCAAACAGCTCTGTATTCGGCATTGTATCATTTGCCTGGGCAGGCTTTGGTGCTGCCTTCGGTCCGGTTGTGTTGCTTTCACTTTTCTGGAAGCGCTCAAACCTTTACGGTGCAATCGCAGGTATATTTGCAGGCGGTGTAATGGTATTCCTTTGGAAATTCGTAATTTCAGGCCTTTCACCCGTACTCAACATTTACGAATTATTACCTGCCTTCCTTACAGGTCTTGTTGCAAATGTTGTTGTTTCGCTTTGTACAAAGAAGCCTGATGATGAAATCGTCGGTGTCTTTGAAGAAGTAAAAAAAATGAAATAAGCTGAAGACTGTCGATAAAGTGGGCTGAAACACGCCATATAAATTAAAATAAACCAATTTGAGCCTCCCTTGTGTAAAGGGAGGTGGGTGCGATTTATCGCACTCGGAGGGATTGTAAAAGCGGCTTAGACATCGAATCTAAGCCGCTTTTGGCGTTTTTCGCCTTTTGCTCGGTCGAGGTACCCTCGTACATCTTCCCTCGCAAGAATGCGAAATTCAGCTCCATTTCTCAACAGTCTACCTGCGTGTCGAAATTTATAATTCGACTTTTTCGACACGCTGACAGGCAGTTTTTCTTGAACTGCCTGTTTTTTTATTTTAATATTGTAATTGAGGATGATATAATATATAATATAATAGATTATATATGCAAATACAGAACAAATACAGAAGCGGTGAAATTTTGAGAATTTTAGCAATAGGCGACGTTGTCGGCTCACAGGGATGTGATTATCTTCGTGACTGCCTGCCAAAAATAAAAAGAGAATATCGTCCGGATTTTGTTATCGTTAACGGAGAAAACAGTGCCGTCGGTAACGGAATTATTCCAAAAAGCGCACAGCACATTTTTACAAGCGGTGCAGATGCCATTACGCTTGGCAACCACGCACTGCGCAGGCCTGAAATTGCAGACTACCTTGACGAAAACGAATTTATCATCCGTCCGTGCAATTATCACAGCAGTGCCCCCGGCAACGGCTCTGTTATCCTTGAAAGAGGAAAAAGCCGAGTTGCCGTAATTAATCTTCAGGGCACCGTGTACCTTGACAGCAACACAAATCCGTTTGACGCCATTGATGCCGAGATAGAAAAGGTTAAGGCAAACGGTGCAAGGATAATTGTTGTTGATTTTCACGCAGAGGCATCGGGTGAAAAAAAAGGTATGGGCTTTTACCTTGACGGCAGAGTATCAGCCGTATTCGGTACTCATACCCACGTTCAAACAAGCGACGAGCAGATTTTGCCCAACGGCACCGCATATATTACCGACATAGGCATGACCGGTCCGTATTATTCTGTTTTGGGCGTAACACCGGAGCTTGCCATACAAAAAATGAAAACCAACCTGCCTGTAAGATTTGAAAATCCCGATGGTCCATGCACTATGGAGGGCGTCGTTATTGACATTAATGAGGCAAACGGCAGGGCTGAAAATATAGAAAGGTTTAGAGTATGACCAAAAAGGCATTGGCAATATTATTATCTATTGCAACAGCAATCGCCTTGTTTAGCGGATGCAAAAGAGAGGCACCGCCGGAGCATCAGCTTGTGGTGCAAACAACCGCACAGGTTACCGAGGACACCGAGGGCTTCAAAATAAGCTACAGCCAATCCGATTCATTAAATCCGTTTGAGTCGGACACGCTGAACAATCAAACAGCGCAGGACCTTGTGTTTGAGCCGTTGTTTAGGATTGATGAAAGCTTTGAGGCAGTTCCCGAAATTGCAAGCTCCTACACATATGAGGATTCCGACACGTTAACCGTTACCATAGTAAGCGGTCTGACATTTTCGGACGGCTCACCGCTTACGGCAAAAAATGTTGTCAGCTCCTTTAACGAGGCAAAGCAATCTCCGCGATGGAAAAACAGCCTTGCACCCATATACAGTGCAAGCACCGTGAGCGACACGGTAATTAAATTCAAAATGTCCTACGCAAATCCGTACGCGCATCAGCTGTTGACATTTTACATTTCAAAGGTTACAGACAACAGCAAATTCCCTATCGGTAGCGGTCGGTATAAGTTTACCGAGTCCGAAGGCAAGCTTTTTGCAGAAAAAAACGAGCTGTACAAGGAGGAATTTAATCCAAGGTTTACAAAAATACAGCTTGTTAACGTTCCGTCTGCGGAATCAATAAACAATGCAATCAACATAGGCAACATCAGCTATGCCTACCGTGACAACCCCAACGACAGTATCACAAGGCTGAAATGCGGTAAAAAGCAGGTAGCCCTTAACAATATGGTTTACTTAGGGCTGCACACATCAATGGGCGCAACATCAAAGCAGGAGGTCAGACGGGCAATATCACTTGCTGTTGACAGAACAACTCTTGCAAAGAGCGCATATCAGGGATATGCAAGGCCTTCAACCTCGCTGTTCAATCCTGTTTCTCGCATCGGCAGAGAAACACAGATTTTTGCTGACAGCGCCGACATTACGGCAGCGAAGCAGGCATTGGCATCGGCAGGATACAGCGACGGCGACGTCAAGCTTAAAATCGTTGTAAATCAAAACGAGCAAAGGGTTGCAGTTGCAAAGCTTGTTGAACGACAGCTTGAATCCGCCGGCTTTGACGTAACGGTTAAAAGCTATAATCAAAAGGTATTTAACGACGCGTTAAAATACGGCACCTACGACATCTATATCGGCGAAACAAAAATCCCAAACGATATGCGACTATCGTCGTTTTTTGACAAAAAGGGCAAAACCGCCTTTGGTATAAACACCGATTCCCAAACCTCAAGCCTCTACCGTGACTATCTTAACGGCAAGGCAGAGCTCGGAAAATTCATTTTAAGCTTTTCGGAGGATATGCCGTTTATTCCCGTTGTTTATCGCAACGGTGTAATATGCTACTCAAAGGCAATGCACGGCGATATGCAGGGAAGCTACGGAAATTTCTTTTCAAATATTGAGGACTGGTATTACAATTAACAACAATGTTCGACACATATTTTCGGCTACAATATGTGTTAACTTTAATTTAACGGTAGCCGAGAAAGGCAACGGATAATTATGATTAAGTACGAAAATCCAAACGGATATATTGAAATCACAAATAACTACTTTGCCAAGCTTGTAGGCAATGCCGCACAAAGCTGCTTCGGCGTTACAAGAATGGTTAGTGCAAATACTGTTCAAACAATCAAAACCGCTATCAAAAACAGAACTCAAAAGGCAGATTTTGACAACTCCAATCAGGGTGTTACAATCAAAAGCGTTAACGGTGCATTGGTTGTTGATTTGTCAATCGCTGTTTCATACGGTGTAAACATCAGCGCTATTGCAGACAGCATTGTAAACAAGGTCAGATACACTATTGAAAGCACAACCGACCTCAAGGTATCAGAGGTTAATGTGCACATCGAGGGTATTGACAACAGCATTAACTGATTGCGGAGGACTACTTAATGATTACAGGACAGATGTTTCGAGACGGAGTAATATCCGCGGCAAACAATATTGCAAACAGCAGACAGGCTGTTGATGCACTTAATATTTTTCCGGTTCCGGACGGCGACACAGGCACAAATATGTCCATGACCATTGCCTCCGCCTCCGACGACATAAAGGATATGCCCGACAACAGCACAATAGGTGATGTTTCAAAAAGGGTTGCATCTGCACTTTTAAGAGGTGCAAGAGGAAACTCCGGTGTCATTCTTTCGCTTATATTCCGTGGCTTTTCAAAGGCCTTTAAGGGTGTTGAGCAGGCAGACGGCGATGACGTTGCAAGAGCCTTTCGTATGGGCAGTGACGCGGCATACAAAGCAGTTATGAAGCCTACCGAGGGTACAATTCTTACAGTTGTAAGATGTGCTGCCGAGGCAGCCGAGGAAATGGCAAAAATTAACAACGATACTCTTGAGGTTTGCACAGCCGCACTCGAGGCGGCAAAGGAAGCACTTGCAAAAACTCCCGAAATGCTCCCCGTTCTTAAGCAGGCAGGAGTTGTTGACGCAGGCGGTCAAGGATTTTTGCTTATCCTTCAGGGTATGAAATCCGTAATTGTTCACAATGCTATTGTCAGCCCTGTCGGCGAAGAGGCTATGCCGAGCAAAAAGGCAGGCAGTGCCGAGCAGGCAGAGGTTGGCTACGACTGTGCATTTATTATTCAAAAGGTGCGCGGTGCAAAGGAAAGCGACGCTATCAAGCTTCGTGCTTTCCTTGAGGCTATCGGTAACGGCGTTAAGGTTAACGAGGACGCCAACAAAATATCCGTAAAGGTTGTCAGCGAACAGCTTGGAAGTATTATTCAAACAGCAGTTAAATACGGTCAGCTTTTTGACATAAGCATCAAAAATCTTTCCGAGCCGAATAACGAAGCCGACAAGAAAGAGGACGAGCCTAAAATTGCCGAGCCTGAAAACGACTACGGCTTTGTATCGGTTTGTGCCGGTAAGGGCTTAACGGAGCTGTTCAGTGACCTCGGAGCAGATGTTGTTGTCAGCGGCGGTCAAACAATGAACCCGTCAACCGATGACATTATCAACGCTGTGCTTGCAGTTCCGGCAAAGGTTGTATACGTTTTGCCAAACAACAAAAACATCATTATGGCGGCACAAATGGCAAGGGACAGTGTAACCGACCGTGAGGTCATTGTGCTTGAAACAAAAACTATTCCGCAGGGTATTTGTGCTATGCTTGCATTTGATGAAACCGTGGACAAGCAGGAAAATCTTGACGCTATGCTTGCTATGGCAGGCAATGTGCAAACTGCCAGCGTAACCTTTGCCGCAAGAGACAGCGAGGTTGACGGCAAGCCTATTAAAGAAGGTCAGATTATGGGCCTTTGCAACGGAGCTATAAAATTCATCGGTGAAAACAGAGAGGAGATTGCATTTAACGCAACTGCCGAATTGTTTAATCCTGATGAAAACAACCTTGTAACCCTTATCTATGGTGAGGACACAACCGAGGAGGAGGCGCAAAGAGTTGAAGAAATGCTCAACGAAAAATTTGCCTGTGACATTGAGGTTAGCATAGTAAACGGCGGTCAGCCTGTGTATTACTACATTATTTCGGTGGAATAATATGAATTTTGATGAATACAGTATTCAGTTCATAAAAGGTGTAGGAGATAAACGAGCCCAACTTTTTCACAAGTTGGGTGTTTACACTTTACAGGATCTTATTCATTATTATCCGCGAAAATATATTGATTGGAGCAAAACTCTTTCTGTTAAGGATGCTCCGTCGGGTGAGCCCGCCTTCATTAAAGCAACTATGATTACTCCGGTTAAGGAGGCAAAAATCCGCAAGGGGTTAACCCTTTACAAATGCAATTTCTCTGACGGCGAGGTTGTTATTCACGTTACAATTTTCAACAACGAATATCTTGCAAAATCGCTTCGCACGTTTGATGACTACATTCTGTACGGCAAGGTGGACAAGACCTTTACTGAGGCTTCAATGAGCTCTCCGCAAATTGAAAGAGTGGAAAATGCACGGGGCATACACCCTATTTATCCCACAACAAACGGACTGTCATCAAAAATTATAGAAAAGGTTGTGTCAGAGGGACTGAAAAAAGCAGAGCAAATACCCGAAAGCCTGCCGGAATACATTATGCAGGAATACGGATTATGCTCACTTGATTTCGCAATAAAGCAAATTCACTTTCCAACCAAGGAAGAAAACATACAAAAAGCGCGCAGGCGGTTAATATTTGAAGAGCTGTTGACTCTTCAGCTTGGACTAATGATGCTAAAGGGTGCAAGAAAGGTGCAGAATATGCAAAAAATCCGCACCGACTACACAGATGAATTTTACTCCCTGCTGCCCTTTGAGCCAACCAAGGCACAAAAAAGAGCCGTTGCAGACTGCATCGGCGACCTTATGGGTGACAGGCAAATGAACAGGCTTGTTCAGGGAGATGTCGGCTCGGGCAAAACTGCAGTTGCAGGTGCGGTTATGTACAGCATAATCAAAAACGGCTATCAAGCCGCGATGATGGCACCGACGGAAATACTTGCCGCCCAGCATTACGAAAGCTTTTGCAGGCTCTTTAAGGATGTAGACGTGAGGGTTGCTCTTCTCACCGGCTCAACAAAGGCAACGGATAAAAGAGAGATTAAACGTCGTCTGCTTGACGGTGAAATAGATTTAGTTGTCGGCACACACGCCCTTATACAAAACGATGTTGAGTTCAAAAGGCTTGGCTTGGTTTGTACAGATGAACAACACAGATTCGGCGTTGAGCAACGCTCAAACCTTGCAATGAAGGGCAACAACCCTCATCTTCTCGTTATGTCTGCAACTCCTATACCACGCACCATGGGACTCATTATATACGGTGATTTGGATATTAGTATTCTTGATGAGCTTCCACCCGGCAGGCAGGAAATTCGTACTGATTTGGTAACAACCGATTATCACCCAAGGATTTACAAATTTATCAAAAACGCAATTGACAACGGCAATCAGGCATATATTGTTTGCCCTCTTGTAGATGATAACGAAAGCGACTTAATCTCTGCAAAGGAGTATGCCGAGGAGCTTTCAACAAAGGTATTTGACGGATACAGCCTTGCCCTGCTTCACGGAAAAATGAAGCCAAAGGAAAAGGAACGTGTTATGGAGCGTTTTGCAGGCGGCGAGGTACAAATACTTGTTTCCACCACGGTTGTTGAGGTTGGCGTTGATGTACCGAATGCAACCATTATGCTTATTGAAAACGCAGACAGGTTTGGGTTGTCACAGCTTCATCAGCTACGAGGCAGAGTGGGTCGTGGCAAGGACAAAAGCTTTTGCATACTTGTGTCGGACAACAAATCAGAAGCCAGCGTTGAGCGATTAAAAATTATGAAATCCACCTCTGACGGCTTCAAAATTGCAGATTACGATTTGAAAAGCAGGGGTCCGGGTGACTTTTTCGGTACCCGTCAGCACGGCCTGCCAAAGCTTAAAATTGCCGATATGCTTGAGGATACAGGCACTCTTACTCAATGTCAGGAATGTGCAGGGCTTATACTCCGCGATGATCCGCGTCTTGACAGCTTTCCTGTGCTGTGCAATCAAATTTCAAATATGTTCAGAAGGTCGAATTACTAATGGAATACAAATACGAAATGCATACCCATACCGGACCTGTCAGCCAATGCGGTAGGGTTGCGCCAAAGGAAATATTAAGAATGTATATGGACAAGGGATACAGCGGTATTGTACTCACCGACCATTACAGTCCCCTCACCTTTTACAATCACAACTACTTTGCTCCGCAAAAAAAGATTGACTTTTATTTGCAGTCATACAGAGAAATGAAAAAAATCGCTCCGTCGGATTTTACCATTATGCTCGGCGTGGAGCTCAGGCACTACGGTACTGCAAACGATTACCTTGTGTACGGTGTTGAGGAGCAATGGCTGACCAAACAAGGAAATCTTTTGGCTGTGTGGGAAAAGCAAATGTATCAGCTTATGCACAGCGAGGGCTACCTCGTTTATCAGGCTCATCCGTTTAGGCCGGGAATAAGAAGGTGCAACCTTGATTACATAGACGGTGTTGAGATATATAACGGTAAAACTCCAAAGGAGTCTAACGAAAAGGCAGAGGCTTGGGCAAAGGAAAACGGCAAGCTTATGGTGTCGGGCTCTGATTTTCACACCCCTGCCCATTTGGCAAGAGGGGGAATCATCACCCAAAGCCCGATTCGTAACAACGCCGATTTGCTTGACACTTTAAGGTCTATGGATTTCGAAATGATAAAAACCTATTGACAGTCTGTACCCTAAAAAATTCTCTTTTTTATATCTTTTTTAATGGTTAAATATGGGATATAATTCAGGCATAACAAACCAAAAGGAGAATTTTTTATGGAAAAGACAACGCAAAATAAGGTTAAACGCATTTGCATTACGGGACTTATGGCGGCTCTCATTGCAGTTGCAACAGCATTCATCAAAATGCCCACAGGTATCAATTCGGGCTATCTTCACTTTGGTGACAGTATGATTTATTTGGCAGGCTGTCTGCTCGGGCCTTGGGCATCACTTGCTGCGGCAATCGGCGGTGGAATTGCGGATGTTCTTGCCGGTGCTCCGCAATGGGCTATACCAACCGCAATCATCAAGGCAATTAACGCTGTGCCGTTTATCATTGTTGCAAGAAACAGCAAAAAAATAATTACAAAATGGTCGGTTTTGATGACAGTTGTATCGGGCTTGTGGACTATCGGAGGCTACCTTGTAGCAGAGGGTATACTTTACTCCTTCCCAACAGCCTTGACATCTGTTCCGTTTTCTGCTGTACAGGCAGTAGGCTCGGCGGTTGTATTTGTAATTGTCGGCTTGGTGCTTGACAAAATTAAAATTCAAAAGTACATATAAAGCGTAAAAGCAAAAAACAGATTGAAAACCAATTTCAATCTGTTTTTTGGTGTGTGTCAAAGGTCTGTTATCTTACATATTATAATTTGAAAGATAACAGGCAAGCCCGACCTGACAGTGCAATACTGCCCTTTGAATAGCTGTCAACGTCTGCCTGATGACATATATATCACATTTGATTTGACAGCCTGTCATATTCATCAATCGCCTTTGACAATGCTATATAGCAGTAGCCGAGCTGATTGTTCATTTTGTCCTTTGCGGTTGAAATGTGCCTTGAAACCGTAGGCTGTGAAAGCTTAAGCAGGCTTGCAATTTCTGTTTGAGTTTTGTTGTTTTCGTATTTATACCTAAAGCACAGGCTTTGCATTGGAGTCAACTCCTCCTGCATAATTATAGGCATTATCGTTGAAAAAGCCTTCTTCTTTGCCCGTTCCTTATCTAACGAGTCAGAATCGAAATAGCTTTTGGTGTAATAATTATCAATAAAATCTATCATTGTTTACGTCCTCCTCATAGTATCCGAAAAGCATTGAAGCCGTGCGCCTGCACTCGCACGCCATATCGTAATATATCTTTATTTTTCGTCTTAAGCTGACAAGGTCCTCACCGCGATAAACACTAAGCAACGGCTTCATTGCGTCGAGCCTTGTGCTAAGAGCCTTGTACTGATTTTCATATTCCTGTGCCAATTCCGTTATTGTCATACTTATCATCCTTTCTGTTAGATTGAATCGGCTTGAGTGGTTGACCGATTTGAGCAACAATCGTTTTCGAACTTATGTACGAAATTGTTGCTGTCTACTGCATATATTAGTCGAACATTTGTATTGTGTCAATAAAATCGGCAAAAAAAGTCCAAAAAACTTCTCGACAAAAATCGACATTCAGGACAAATACCGTTTAATCAGTCCACTAAAACACCATAACTTTAATTTATGGGTATCATCATAAAGTTTAATGTGCTGTTTTGTATAAATTGGCAAAAAACTTTTAACTTTTCACTTGACAACTTTGTTTATTTTTACTATAATGTGAATACGCTCAAAACGGAGCCGCAACCGTTTTGGGTAACCTGTCCTCCTATAGTTTGTTATAGACAGAGAGGGAAAGGGAGCAAGTGTTACACCTGCTCCCTTTTTCTTTTGGCTTCTTTGCCTTGTATTAATTACATTAATATGCTATAATAAACTGAATTAATCTGCGAGGTGATTTTATGCAGGAAATTATCACAGAGGTTAAGGGCGAAGCTCTCACCATAGTAAACTCTACAAATACAGCCATTGCCGCACAAAGCGGATCGTTGCCCGTGTTTGGAACACCGTTTATGATTGCCCTTATGGAAAAGGCAACCTGCAATGCTGTTTCGGAATTTCTTGAGGAGGACGAAACAACGGTTGGTACATCAATCAATGTCACTCACGACAAGGCAAGCGGAGTGGGTGCGGTAATCATTGCGCACGCAACTCTTGTCGAGGTACAAGGCAGAAGGCTTATATTTGATGTTAAGGCTTGCGAGGACAACGGTGCGGTAATAGGAAAAGGAACTATTGAACGATTTGTTGTCAGCAGCAAGCGCTTTATGAAAAAGGTGGAGGCAAAATAATGGTAAAGGCAGTCGTTTTTGACTTTGACGGCACATTGTGCGACACGGGTGTAGGAGTTAAAAAAAGTGCAAAATATGCGCTTGATGCCTTTGGCATTAAGGCTCCCGAATGGGAGGAGCTTGACTTTTTTATAGGTCCTCCGTTGCTTGTAACCTTTCAGGAAAGGTTTAATCAAAGTGTAACTGATGCGGAAAAGCTTGTAAAAAAATACCGCGAACGCTACACAAACATAGGGCTTTACGAAAGTGAATTTTATAACGGCATTCCACAGCTAATAAAGGACCTAAAGTCACAGGGCTTTAAGCTTGGCATTGCATCATCAAAGCCGATCAACTATGTTGAGGAGCTGCTCATCAAGGCAGATTTGCAAACATATTTTGATTACATCAGTGCTGTAAGCTTTAACGCAGACTGCGAATCAAAGCAAAGCATACTTGAGCGTTGCCTAAACGAGCTCGGGGTGGAGCCGAACGATGCAATAATGGTTGGCGACAGGTTTTATGATATGGACGGTGCACGCGGTGCGGGAGTTGACAGCGTTGGTGTGCTTTGGGGCTTCGGCAGTAAATTTGAGCTTATAGAAAGCGGTGCAACATATGTTGTTGACAAAATACAGGATATAGAATCCATAGCCCTCGGCATGTATGAACGAACAGAAAATGTGCAGGGCATATACAACGGCAGAGTAGTTAATTTTCACGTTGACGACATTACCCTTTGCAACGGCGAAAAAGCAACAAGAGAATGCGTTGACCATCCGGGCGGTGTGGGAATAATTGCCCTAACCGACGACGAATATGTATATATGGTGCGTCAATTCCGCTATCCGTACAAGGAATCTATTTACGAAATCCCTGCCGGCAAGCGAGAAAAGGGCGAGGACCCGCTTGAAACCGGCAAGCGAGAGCTTCAGGAGGAATGCGGTGTTGTTGCCGAGAATTATATCGACCTTGGCAGAATTTATCCGTCACCCGGCTACACAAACGAGGAAATATATCTTTATGCCGCAACAGGATTAACCGAGGTTGAACAAAATCTTGACGAGGACGAATTCCTCCAGGTTACAAAAATGAAGCTGACAACCCTAATTACAAAAATAATGAGCGGTGAAATAACAGATGCAAAAACCATTACAGCCGCATTTAAGCTAAAGGAATTGAGAAACATAAAATAATGAGTGTTTATTTGGACAACAGTGCAACAACAATGCCCACAAGGGAGGTTGCCGACAAGGTTTACAAAATGCTTACCGAAAGCTTCGGCAATCCGTCATCCTTTCATCAGGAGGGGCTTAACGCCTATGCCGAGGTACGCAGCGCGAGAGAGACGATTGCAAAATCGCTTTCCTGCGAGAGCGACGAAATTGTTTTTACCTCCGGCGGAACAGAAGCAAACAACCTTGCAATTCTTGGCTCTGCCGGTGCAAACAAACGCAAGGGCAACAGAATTGTAACAACGGCTATCGAGCATGAAAGTGTGCTTGAATCGGTATCAGAGCTTGAAAAGCAGGGCTTTGAGGTTATCAGGCTTGAGCCTAACGAGGCGGGTAACATAACAAAGGAGCAGATATTTGACGCCGTAAACAGCGACACAATCCTTGTCACTATGATGTACGTAAACAACGAGGTTGGCTCTATCCTACCCGTTGAGCATATAAAAAAGGCTGTGGCAAGGGCAAAGGCACCTGCGCTTATCCATATTGACTGTGTGCAGGCATACGGCAAGTATGAAATCAAGCCAAGCAAGCTCGGTGCGGATTTGGTGACAATCACCGCACACAAGGTACACGGTCCAAAGGGTACAGGCGCACTGTACATCAAAAAGGGCACACGCATTTTGCCAAGAGTATTCGGCGGCGAGCAGGAAAGAAAAATCAGACCGGGTACAGAGGCTTCTCCGCTTATTGCAGGCTTTGGCATGGCAGTCAGCCAATTCCCCAACCTAAAGGAGCAGGAGGAAAAAATCAAAAAGCTTAATGCATACGCACGGTGCGAGCTTGAAAAAATTGACGGAGTAAAAATCAACAACCCCGCCGATTCATCGTGCTACATTCTGAATGTATACATCCCAAGCTTTATGACAAGCCAAACAATCGTTCAGCATCTGTCAAGCCAATATGACATTTATGTCAGCAACGGCTCTGCCTGTGCAAAGGGCAAACGCAGTCACGTGCTTACTGCAATGAGGCTCGGCGACAGAGTTATTGACAAATCAATCCGCATAAGCTTCAGCAGATTTAACACAAAGGATGATGTTGACCTACTTGTGTCTGCCATTAAAGAAACCGTGCAAAAATATCCAATAAAATAGGACAGAAATATGAGAGAAATAATACTTATAAAAAACGGAGAGCTTGTACTCAAGGGGTTAAACCGCAACACCTTTGAGGACATACTAATAAAGAATATGAAAAGGGCTCTTGCCGACATCGGAGCCTTTACCTTCAAAAAAAGCCAATCCACCATTATGGTGGAGCCAAGCGACGACAGCATCGACCTTGATGATGCGGTTGACAGGCTCAAAAAGGTTTTCGGCATTGCGGCTCTTTCAAGGGCCTTGGTAACAGAAAAGGATATGGACAGCATCAAAAAAGCAACCTTGGAATACCTCGGTGAAAGATTTGAGGAGGTTGCAACCTTTAAGGTTGAGGCAAAGCGAAGCGACAAAAAGTTTGCACTCAAGTCACCTGAAATTTGCCGTGAGCTTGGCGGACATATTCTTTCAAACTACCACAACCTAAAGGTAGATGTGCATAATCCTGACCTTACGGTTACTGTTGAAATCAGAGACACCTATGCATTTATCAGAGGCAACAACATCAAGGGCGCGGGCGGTATGCCTGTCAGCACAAGCGGCAGAGGTGCAGTGCTTATCAGCGGAGGCATCGACTCCCCCGTTGCCGCATATATGATGGCAAAAAGGGGCATTGAGCTTATTTCGGTGCACTTTGCTTCACCTCCGTACACAACACAGCTTGCAGAGCAAAAGGTTATGGATTTGCTGCACAAGGTTGCGGCATACAGCGGACCTATTGCAACCTATGTTGTACCTTTTACGGAGCTTCAGGAGGAGATTAGGGACAAGTGCCCTGAAATCTATTTCACCATCATTATGCGCAGATATATGATGAAGATTGCCGAAATAATTGCAGGCAACCAAAACTGCTCGGCACTCATAACAGGAGAAAGCGTCGGTCAGGTTGCAAGCCAAACAATATATGCACTCGGTTGTACCGATGCCGCAACACAGATGCCTGTGTTCAGGCCGTGTATCGGTATGGATAAGGACGAGATTATTCGTATTTCAAGAGAGATTGACACCTTCCAGACCTCAATTCTTCCATATGAGGATTGCTGTACCGTGTTTACACCTAAGCACCCTAAAACAAGGCCTCATCTTGACGAAATCATTGAGGCAGAAAAGGCACTTGACAGCGAGGCACTCATTGCTCGTGCCGTTGCAGGTGCAAGAAAGACAGTGGTTAAATAATGAGCGAAAACAACAAAAAAAGCATTGACATCAAGGCATTTGCAAAGAAGAATAAAATTGCATTAATTTGCGTGGGTGCAGTGGCACTTATCGGCATATTGGCAATAATCATAAACATTGCATCAACCGCGTACCTCAAGCCGTATGAAAAGAAATACGGCATAACCTATCCAAAGGGTATAGCCGAGGAATTCTGTGACGCCTACGGTCAAAACAAAAACGTATCGGCAAAAATCACCTTTGGTGACGGACAGCTCGGTGAGGTGTTTATCCTAAACAGCGACTACCAAAGCGGTGACCATTTTGACGAGGGCTCCGCCATTGATGACGATGCACAGATTAAATCAATATCAATAGAAAGCTCGTCTGCCGATATAGAGGGGCTCTATTCAAAGTCAACAAATTACATCAACAGCACACAGGCGGTATACCTTACCGACATTTACGGCAAATCAAAAACCTACCAGATTATCGCCGCATACTACACAAACACAAACCCGAGCGATGACAACGGCTACACCTTTCCGTACAATGCCTGCGGTACATTAACCGAGGACAGCTTCAACAGCTATGAGGACAGAGTTATGTCACGAGCATTGTACCATACAGGATATGATATGTCGTATACCGACAGGTATTTGAGTATCAGCGCCGACAGTGACTTTATGCAGGACTTTAGATTTGTCATCCTTTGCGTTGAGGTGGACAAGATAGTTACACCGTACAAGGAGGTTACCGAAAACGAAAAGGTACACTATCCGCAGGTATGGTATGACAAAAACAATGAGCACAACCCTTATTGGCTTGCAGGTCAATGGCGTCCCGTAATTTATACAGACAAGGCTCACAAAGTATCAAGATATTTGTTTTAATTTATCCCAACCGTATTTATCACCTTGGATTGCACTTGCATCCAAGGTGAATTTTTATCCCCCCACGGGGCTTGTACAACGATTATGCCTGTGCTAAAATCTTAACATAATAAGAAAAGAGGTACAGGCTATGCATATTCCGGAGAACTATCTTTCACCGTCCACCTGTGCGGTTATGACAGCGGCGGTTATTCCTGCTTGGACATATTGTGCAAAAAAGGTATCAAAGGAAATTACAAAAGAAAAAATGCCTTTGCTTGGCATATTTGCCGCATTTTCATTTGTGGCAATGATGTTTAATATTCCTATCGCAGGAGGCTCAACCGGACACGCCGTGGGCGGAACCCTGATAGCCATACTGTTGGGTCCCGAGGCCGCCTGTCTGTCCGTCAGCGTTACACTGATACTTCAGGCTCTGCTTTTCGGTGACGGCGGTATACTTGCAATAGGAGCAAACTGCTTTAATATGGCATTTGTTCTGCCGTTTGTGGGCTATGCCGTGTACAGCCTGATTTCAAAAAAGCTCAAAAGCAAGGGCGCAAAATATCTTGCCGCAGGCATTGCAGGATATGTAGGAATCAATGCGGCAGCTCTTTGCACGGCAGTGGAATTCGGTGTGCAGCCTCTGTTATTCAAGGGTGCAGACGGTCAGGCATTGTACTGCCCGTACGGTCTTAACGTTTCCGTGCCTGCAATGATGGCAGAGCACCTAACCCTATTCGGTCTTGCAGAGGCAATCTTTACCGTTGCCATGCTTGCATTTTTTGAGGCAACATCACCGGAAATTATGAAAAATCAACCACGCACAAAAAAGGGCAACACCCTTATCGGCGTGCTCCTTGGTGTGCTCACCTGTGCAACACCTATCGGACTTTTGGCAACAGGAACAGCATGGGGTGAATGGGGTGCAGACGAGATTGCCGAGATTGCAGGATATACTCCCAAGGGACTTGAAAGCGGTATTCTTTCCGGCTTTGAGGCAATCTGCCCCGATTATTCAATAGGCTCCCTGCCCGAATGGATAGGCTATATTTTGTGTGCAGTAATAGGCATTGCGATTTGCACAATAATGTTTAAGCTCATCAGCACATTTATGAAATCAAGGGTAAGCTATGACTAACAACAGTATTCCGGATTGGCTGGTGCAACCGCAGGAGTACAATCCGCCAAAGGATAACAGCAGATTTATCACCGCAACTCAACGGGCAGTAATCTCGCTTATCTCAAAATTCAAATTGAATGCTCAAATAAAAAAGACGCAGGCACCAAGCACTACCTGTCGTCTTTTCGGCATTTTACTGATGATTGTGCTGACTGCCGCTTCGCGTAATTTCACCTTTGTTTTGCTTATGCTTGGGCTGTGTGCCGTCAGAATTGCATTGCTGAATGCTCAAAGCATCAGAAGTCTGCTTCGTGTTGTTGTACCGGCCCTGATTTTTTCATTTATTATTCTGCTGCCGAGCGTGTTTATGGGGCATCCGAGGACAATGCTTTCGGTCATCGGCAGAGTTGCCGTCAGCACAAGTCTTGTTACAGTGCTTAACCTTACAGCACCGTTTTACAGCATAACAGGGGCGTTAAAGGCATTTCGCGTTCCCGACATTGTGATATTTACATTTGATATAACAATCAAGTACATCCTGCTGTTCGGCGAAATATGCAACGAAATGCTTACCGCCTTAAAGGTGCGCTCTGTCGGTAAAAACGACAGAAAAAGCAGCTCGGTGTCGGGAGTGCTCGGTGCAGTTTTTGTAAAGGCTCGACAGGCAGGCGAAGAAACCGTTAGGGCAATGGAATGTCGTGGCTTTTGCGGAAAATACGTTGTATCGCAAAAATACAAGCCAAGCTTGGCGGATTTTTTATACACAGTAATGCTTTTGCTTATTACCGGTATATTTATTTATCTTGAGGTGATTATATGATAAAGCTTAACGATATTTGCTTTGCCTATGACGATGTACCTGTTATCAGGCACTTTAACACCCAAATTGACGACGGTGCGTTTGTTGTTATCAAGGGCGACAACGGCTGTGGCAAAACCACCCTGCTGAACATAATTAACGGTCTTGAGTTTGCCGAGATAGGCACATACAGCTTTAACGGCACAATTATCAACAAAAAGGCTATGAAAAACGAAAGCATTGCAAAGGCCTTTCACAGACAGATGGGATATGTTTTTCAAAACACTGATGCGCAACTGTTTTGTTCCACCGTTTATGACGAGCTTGCCTTTGCGCCGAGACAGATGATGCTTGCCGAACAGGAAATTGAAAAAAGGGTAAGTGACATTGCCTCCCTTGTGGGAATAAGCAATCTGCTGGAAAGGGCAACCATTCATCTGTCTATGGGCGAAAAAAAGAAGGTTGCAATTGCATCGGTGCTGACAATGAACCCCCAGGTGCTTGTCCTTGACGAGCCGATGAACTTCCTTGACAAAAGGTCAAGGCAATGGATAATCGACTTTTTAAGCCAAATGCACTCAATAGGCAAAACGATAATAATCGTATCGCACAGCAACGATTTTGACTCGCTTGCCACACAGATAATAGAAATGTAAATTAAAACTGTCGCATATAAAAAGCAGATTGAGCATTAAGTTCAATCTGCTTTTTGTGCTTTTATTAAGATTTACAAAGATTAATCAATCTCTACAATCCAGCCCTCAGGAGCTTCAATTTCGCCCATTTGGATGCCGGTAAGAGTGTCATAAAGCTTCTTTGTATATGTACCCATTTCGTCCATACCTGATGGGAAGCAAATTTCTTCGCCGTGGTTAACAATCTTGCCGACAGGAGAAATAACAGCCGCAGTACCGCAAAGTCCGCATTCTGCAAAATCCTTAATCTCGTCAAAGTAAACCTCTCTGTGCTCAACCTCCATACCGAGATAGTGCTCTGCTACATAAACAAGTGAACGACGGGTGATTGACGGAAGAATTGAATCCGACTTAGGCGTTACAAGCTTGCCGTCCTTTGTGATAAAGATAAAGTTTGCACCTCCTGTTTCCTCTACCTTTGTGCGTGTTTGAGGGTCAAGGTACATATTTTCATCATAGCCGCAGTTGTGTGCATCAACGATGTTGTGAAGCGACATAGCGTAGTTAAGGCCTGCCTTGATGTCACCTGTACCGTGAGGCGCAGCTCTGTCAACATCCGAAACCCTAATTGTGATAGGCTTTGCACCGCCCTTAAAGTAAGGACCGACAGGTGTTGCAAAAATTCTAAACTGAAATTCGTTTGCAGGCTTTACACCGATGATTGAATCGTAGCCGAATACAAACGGACGAAGGTAAAGGGTTGCACCGGAGCCAAACGGAGGAACATAAGCCTCGTTAGCCTTTACAACCTGCTTTACGGCATCAATAAACTTATCCTCGGGTACAACAGGAATTTCAAGCCTGCGGCAAGACTCCGCAAGTCTTTTCGCATTCATATCAGGGCGGAAGCAAACTGTTCTGCCGTCCTTTGTTGTGTATGCTTTAAGTCCCTCAAATACGGTTTGAGCATACTGCAAAACGCAGGCACACTCGCTCATGGTGATGGTTGCATCCGATGTAAGCTCACCGTCATCCCACTTGCCATCCTTAAACCACGATACATATCTTTTATCGGTAGGTACATATGCGAAGCCAAGGCTTGACCAATCAATGTTTTTCTTTTCCATATAAAACATCTCCTTGCTTGTTATAGAATTTATACATTTTATTATATCACTTTGATTTATAATATCAAGAGCAAATTATTCTGCCGAGCAGGTAACCTTGCCGTTATGGTTTGACGAAACAAAGCCAATATATGACTTGCCCTTGTTGATGGTTAAATCGTTGCCTACGGCATCCTTCAAAACGAACTTGCCGTCCTTAACCTCCCAGGTAATGTCGGTTGATGTGCCGTTTGACACATAGGTTCCGCTGCCCGACGACCACTTATAATTAAGGTATGTAGTTGTTGAGCCCTTGTACGGCACCGTAATATAGGTTGACTCCGCCTTGAGAATAATAAGGTTTTGGAACTTAACCTCCTTTTCCCAATCGTTAGTGTGATACTTTCCGTCGGAGGTGTCGTAGGTAAAGGCTCTTGTGTCCGTTCTGTCCGAAAACTTTACCTTTGCGGTTTTTGCCTCGGTTGCACCGGCAGGTGAAATCTCGGTATTAAATTTCAGCTGTGTAAACTTGGTGGAGTCAAGCTCTGTTCTGTAACCCTTTTTCTTGATTGCGTTAGAGAGCTTTTTGCCGTTCATAACTCCTCTGTGCTCGGACGAAACCTTACGCGTGGTATCTCTGCTGAACATTTCGCCGCCCGACATACCGTCAATATTGTTTACCTTTAGCTTTTTGATTGTTTCGTATCCGCCTGTGTAATTACCTTTGCTGTGGCTTCCGCCCCAATGGATAAAGATTGCATCAAAAAATGTGCTGAACTTTACATAGCTCGGTCTTGCAGAACGCAGCGGTCCAACCTTTTCGGGCACGTCATTAACATCGGCATAAATCCAAAGCATACGGCTGATGCCACCCTCAACCTCACCCTCGCAGATGATGTCGGGAGAGGTGATGCCCCATTGCGGACGTGCAGGACGAAGGTTTTCTACAACAATGGCTACCGGTCGCTTGCCTAATGCAGACTCGTTGAAGCCCGACTCACCCGTAAAAGGATTAAGCACGGGTGCCTTGGTTGTTGTTTCGGTTGTAGTAACGGTTGTTGTTTCAGGCTCTTCAACCTTTGCGGAGCAACCGAAAAGTGTAACAGTCATAAGAATTGCCAATAATACGGCTGCAAATCTTTTCATTTGAATATCCCCTTTATTTTTAGGCTATAAAAATATTCTATCACTTGAAACACCCAAATGCAACTGTTATATATAAAGACTCCCCCTTTATTTAGGGTAACCTTAATTATTTTCCGACTGCTCAACCATTGTTTGAGCAAAAACTGCATATCCCTTTTGCGGATTGCCGACAATTACATGAGTCAGTGCACCTATAAGCTTGCCGTTTTGAATAATAGGCGAGCCCGACATTCCCTGAACTATGCCTCCTGTTTTTTCTATCAATTCATTATCTGTAATGCGAACAATCATATTTTTCTCCCGATTGCTCTCGTTATAGCTTATGCGTACAATTTCTATATCATATTCCTGCGGCTTACCGCTGTCCACAGTACAAATAACGGTGGCATCGCCCCTTTTTACCTCCTGCACAGAGGCTACGGGATACTCCCTTGCGCAATCGGGAATTTGCGCAAACGCACCGTATATTCCGCAATCCGTGTTGTTGAGCAATCTGCCGATAGTTTGGCTTTGAAAATCACACTCAAGCGAGCCCGTAGTTCCCCGAGTGCTTTTTTCTATTTTTTTGACGGTTGCACCAACAGCCTCACCGTCAAGCATTGGCATAATTTCCTTTGTGTCAACATCATTTATCTGATGACCGAGCGCCGCAAATATACCGCTGTTTTGATTATAAAATGTGATTGTGCCTATGCCTGCTGTGGAATCACGCACCCACATACCTGCCTTGTAGCATCCCTCGCGCTCGCAGTACACGGGAGTTAGAGTTAAGCTTTTGTAGCGTTCGCCTCTTTTAATCTTCACATCAAAGCTCGTACCGTTGTTGTCGCACAAAATCGACTGAACATCATCCGAGGTATATACATTTATATTATCAATGCTGACAATTACGTCGCCGACCTCTATACCGCATTCCTTTGCGGGATTTCGCTTTCCGCTATCGGTTTGAACATCCTGCACACCGACAACTATAACGCCGTCGGTATAAAGCTTTATGCCAAAAGCTTCTCCGCTTACCATAACCTTTTTCGCATCGCTTTGGCTAACCATTACCTCCTTAACGGGAATTGCACCAAACAGCTTTAACGTGCTTTTGCGCGGTGACGAGCTTTGAACATCAACAGCCAAGGTTGCATCACCGTCAGCAAGACTGAACACCCCCGCAAGCCGATTGCTGTTGTTATCATAGCAAACCACAGTGCCGGGCAGATAAGCATTGCCCCAAGCAACAACTGCAAAAATAATTGCGCATATAAATGACAAAATAACATCAAAAATCCTGATTGCCTTTTTCAATTTTAACACCTCAATATAGTTTTGCCGAAACGCACAAAATTCATACTTGCAACGTTAATATATATGTGATAGAATATTTTGTGAAAAAATCGAAAAAAGAAAGGTTTTTGTATTATGAGCGGACATAATAAATGGAGCACCATCAAAAGAAAAAAGGGTGCAAACGATGCTGCAAGAGCAAAGGTATTTACAAAAATCGGCAGAGAGCTTGCCGTTGCTGTAAAGAACGGCGGACCGGACCCAAACAACAACGCAAAGCTTCGTGATGTTATTGCAAAGGCAAAGCAAAACAATGTTCCCAACGATAATATTGACAGAATGCTCAAGAAGGCTGCCGGTGACGCAGACACAACAAGCTACGAGGAGATCGTGTACGAGGGCTACGGACCGTCAGGTGTTGCCGTGGTTGTTGAGGCTCTTACAGATAACAGAAACAGAACCGCAGGCGAGGTAAGACATTACTTTGACAAGGCAGGCGGTAATATGGGAAACCCCGGCTCTGTTACCTTTATGTTTGAAAAGCAGGGCGTTATCATCATCGAAAAAGAGGATACCGACGAGGATCAGCTTATGGAGGATGCTCTTGAGGCAGGTGCTTCTGATTTTCTTACAGATGACGAGGATATTTTTGAAATCAGGACCGAGCCGAACGATGTCGGTGCAATCCGTGACGAGCTTGATGCAAAGGGCTACACCATTGTATCATCAGAGGCAGCATATGTACCAAGCACATACACAAGGCTTGAAAGCCAAGACGATATGAAGAAAATGGCAAAAATGATAGAGATGTTTGAGGAAAACGACGACGTTCAAAACATCTATCACAACTGGGAAAACGAAGACGAATACGAGGAATAATTCCTAATAAAAAACACCTTGGATTTTGAAGGTCCAAGGTGTTTTATTTATGACAAAAGCATACGGTCATTATCAAGGCTTTGACCGACTGACGATTTGAATTTTTCAAGCAAGTCGGCAACCGTAAGTCCGTTGCGTTCCTTGTTTGCAACGTCATAAATTACTCTGCCGGCATCCATCATAATTGTTCTGTTGCCAAGCTCAAGCGCCGATTGCATATTGTGAGTAATCATAAGGCAGGTGATTTTGTTTTCCTCAACTATTTGAGTTGTAAGATTAAGCACCTTTTCGGCTGTACCCGGGTCGAGTGCTGCCGTGTGCTCATCAAGCAACAAAATCTTCGGCGGGTTAATGGTTGCCATCATAAGAGTAAGAGCCTGACGCTGACCGCCTGAAAGCAAGCCAACCTGCTGATTCATCCTATCCTCAAGCCCCATATCCAAAAGAGCAAGCTTTTCCCTAAACAGCTTTTTATCCTTTTTGGAAATTGTAGAAAGCCATCCGCCGTGACCTGCCGCAAGAGCAAGGTTTTCCTCAATGCTCATACCCGGGGCACTGCCCTTCATAGGGTCCTGAAACAATCTGCCGATAAACCTTGCGCGCTTATGCTCAGGCATTGCGGTTATATCCCTGCCGTCAAGCAAAATTCTGCCCTCGTCGGTAAGATAGGTGCCTGCTATCGCATTAAAAAGTGTTGATTTGCCGGCGCCGTTTGCACCGATAATTGTGATAAAATCGCCATCGTTAACATCAAGCGACAAGCCGTTAAGAGCAACCTTTTCATCAGCTGTGCCCTTAAAGAAAACCATTTTAATATCAGATAATGTAAGCATCATCACACCTTCCTTCCCGAACGAAGCTTTGCTTTTCTTATGTATTCAGGCAGCCTTGTTTTTAGGTAAGGACCTGCGATTGCTATAATTACAATTACCGATGAAACAAGCTTTAGCATAAACGGAGGCATATGAAGACCGATAGCAATTTGATATACCAAGCGGAACAAAATTGCACCCAAAACCGCACCTATTGCGCGTAGCGGAATTTTGCCGCGGCGGACAAACACACCGCCGATAAGCAATGATGCCAACGCAACCGTTACCATGCCTGTGCCGATATTAATTTCTGCCTGCTTTTGTGACTGTGCAAGCAAGCAACCCGAAAGAGCGGTAAACGAGTTTGCTATGCAAAGTCCGATAATTGTTGTAACAATGGGGTTGATTGACGAGGATTTAACCATATCGGGATTATTGCCCGTTGCACGAATAGACAATCCGAGCTTTGTTTTTAGAAACAGCGACAGAAAAAGCACAACAAGAATAACCGCCAAGGTTGCAATAATAAGCGTTTGCTTCCCTTCAAGCACGGTGCCCTCAAGCCTCTGCTTTATTAAGGAAAACACCGTGTCCGAATTGTTTAGATTTAAGAGTGAGGATTTTTTCATCACGGCAATATTGATTGAATAAAGCCCTGTGTTAACAACAATACCTGCCAAAAGGCTGTCTATGCCTAAAACTGTTTGAAGCAATGCTGTTATCAGGCCCGATGCCATGCCCGCAAGCATAGCAATAGGTATTGACAAAATTGGGTGTCCGTTAAGTGCAACAACTGCGCCGACCGCCGCACCAAAGGTAAAGCAACCGTCGGTTGACAGATCGCACACATTAAGCATTGTGTAGCTCAAAAACAATGCAAGCACGGTAAGTGAGCTGATTAGTCCAAGCTCCAAAACCGTTTGCATTTGCCCGGCATCAAATATAGCCAAAATGTTAGACATAAATAATTCTCCTCACACAAGAACCGGGCGAACTACATTCGCCCGAATCTTAATAATTATGATGTTTATATTAATCTGTTACTCAAAGCTTTCTGCTGTTGTAATTGTTTTGATTTCGGTGCAGAACGGCGAAGACTTTTCCTTAACAGTGTCAAAGTCAAATCCAATCTGTGTGCAGATTTCGGTATTGATTGTAGCAGTACCGTTATCAAAGAACTTAACTGCATATGTTGCAGGGTCCTTTTCGTTAACAAGAATGTCTGCAACCATATCTGCAGTATCTCTGCCGAGAGCCGCGTAATCTACACCGTAGCCGAGGAAGGCACCGTTGAGTGCAAATGAATCTGCGCCTGTGTAGTGAGGAATACCTGCCTTTGCCAAGTCCTCATAAATTGAAAGCTCTGCGGTCATAATTGTGTTGTCTGTCGGGGTAAATACTGCACTGCACTTATCCTTAACTATTGTTGATACAGCCTGCTGAACCTCTGTAACGTTTGTGCCTGTGTATTCCTTGTATGAAACACCCTTTGCATCAAGGTACTTCTTTGCATTTTCGATAGGTGTCTTTGAGCTGTCCTGTCCCATATCGTAAAGAAGAGCAATGTTGTCTGCCTTTTCGTCATTTGCAAAAATCAAATCCATAATTGCATCTGTGTTAAGGTAATCCGATGTGCCCGTAACGTTTGCGCCCGGAGCCTCGGAACTTGCTACCAAGCCTGCACCGACAGGGTCTGATACAGCGGCAAATACAACAGGAATTTTGTTGTCCTCGGTTGCAGCCTGCATTGCGATTGCAACAGGAGTTGCAACACCTATCATAAGGTCAACGGGTTCTGAAATGTAGCTTGAAATAATTTGGTTCATAACGCTTGCGTCAGCATTGCAGTTTTGAACGGTAACATCAAAGGTGCAGTTGTTTTGCTCACCTGCAACCTTAAGCTGTGATTCGATATTTTCTACGATTTGATTAAGTGAAGCATCGTCAACATAGTTGCAAATACCAACCTTGTAGGTTTTTGCCTGTGCGTTTGCGTCACCTGACTGAGCTGCTCCCTTTGAGCAGGCAGCAAATGCAAAAATGATAGCGATTGATGTAAGTACAGCGATAATTTTCTTAAAGTTTTTCATAATAATTTTCCTTTCGATAATAAAAATAAACTTTGTTTTGTGTTTTATGTTATGCTTTATTTTTACCATCGTTGCCATCGTTTTGTTAAAATAACCATAGCCGCAATCTCCTTAATTTGATAAACAAAAAACTCCTGTCCTGACATTAACTGTCGGGACAAGAGTGAAAATTCAATCTCCTGCGGTGCCACCCCACTTGGTACATATTGTACCCACTTTGCACGTACTGTCATACGCAGACCGTTGTTAACGAAGTGTCGGCTCCGTCTTGCCTACTTTTAATTCAGCTCGCCCTCAAAAGTCCATTCGGCTTTTCCCAATACTTACTGCCATTCCACCATCGGCAGCTCTCTGCAAAGCGGTAAAAAACTTACTTACCCTTTCTCATCGGTTTACTTAACTCTATCACAACAAAAAGGCTTTGTCAATAGTTTTTTCAAAAAAAGTTTTTGCGTGCTAAAGCGTCAAAGTACTAATATATATTATGCAGTAGCTCAAATTTTTGATTAATAAATACCCTGCTCCATCATTGCCTGTGCAACCTTTTCGAAGCCTGCAATGTTTGCGCCTGCAACAAGATTGTAGCCAAGGCCGTATTTTTCGGCAGCATAAACAGAGTTCTTATGAATGTCAACCATAGCCTGATGAAGTCGAGAGTCGACCTCCTCTGCTGTCCAGGAAAGGCGCTGCGAATTTTGGCTCATTTCAAGGCCGGATACACATACACCGCCTGCATTAACTGCCTTTGACGGAGCAACGATAACACCGTCTGTATTCATAAGCAATTCGAGGGCATCCTCTGTGGTTGGCATATTGGCAACCTCTATGTAATACTTTGTACCGTTTGCAATTATCTTCTTTGCCTCTTGGGCGGTAATCTCGTTTTGAGTTGCACAAGGCATTGCAATATCTGCCTTAACGCCCCAAGGCTTTTCGTTAGGGAAGAACTCAACGCCGAATTTGTCGGCATAATCCTGACATCTGTCTCTGCCCGATGCTCTCATTTCAAGAAGGAAATTAATCTTTTCATCAGTAACTATACCGTCTGCATCATAAATATATCCGTCAGGGCCTGAAATTGTAACCGGTCTTGCTCCAAGCTGTGACAGCTTTTTGCATACACCCCAAGCAACGTTACCAAAGCCTGATACCGTAACGGTTTTGCCTCTGATGCTGTCTACCTCGTGCTTAAGCACCTCCTGTGTATAATACACAGCGCCGTAGCCGGTAGCCTCCGGTCTTATGAGCGAGCCGCCGTATGATCTGCCCTTGCCGGTAAGCACACCGTTATCAAACGAATCCACGATTCTTTTGTACTGACCGAACAAAAAGCCAATCTCTCTGCCGCTGACTCCGATGTCACCTGCAGGAACATCAATGTTAGGGCCTATGTGTCTGTAAAGCTCTGTCATATACGCCTGGCAAAAACGCATAATTTCTCCCCTGCTTTTGCCACGCGGGTCAAAATCGGAGCCGCCCTTTGCACCACCCATAGGAAGCCCTGTGAGTGAGTTCTTAAAGGTTTGCTCAAATCCGAGAAAATACATAATTGACGGATTTACACTTGGATGAAAACGCAAGCCTCCCTTGTAAGGACCGATAGCAGAATTAAACTGCACACGATAGCCTCTGTTAACCTGTGTTTTTCCATCATCATCTACCCAAGAAATGCGAAACGAAATAAGCCTGTCAGGCTCTGCCATACGTCCGAGAAGATTGTCCTCAACGTATTCCGGATGCTCATTAATAACCGCCTCAAGTGATCTGAAAACCTCCTTGACGCACTGAATGTACTCCGGTTTTTCGCTGTCTCTTTTTTCGACAGTAGCGATAACGCTTTCAATATATTCGTTCATAATGCTTCCCCCTCTTAATAGCAATTATATGATACGATTTTCGGGTGAGCGATTGCTCACCCTTTTGGTAATATTATACCAATTTTTTACACAAATTTCAATATATTTTTTGCACTTTTTTCAAAACACTCTTATTTACACAACCAAAATGCGAAAATATTTCGAATTCCACAGCGATTGACCTGTTCCAAAGCCAACGGTTACGTAGTCGAGTAGCGGAACATTAAGCTCGATGGACATCAGCTTAAAATCCGCAATCATATCTATATCGTTGGGCAAAAATTCGTTTTCCCTAAACTTTGCAATAAAAAATCCCGTACAGCTTTGCAGGGTTAAAAGCTCCATTGTGCGCTTCATTGCATCATCGTTGTATTCGTCAAAGCCAACACAGTCAACCGGCTCACCGTCGTGCCCAATGGCAAAGACGCAGTACCTATATTCAATCGTTGCATTACGCTTGGCATATTCAATACGGTCCTCGTAATTATTAAGGTTATATTCCACGGGAGGAGCCTTTTTGTTCATCAGTTCATCAAACATTTTGATGGCAACAGCAACATTTTCGCCCACACCGTTAACAGCCACCAGCTCTTCAATATCCGCACCGAAAATCCCCTCTAAATCCTCAAACCTTTCAAAAAGAGCATAAACGGTGTACTTAACATCCTTGCGAGGAACAACCAGCGACAAAAACAGCTCAAGGATTTTAGTATCCTCGGCATCGTCATACTCACCGTTAAGGTACGCATTGCGTATCCTGTCACGATGCCCGTCGCGTCCCTGCATCACCATTCACTCCCTTCCAATACCTATGCACAAATTTTACCATACAATACACATTTTTACAATAGGGTAACGGTAATCTATATATAACAAACAACTCCCCTTTACTGTATAAAAGGGGAGCTTATGCTTTTTGTTTATGCCATAATTTTTCTGTAAAGAGCCTTAAGGTCGTCTACGTTTGTATCCTTTGGATTGCCCGGACGGCAAGCATCTGCAAACGCGTCTGCTGCAAGAACGTCAAGGTCCTCTTCCTTTACCTTTTCATTAACGGCAGGGATACCTACGTCAGCAGAAAGCTTTTTAACTGCATCAATTGCAGCCCTTCTGTATTCCTCCTGTGACATTTCATCAACACCGTCAACGCCCATTGCACGTGCAATTTCTCTGTATCTTTCGCCTGTGTATTCCTGATTGTACTCCATAACGATAGGAAGCATCATAGCGCAGGCAACGCCGTGAGGTGTGTCATAATGTGCGCCCAATGTGTGAGCGATTGAGTGAGCAATGCCCAAGCCAACATTTGAGAAGCCCATACCTGCAATGTACTGCGCAAGAGCCATACCCTCTCTGTCCTCAGGCTTGTTTTCGCAGGCACCGCGAAGATGCTTTGCAATAAGCTTGATTGCTTCAAGGTGGAACATATCCGACATTTCCCAAGCACCCTTTGTTGTGTAGCCCTCAATAGCATGAGTAAGAGCATCCATACCTGTCGATGCGGTTAAGCCCTTTGGCATTGATGACATAATATCAGGATCGATAATCGCATATTCGGGAATATCATTTTCATCAACGCAAACAAACTTTCTTTCCTTTTCAACATCTGTGATAACGTAATTGATTGTTACCTCTGCTGCCGTACCTGCTGTTGTAGGAACTGCAATGGTAGGAACTGCGTGATTTTTTGTAGGAGCAACGCCCTCAAGAGAGCGAACATCTGCAAATTCAGGGTTGGTAATAATGATACCGATAGCCTTTGCAGTATCCATTGATGAGCCGCCGCCGATAGTGATGATAGAATCTGCGTCGCAAGCCTTAAAGCTTTCTACACCCTCAACAACATTTTCAATAGTCGGATTTGGCTTAATTCCGGAATAAACCGTGTAAGCAATCTTTGCTTCGTCAAGCAAATCGGTTACCTTTGCAGTAACACCGAACTTAATCAAATCCGGGTCGGAGCATACAAAAATATGCTTCCATCCCTTTGCCTGTGCAATAGGCACAATCTCTGCAATTGCGCCCTTGCCGTGATAAGAAACTGTGTTAAGTACTATTCTGTTTGCCATAATAAAAACCTCCGTTTTTTCTTTTATAATAACATTAAATAGGATATATTTTGTTAAAATTTTTCCTATTATTTGTAACTAATTTATCTGATACCACTTAATTTCATTTGCTTCAAGATGAAGCTCAAAGCTTGTGCCGTCACCGACATAAACGGTTGTATCCTGCGGCTCGTAGGTGTTATTAACAACGCAATACTTGTTGTTCTTTACATATGCGTGAACCTCGACATTGTAGTTAGTGGAGAACCAACGCAAAAGCTCATCCTCTGCCGAAGCACTCCAAAGCACCGCACGGTAAAGCACACGGCTGTTTTCAAACGAATAAGGAAGTCCGCTGATGTATACGCCTCTGCCCTTACCGAAGGTCTTAACAGCCATCTGCACCTCCTCGGCATGCCTTACTGCGAACGGAAGCTCGGTTGCATTTTGTATAAGAACAGTTGTGCCGTCAAGTGCTACGATATTCTTTTTGCCCTCGCCGAAATCAACATTTCCGTCTGTATCTGCAAGTATGAAATGGTCCCTGTGCTCCTCGGTATTGTATCTGCGTGTGTTAAGAGTAAATCCGTTTTCCTTTTCTACACCGAGAATATCGTCAAGCTGGAAGAACTTGCCCTGCCACTGATGAGCCGCAGGCTCGCCTACGCCGATAAATCCGCCGCCGTTATATACAAAGCTCTTAATTGCGGTAACGATTTGCTCGTCCTCCCAATACGCTCCGCCTGTCTGTGCGGTATCTGCATCGCCTACATTGATAATTACATCAATATCATCAAGCACCGAGCTGTCGTTTTTGATGTCGTCAAAGCTGATAAACGACACATCAAACGGAGCACCGCTCAAGGCCTCGATAACGCCGAAATACGAATAATTCTGTCTGTAATAAAGTCCGTGATGCACCATATGATTTGACCATGAACGCATCTTGCCCCAACAATTAAGCACGGCAACCTTCTTTACGCAGTAAGGTGTAACGCCCTGAATGTTGTCATAAAGGGTACGGAATTCGTCACACACGCCCTTGATATACTCCACAAATTCGGGGAACTTAAGTGCAAGCTTAAGGTATCCGCCGTAGCCGATACGCTGAATAGGGCTTCTCAAAATAGCACGCCTTGCAGTAACCCAATTAACCTTTGCCTCGTAAATAGGGTCGCCGCCCTCGCAGAAAACATCGGGGAAGAAATAAGGCAAGAATCTGCCCTCGGTATATTTTACATTTTTGATGTCACTGAACAGACGAAGGGTTGCACCGTTGCCGACACTGCCTACCACAGCATCAAGGCCGATAGAAGCAAAGTCGTCCATAAACGGCTCCATACCAATCCAGTGATCGCCCATAAACATCATTGCTTCCTTGCCGTATTCGTGAACAATGTCTACCATTTCCTTGGCAAGCTTGGCAACCTCACGCATCTGGAATTTTTGAAAATCCTTAAATTCCTTTGACGGAACGCGATAGGTGTTGTTCATATATCCCTGATCGATGATGAACTCGGGGCGGAATTTGTATCCAACCTCTTTTTCAAACTGTTCAAGAATATACGGACTTACGGATGCCGAATATCCAAACCAATCTACAAATTTTTCTCTTGCAAATTCATCAAACACAAGGGTAAACTGATGGAAAAATGTTGTAAATCTTACAACGTCAACATATTGATGTGTGTCAAGAAAGCGACGCAATCTTTCAAGAGAATGTGCCCTTGTCTTTGGCTGACGAACATCAAATGTAATCTGCGGCTCTACATCCCATTCGTTAACAACTGCGTTGTACATATGCACAGGGTCCCACATAATGTAGGCAAGAAAGCTTACGGTATATTCGTGAAACCTTTTTGCATTGCGGATTGTAACGTTACCGCTTGCCTCATCGTACGACCAGCTGTCAGGGCTGACAACCTCTCCTGTTGTGCGGTCGATAACCTCCCACCATCTTGTGATGTCGTCACGGTTATTCACCTTGAGCATATCGGGATAAAGATGATTCATAAGATGAATCTCAAGCACGGTGTCAACAGCAGTGTAAAACGGTGTCATAATATACATCTGCTGAACCTCGTCGGGATTTGCCTTTGCCCAATCGTTATCCTTACGGGTGGTGTAGTAGGTTGCGTAAATCTTTGCACCCGTATCCTTCAGCTCCTGCGGAAACTCTGTTCCGTCGCAGTCACGGATTGCATCTGCTCCCCACTCCTCCATAATTTCAAGTGTCTGTGGCACCACGTCCATATCGGTTGGAATGGTTACACGTCCTTTTGTTTTTGCCATAGTGTACCTCGCTAATATGTATTAATCTATAATAGTTATTTTGTTATTCTTCAATGTCATTTTGCCGTGATTTCTTTTGCGCCTAAGCGGAACACCCTTGCGCATATAGAATTCGTTATCGGCAACATAGGCATCCGGGTTACCGGCAGGGCTCAAGGTGCCTCCCAAATCGTCGTAGCTTACATTATTTACAAAGGTGTTATGTACCGCCTGACCAAGACAGAACATCATACATCCGCCCTCGTTTAGCCTTGAATAATTATACTTATATGTTGTACCGTCACCGGAATCGGCATCATATGCCATACCGTCCTGATTAAGCTTTGTATCAACTGCCTCGTTGTAAACAAGCAAAGCGTCCTTACATTTCCAAGGCCAGATTGCCGCTGCAACCTTGCCCATACGCTTACCCGGATTAACATAGTAGCGGTCGTTCATCTCTGTTGCGCAGGAATCCGAAACATTATGCTCCACAAGAGGCTTTAACACATACATAGGGGTGATTGCGTCACCGCCGACATTTTTGCAGTAATTCCCGGTGATAATAACATTCTCGTTACCATACTGCTTAAAGGTCTCCTCGCCAAGCTCTTTTGATGAAAATTCTGCATAGCGATATGTATAGCCTACTGCGATACCCCAACGGCTGACATTCTTTACAACACAGCCCTCAACGGTTACACCGTCGTAGCGGGCAACGCCCGTTGCACCCTCGTCGGCAGGCTTAAAGGCTGTCATATAAATTCCGCCGTTGTTCATATGCTTGTTGTAAACATTGCCGTTAACATCGTGAACAAAAAGATTTTTAAGGGTTATTGAATGCAGAGTACCCCTGTTTTGAGCAACAACGGCAACACCCGTTCTGTCCCTTTTTTCAGGAGCGGTGTACGCCTCAAGAGTTGTGTACTCCTCCTTGTTTACAACCTCAATATCGTGAACAACAATGTTTTCTACATCATAAAGCAAAATTGATGACGAAACATCACCCTTGTATACATGACCGGGAGAGTCAAGCTTTGTTCCGTAATCCTGATACCAAATACCCTCGCCGTTTGTGTTAATAACAGGCAATCTGTCGCCGTCGCCGTACGGAGCAATCTCAATAGGCTCGCCGTTGATGTCACCGCAATTTTTAAGGTGCAAAAATTGGTTATTAAACACCGAGCCCCTTTGGAGCAATATTTTATCTCCTGCGTTGATTGCAAGCGAATTGATTTTATCAAGAGTTAAAAAGGCTGTTTCGGGGGACAAGCCGTCGTTACTGTCATTGCCGTTAATCGAGCTGACATAATATTGCGTTGATTTCTGCATCGTATTGCTCCTCCCTTATCTTTTTGTAAATCACCATGCTTGATTCCTTAAACCTGAACTTGTCACCGTTGTAGCGAGTGAACAAATCACGGTTTGCCTTGTAGTATTCCTTAAGCTGCTTTTTGTCAATAGGCTGATAATTAAATACCTTTTTGCAGGCTTCAACCTCGGCTGCAAAATCAAGCCTAAAGCGAGTAAGCTCATAATCAAGATACACAGGCACGGTAAATTGCTTTAAGCCGTAAACAACCTCGCCGGCATCGAGTGCCCTTTGGCGTTTTTCGTTTTCTGCATTACATCTGACCTTAACTGCATCAAGACTGCTGTCGTCAATCAGTCCGAGCCTTTGGGCAAAAATTAAGCTCGCCCTTGCATACCTTTCTTCATCCTTTGATGTGAAACAAAATGTATTCATAATAATTCTCATAGCCTTTCCTGCTGCAAATAGTAAAAATAAAAATCCCTAACGCCGTTATTGTAGCCTAATAAGGCGTTTAACGGGAATTTAGCCATATCAAAATTATACGAAAGCAAATTTTGACGGCAATGCTTTTAACCTTTTTTGTTAAAATGTTCACACATATCAATTATAATATATAATAAAGGCAATATTCAAGAACTATTTACTATTTTTAACGGCGAAAATATCCTGTTATTTTTATGTAAATTAACGAAAGACAGCAAGCAAATATTTCTTGAAACGCACATTGATTTTTGATAAACTGAATATGTTATAAAATCAAGAAAGCTAAAGGAAGCATTTATGGACATTTCAAAGCAATTACAGCTTGAGTTTTCGCTCAAGCCATGGCAGGTGGAAAACACCCTAAAGCTTATTGACGACGGCAACACAATTCCGTTTATTGCCCGATACAGAAAAGAAGCAACAGGCTCGCTTGACGACCAGCTGTTAAGGGAATTGAGCGACAGGCTTGCGTATCTTCGCAATCTTGAGGAGCAAAAGGAAAAAATTATTGCCGCAATCACCGAGCAGGAAAATATGACGGACGAGATTGCACAATCTATCCAAAACGCAAAAACAATGACAGAGCTTGAGGATATTTACCGTCCGTTTCGTCCAAAGCGTAAAACAAGGGCATCTGTTGCAAAGGCACTCGGCCTGCAACCGCTTGCAGACGCAATTTACGCACAGGAAAAGGGTACGCCTGCACCGGAGCTTTTGGCACAGGAATACATTACAGACGAGGTGCCGGATGTTGACTCTGCCCTGCAGGGAGCAAAGGACATCATTGCCGAGCTTGTATCCGATGACGCAAACGGCAGAAAGCTCATTCGCTACGCGGTAAAAAGCAACGGTGTTATCACAAGCAAGGGCACCGATGATGACCTTGGAGTTTACGAAATGTACAGGGAATACAGCGAGCCTGTAAAATCCATCGCAGGACACAGAATTTTGGCTGTTAACCGCGGTGAAAAGGAGGGCAAGCTAAAGGTTGGCATTGACTTTGACAAAACCATCGCAACCGACCTATTATTCAACCTGCATTGCAAAAACAACACCAAGGCTACCGACCTTGTTATTGAAGCCATTGAGGATTCATACACCCGTTTGATATTTCCTTCGATAGAAAGGGAAATACGAAACGAGCTGACAGACAAGGCGTGTGAGGCATCAATAAAGGTGTTTGGCGAAAACACAAAGCAGCTGCTTATGCAACCGCCCGTTAAGGGCAACGTAACCATTGGTCTTGACCCCGGATACCGCACAGGCTGTAAGGTTGCAGTAATAAGCGAAACCGGCAAGGTGCTTGATACGGGAGTTATTTACCCTGCACCTCCCCACAATAAAATTGACGAGGCAAAGAAAATAATCACAGGCCTTGTTAAAAAACACAATGTAAAAATGTTTGCAATAGGCAACGGCACAGCAACACACGAAACCGAGGTGTTTGCATCCGAGCTTATCAAGGAGCTCGACTGCGGCATAAGCTATATGGTTGTCAGCGAGGCAGGTGCATCCGTTTACTCTGCATCAAAGCTTGCGGCAGAGGAATTTCCGCAATTTGATGTCAGCCTGCGCAGTGCTGTCAGCATTGCAAGGCGTTTGCAGGATCCTCTTGCAGAGCTTGTAAAGATTGACCCAAAGGCTATCGGTGTCGGTCAATATCAGCACGATATGCCTCAAAAGGAATTGTCTGCCGCGCTCGACGGTGTTGTTGAAGCCTGCGTTAACAGTGTTGGTGTTGACCTTAACACAGCCTCCCCACAGCTCCTTGGCAGAGTTGCAGGAGTAACAAGTGCCATAGCAAAAAATATTGTTGTATTTAGAGAAGAAAACGGCTCGTTCACCTCGCGCAGTCAGCTAAAAAAGGTTGCAAAGCTCGGTCCAAAGGCATTTGAGCAGTGTGCAGGCTTCCTGCGAGTTGCAGAAAGCAAGAACGTACTTGACAACACAGCCGTTCACCCGGAAAGCTACGATGCCGCAAGGGAGCTGTTAAAGGTTTGCTCCGTAACCGAGGCGGACATCAGAAGCGGAAACATCACAAAGCTTCAGGCTCAGGTACAAAGCATAGGAACATCGGCACTTGCACAAAGGCTCGATATAGGAGAGCCAACACTCATTGACATTGTATCGGAGCTTTCAAAGCCGGGCAGAGACCCAAGAGACGAGCTGCCTAAGCCTCTTTTGCGTACCGACGTTATGGGTATGGAGGACCTTAAGGCAGGTATGGAGCTAAAGGGTACCGTACGAAATGTAATTGATTTCGGTGCGTTTGTTGACATCGGTGTTCATCAGGACGGACTTGTGCACATTAGCCAAATCACAAACAGGTACATCAAGCATCCGTCGGATGTGCTGAAGGTAGGCGACATAGTGACTGTTTGGGTATTGAATGTTGATGTTGACAAAAAGCGAATTTCGCTGACAATGAAAAACCCAAATAAATAAAGCGAAAAACGAGCATATTCGTTTTCGCACCAAATTTATCCCCTCAGTCGCATATAAAATGCGACACGCTGGTAGACTGTTGAGAAATGGAGCTGAATTTCGCATTCTTGCGAGTGGGAGCTGTACGATGGTACTGCCCCCGAGCAAAAGGCGAAAAACGCCAAAAACAGATTGAACTCGATGTTCAATCTGTTTTTTATCCCCTCAGTCGCATATAAAATGCGACAGCTCCCCTTACAATAAGGGGAGCCATTTATATCCTCTTTTGGCGTGTTTCAGCCCACTTTATCGACAGTCTAAGCTCCCCTTGCAACAAGGGGAGCCTTATTACATAACTGTAGATATTATATAATTATTGTCGAGATTTTCTATCTCGGCTTTTATTTTTTTGCCGTTAAAATCAAGCTCATTTCCGTTAACAAGCGGTGTAACATCAACGCTGTTCCAAAGCATTTTTATACCCGTGCCGTCAAGCTTTGCGAGAGCCTCCTTAACAGTCCAAATAGCAGTAAGTCGTACGGCGTCACCGTGTGCCCACTGCCTTTCGGTTTCGGTAAAGAATCGGCTTGCAATTCTGTCATCCACCCTACCGATTTGCTCAATATCTATGCCGACAGGGGCATCTGCAACAGCCAAGGCACAGTGTTCCCCGCTGTGAGAAATGCTGATATATCCACCGTTTTTAAGGGAGGGCTTGCCGTTTTCGTCAACCGCCACCTCATTTTCCTTTATACCCGCTTTGTCAAGCAAAAGGGCAACCGCGAGGCAACGCAGGGCGTCATTACTATCGCTGTATTGAAGCGACTGCCTGTACCTCAAAGGGTAGTTGGCAATAAAAAAATCCTCATCTGCCTCCCTCGCCTGTGAGGCGGAAATCATAAAAGTTTTTACCATTACATATGAAATTTGTCGTTTATATATTCCTCTGCCATAGGGCCGAAAACCGCATTATATCCCGCCTTTGTGGGTGATGAGGAATCGACAAAGTACAATCTCCTTTGCTTTTTGTCAAGGATGTTTTCTTCGTTATTGTAAAAATTGAGGATACCGGAATTCCACTTTTGAGCCACCTGATTTGTTGCCTCAACAATTTGGGCATACTTTTTGTTATCGTCGTTTGGGCAGGTGATGAACACCACCTTGCAGCCCCAATTCATATCGGCGCTGGCACAGATATATTCCATTGCACCGATAACCGTTGAGGTGTCATAATCACCGATAAAGTAATTATTCGTCAGCTCGCCGAGCTTGAGCCTGCCTTTTTCGTTGCAGACAGGCACCTCGCAAAACAGCACCATTGGGTTGAGCCCGTTTTTGATAACGGAATTTAGGCTGTCAACAAGCGAGCCTTCACCCTTGCCGTTAAGGGTGTAGCCCTCGCCGCCGTATTTTTTTGCCTTTATGCCGTCAACCTTAACCAAGTAATCCACAAATGATTGACCGTCTGATTTTGCGCCGTACACAAAATCGGAGCCCAAAAAAGCTATGAGGTCGTCCTGCATAAGCGAGTCCTCATTCTTTATCAATTCGGACGCGTCGTACTGCTTTGAGTTGCCCTTACTGATAGTACCGTTGCTTGAGCCAACGCTCAAAAATACCGTCGCCGCCAAAGCAACAACAACCAAAACCGATATAATAATTTTTGCCGCCCTTGAGCGTAAAATTCCCTTTGCCATTAAATTTACCCTATCCAATCTTTGTTAAAACAAGGCAAAAACGACAATATAGCATCATCGTTTTTGCCTGTAAATTAATTAGTAGTTTGCTCCAGTCCTCCGCCGGAAACCTCGCCCTTGTTAAGAATATCCTTGTCAAAGAACAGCGATGCACCGCCCTTTGTTTCGTCCTCTGTGTTGCCGCTGGTCATAAAGGCCTCGTCAACATTATTGACATACTTGTCATATTCTTCCTTTGAAATCAAGTATACATTACCTGATTCGGCAATTTGAAGGTCCATAGTTCTCCAGTTATTGAACCTGTGGAGGTTGATGTAGAAGGTATCAACCGTTACGGTATCACCGATAATTGAGCCCCATACCTCTTGATAGAAGCCGTCAAGCTTAACATTACCAACCGTCTTTTCTGGAGTTGAATTTCCGGACGGTGCGTAGAACAATGCCGCAATCTTGCCGTACATTGTTGCATAGGTAATGTTACCGTTGTACGAAGCAATAGCGTTTGGAAGCTGATACAGGTTTCTGTCGTCATAGGTATTGCTTGAATACGGGTCGGATATTGTAACATCACCGTTGCAGGCAACTGCATAGCAAAGGCTCATATTAACAGAGGTTGCCATTACAATATCGTTGTTTGCATAGACAGTAACAGGACATGTTACCGCTTCCCTAACTGTTTTCTTGCTCAATGCCGCACCGCACTTGTCACAAACATACGACTTTGATGGGTCGTAATTCTTTGTGTAAATTGTGTAGCCGGACGGATGCTTTGCCTTGTTGTTACACTTCATAGTGGTGTAAACATCACCGGCTGCGGTAAAGCCCGTAAAGTTGCCGGTAAAGATACCGCTCAAATCAAAGCTTGGACCGTAGAACTTAACATCATGGCCAAAGTACATCAACGAATCGTGAAGCAATGTTGCCTGGCCGAATACGTAACAATCGTGCGTACCCATTATTGACGCATTCTTGTTCAGCGACAAATCGCCCATTGTATATATTGAGCCGTTCTTAAGCGACAGCTTATCCTGCACCTTAAACGCAGTTTCCTTGATGAACTTTATAATATCACCGAGGATAGTTCCGTCACTTTCAAATGTTTTGTCAACATGCTTATACGTATCGTTGTTAAATGCCTCAGGAAGCACCCACATATCCGAATTGCTTCGAAGAGTCAAATACCTGTTGGCAAATACATATTTTCCGACCAACGTACTTGAGAAGCCGTACTGCCTGATGTAGCTTGTGTAGGACACAAGCGCCTTGCCTATGTAGAAGTTACCACCGTCAGCCTTGTCGGTCAAATCCCTTGTAATGTCGTTTTCAAGCACAGTTTCTTCAGATGCAACCTCGCACTTGCTGTAATCCGTGCTACATACCGGACAATCCGGATTTGCGGCTGTACATCTTGTATCTTTACAGGTACACTGTACACCCTCTTGATTTTCAGGGTTAACATGCTTACATTCTGCAATATTTGCATTACATACCGGACAGTCTGCATTGTAGCTTTCGGATGTACATTCGCTTTCGCAAATACATTCAAGCGGAGCGGTACACCTGCTGTAATCACCTTTACATACAGGGCAGTCGCCGTCGTGCTGTTCATCGCCCGAGCCGGTACATCTGCTTGAGCAGGTACATACATTGCCCGTTGAAGGATCCTCCGGCTTACGAAGGTTGTCTTTGTAGGATTCATCCTTCTTGCCAAGCTCGATATAGCTGAATGCGCTCATATTACCGCTGACAAATGCAGTTGACTCGTCGCGAATCTTAATGTTTGAAAGAGTTGCTTTAAGCGAGCCCTCTGTGTATGTTGTCGATGCAGTCTTGCCCTCGTAGGTGGTACCGCACTTAACATCGCCGCCGCTGTAAAGCATAGCATGCTCGCGTATTACAACATAGTTCCAAGCGCTAAGGCCTCCCTTTGCAAAGAGGTCTGCGTACTGGCCGACATCAATATATCTCTTTGAGTCAATCTTGCCGCCGCAATACAGCCTTGTATCGTGGTCAAGCTTTACTCTTCCGAACAGCTTGTAGTTCTTGCCTATCTTGATTGTGGTACCCGGATAAATATCCATCTGTCTGTCAACATCAAGGGTATCCTCAACATAAACATAGGTTGCGTTTGCATAATTATAGTCGTAATCAGGGTTAAGGATATAGTTACCATTGCTGTCCCTGATTGTTCTCGGCTTATCGTTAGAATCTACAAATGTTCCCTTTGAAGCCCATGTGTCACCGTCGTTTTTAACATCAAGCGCTCTGCCGACCTCAAATGACGAAAGCTTTGCGATAAGGCCTGTTCTGTTTACAAAGTTACCGTAAACATAGAACTTTGTCATATCGGCAATCTTTGCTCTGCCGTTAAGGTAAACGCTGCCGTGAATGTAGTACCTGTCGAGCATAGAGGTTGTTCTACCCTCGGACATAGTTTTTTGAACGTCAAATCTATCATTTACGATAAACTTAAAGTCATCCATATTGTATCCGCTAATCGACAGCGAAACACCGTTCGCTATTGTTTGAAGCCAGGTTATAAAGTTTGTAGACGTATTAACCTTGCCCTTATTCTTACCGTCAACAACAATGGTTACGTTTTGGAACGGGTGGAAAATACTGTTGGTGAAGAACGAGCCGCCTACATAAATATTTGCATTGGAGAAAATGTCAAGATAGTTCCATGTTGAAATCTTTGGATCGACACCGTTACCAAGGTCACCTTTGCCACTTGTACCTTCAGTACTTGTAACCATGTTGCCGCCAACATAGGTGTATGAGCTACTGTTAATGTCATCCTCACTTTTTACAAATTCAGATACACCGATTCTTGCACAACGTTTTGCCATAAAGTCGCCGTCACACATAAATATGGTGTTACGCATTGTTACAGTACCGCCACTGCTCCAGCAATCGCCTGCGATAATGGTTCTTGAATCAGGCTCAGCAGCCACAGCAATCTTATTTACAGCAGCATCACCGTTAGAGTAAACAATAAGGCTACCATCAATATACATATCACCCCAGTTTTGAACTGAGCCACCGATATCGTTACCGGTTGAATTCTCGTTCTTGCCAACCTTAATGCCGCTACCGGAATAGAACAATGCCTTTTTGTTTTGCGGACAATCTCCGCCACTTTGGCTTCTATCGTAAAGTGTGTATCCGTTTACGATAGAATATGAGCCCTTTCTACCCTCTGATTCACCCCAAAGAATATCAAGATGTCTAATATAATAATTCCTGTATTGATCCTTTTCTCCAAGACGATTTACGTCTGCAGTATGACCCACCTCTCCTGTGTAGCCAACTGCACCCTTAGCATAAAAGATGCCACCGTTAAGGATACATTGGCCAAAGGTTGCATCGCCCTCTGCCGAGAATACAGGCATTGCATCCTTGTTTCCGGTTGAATCTCTGTTAAAGGTGATGTATCCTCCAAGCATTGCAACATTGTTACCAAAGTTTGCACGTGAACCCTGCTCAGCTACGATTGAAGACATAGGAGAATTAGGTCTAATACCCTCAGGGCTGCTGTTACCACGAGTGTAAAACTCCGCCTTAGTATTTTCGCCAATTGCTCTCATATACAAATAGCCGTTCATTCTATGGCCTTTGATATATATCGGCTGATTAATATTAATTTGTCCCCAGTTTTGAGCATAGCCCTCAAAGATAATTGTTTTCTGCGATACGGTTCCGTCCTTAAGATGTCCGCCTACAAAGAAGCGAGCCGTGCGAACACCGTCGTTACCGTTAAGCAACGAAATTCCCAAATAATTCTTTTTACTATCTGAATTATCGGATGAATACTTCCTTGCATCGTTTGCCTCTGTGCCGTCTGCCTTTTTGTAGTTAACCATTTCGCCGAATACAAATAATGTACCGTAGTTGTAAATTGCAGAATCGTTGTAAAGATTACCGCCGCAGCTGAGCGATGCATCCTTTGCGACATATACGGCATTGCCGAGGTTGTTGTTAGGTCCGTTAGTGAAGAAGTCACCCGAGATGCAAACCTTTGAATTGCCCTCAATAATTACAGACTCTCCACGGTTAGGAACAAGGCTTCCACCGCTGATACCGCCCTTACTTTTTCCGGCATTGGAAAGGTTACCTGTCGTTGACAGGTTGTTTTCCATATACAGCTTTTGGTTGCCGTAAAGGTTAAGCTGATCTTTTAGGTTAACCGTGCCGGAATTTGTTTTGCCGATAAACATTTCGGCATTTTGACCATTCATAGTAATCAAATCGTCAAACTTAACATTGCTTAATTCGGATATTTCCGTTGAGTTAAATGTTGTCGGTGTAATGCTGTCGCTGTAATAAATCTTGCCCGTAACATAAAGGTTACCCTTAACTACAATCCTTGCATTTATACCGAGGAGATAGAGGTTACCGCCTACGCAAAGGGTTGAGCCCTCCGGAATTGTAAGAGTATTCATAACTTTTACTTTACCCGATGTAACAAAGCCTGAATTTGCCTTTGCAAAATTGTCGTTTGTAATCGGTATAATCGTAGACGGGTCTGAAAGATCAAGACAGTCGTCTGTCATAACAAGCTTTCCGGCAGGTAAAGTAACACCCTTTGGCATGTAAATCATACTTGCGTTTTTAAGGTTGATTACACCCGAAACACCCGTATATTGCGAAATAGGAAGATTGATAAGGTAAATACGTCCTGCATCACCGTCAATGTTCTTGAACTTTACAGATCTGCCGTAGCAGTACAAGCCGGAGCTTCTTACATAAACGCTTGTTTCCTGTGCGTCAACATTGTCTGCGATGTAAACAAGTCCCTCGTTTTCGATGTTAAAGTTCATCGTTGCTTCGGTGGTGTACTTGCCGTAGAAGAACGATTGACCCTTCATTGTTTGGGTGTTGCTTGTGGTGGTTACCTTAACATCACCGCCAAAGTAAAGCTTTGACGACTGCTGGTCGCTGTTGATGGTACCGCTGTTGATTGTGTTGCCTCTGCCGTAAACACTGTAAACAGCATTTGGCAGGTTAACATCTGTCTTTTCCATGATGTAAACGCCGTTGCCCGCATCATTTGTAGGCACATCGCCGTATACATAAAGCTGTGCATCTTTTTCAAGGTAAACGCACGCGTTGTTTAATGCAACAGTGTTTGCGGCATCCAAATCACCGTAGATGTATGCCTCTCCGCCTTTGCTATGTAACGCACCGTGGCAGAAAACATTGCCCTTAACATAAAGCTTACCCTCGTTGAGAATTGAGGCATTTTTATCCTGATAGTTTATCTCAAGCGAGCCGCCATCAAACGCAATGCTTCCTGTTCCTCTATTATACAAATAATCAAGCCTAAAGTTTCCGTTTGATTCTATGTAAAGGTTGCCGTAGTTTTCAATTTGCTTTGCCTTTGCCTCTGTTAACAAGACGTTGCCCTTGTTAATAAGCTTTTCTCTTATATTAAGGTCATTGCTATAGCTTAACGAGCAATTATTGTTAAGCTCAAAATCTTTTGTATCAATTCCACCGTCAATTACGCAAACAATACTCGATTCAAGCACGACAAATATTCCGGTAACATAAATGTCATCCCTGCCGACAACAATGTTTGCACCGTTGTTTATGGTTGCTGCATAAATTGCATAATCGGAGCCGTTGCCCATTCCGGCATAGATTGTAGAATTACCCTCGCCGGTTGAGCCGTTGGAATTGTTGTTAATTGTTGATGTCGCCTTTATGCTCTTGTGTACATAAAGCTTTGCGCTGTTTGTAATGTCGCTGGATGAATCAAGCGATTCAAACACCTCAAGCTTGCCTGTGTTAACAAGATTGCCGGTGTAAACCGATCTGTTTGATACAAAATCACCGCTATTATCAATGCTTGTAACGTTTGACGAAGCACCGCCTGATGTGCTGTACAGCTCAATGGTACCGGTGTTTACGATATTCGATTCCGTACTGCCGTCGCGGTTGAGGAGCGTTGTGCTGAACGTACCGCTGTTTTCAAGCCTGTAAATCTTCGACTGGCTCGCCGTGCAGGTAAAGCCGTCGTTAACGAATTTTCCGCTTGAGATAATCTGACCGTAAACGCTGATGTTACCCGAGTTGTCAACATCTTTAAAGTTAGCATCGTTGCCTGTTACCTGTACATTACCGGAATCGGAGTTTGTAAGCTTGCCGGTAATGTTGCAGCCGCTATCGAGCCTGATGTTCTTTGTATTGTTTACGTCACCGCTTACTCTAAAGCTGCCTGTACATTGAATGATACCGTCGTTGGTGATACCGCCCGAGCAGGTTGCGCTGCGAAGCTTGGCCTGACCGTACTGATAGTTTGTGAACGACGATGTGCACGAAAGTGTGCCCGCCTCAACAAAGCCGTTGTTTACAACTGTTTGCACCTGAAGCATATCAGGGCAGATAAGCTGACAGCTTGCTTCGTTGTTAAATGTTGTAATGCTTGTGGTTGCAGGGTTAAAGATGTCAACACCCGAGTAGAACACAGAGCCCTTGCTCTTTGCGGTATTGTACTTGTTATTGACCGTACCAAACGAAGCATCGCCGTATATCTGCACAGTGCCGTAGTTATTAATTGTACCCGACGAACCGCTAAAGCTACCGGTATTACCCGAATTTGAGCCGTTAGGTGCAACACCTACCAAAAGCTTGCCCTGGTTTTCAATAGTGCCTGAGCAGTTGAATGTGTTGGCAACATTCATTTCGCCATTAACCGTAACATTTGTTGCCGTACAATCTGTGTCAACAACAAGATTTCCGCTGTTTACTTTGATTAATTTTGCACTTGCAACCTTGTAAAGGTTAAGGTCTGCATTAACCGTAATTTCATCCCTAACATTAAGGTTGTTGCCTATGTAGGTGGAATCACCATCATTGACCGTAAGTTTGGTAATATCTGTATTTGTACTGCTGTCGTGAGGGATAAGGAAGCCGCCGCCCTCGTTGATGGTCAGGTTGCCGATGCTTAATCCCTGAGCAGAAAGGAAGCAGTTTGCACCGAGAACAAAGTCGCCCGAGCCAAAGTTTCTAATTGTACCTGTACAACCGATAGCAAATTCCTTATTGGTTGCATTGTTGTAGTTGTCAGAGAATGTAAACGCACTGTTACCGCTTACACTTTCACCGTCACCGTTTTTACCTGCAACAATCTTAACACTGTTGTTAATCTCTATTGTCTTGTTGTTGGCAATATAGATTTCATCGGAGCAGAATACGTGAGCACCCTTTTTGAAAACAAGAGCGTTGGTGTCAATCTTCTTGGCAATGACATTTGAAAGCCAAGAGGTATTGGAGCTGTTACCGCACTTAACCATATCGGTTACTATAAGTGAGCCCGGCTCCATATTATAGATTGAAGCGTCAACTCTGTGGTATACACTACCCAAGGTAGCAAGCACAGAGCCTGCTGCCATATTTATTGTTTTACCTCCGGTAACCTTAACGGTTTCGTAGTTTGTGCCGGCCTCCGGAGGAGTGTTAACAACTACTATTGCATTCTCCTGCAGGTAAAGGTCGCCTTTTCCGTTTGTGTTAAGGTCTCTGCCGAGGTATGTAAGCGAGTTGCTGTCAAAATATGTGTTACCACCTGCACCTTCGCGCCACATAGCACCGCCGGTGTAGAACTCGCCGCCGAGGTGATTATCACCACCGTTTTGCTTGTATACATCCTTATAGATGTACATCTTTGAGCCCGACCTTGTTGTCAAACTGCCATACTTCAAAGAGTAATTTGAGCCGGTTTCTGTTTTGTTTACTACAACGATAGAATTTTCACCAACATTAACATTACCGTCAATGAACATTTCATAGTTAACGATAAGCTTGGAATTATTACCGATAGTAAGATTGTATCCATTTGTAACCTTAAAATGTCCGTCGACAATAACGGTTGTATTGTCACCTATTGTAACATTACATCTACTTACAATAACGTTTCCTTTTACATAAAGGTATGTTGGCTTTGATATATCGGAATTATCACCAATAATAACTTGAGTGCTTGAGTCGTCGCTGTCAAGCTTAAATTGACCGTTAATCTGTACTGATCTACCTGACTTTATTGTTACACCCAATCTTTCCGAAAGAGCTCCAATCCAATTAGTAGTCCATGCACTATCAATAGAAGCGTAGACCGACTTATCATGAAGTATCATCTGCTTTCCCTCTCTTGGGAAATCTGAATCTTTTGGGTCTTTACCGGCTGAACCTCTTGATGTCCAACCCGAAGTGCTCTTTATCTGATGATACTCGTTATACTTATTGTTAACAAGGGTGAGCAGGTTAGCCTGATTCATTTCTACCGGGTTTAATGAAGCATCAAGCGATGGCTCAACCTTTTTGAAATCATTACGTGTTTCGGTAAGAATCGCATCAACCGTCTTTGAAACAGTATTATCCCTACCCGGAAGCAGAGCTTCGTACGAATAAGCCTCTTCAACGGTTGTACCGTTAGGTGTGATGTATTTTTTAGAAATAGACGCTTCACCTGTGTAAGAAAGGCCTGTGCTGTTTTGCAGGGTGTAGCCGAGGTCGGCAACGGTTGCATCAATAAGGGTTCTGTACCTTGATGCAACAGGGTCCACCCTTAAATCTGCAGGGATTGCGAGAGCCGTGCTGCCGATAGCCCCTGCAATATTTTTGATGTCGGTAATCTTCTTTTCAAGATAGCTCTTCTTTGTGCCGGTGCTCATAAGGAAAACATCGTCCTTTTTAGGCGCAGCATCATTAAATTTGCTATCCTCCGACAGCATAAGGGTATTTTCTATATAATGTTTTTTCTTTGCTACGGCATCATCGCCATAGTGACTTTCGTAGTCGTGTACAGACGGATCGTCTGCATCTGCGTCAACAAGAACATCCGTTTGCTCAAACTTATCAACAGCATTCTTGCCGTATTTGCTGTTGTTCTTTTGGGCATAGTCGTCAACTACCTCCTTGGCGGTTGACAAATTGCCCTCGTCGTTAAAGACCTTAACACCATTATAGGTGGTATGGCCTGCGTCATTATTGCCGTACTTGATGAGGGTGTACGGTGATTTGCCGTTATCGTTATTTGTTACAAGCTTATTCTTATCGTTGGTTGTGGAATTGAGCCTGTACCTAAACAACGGTGAGGTTTCCTGTCTGGTAACGGACGCACTTGTCCTGTATGTATTATCAATATAGGTATCCGACCGTCCGTCTGCAACAGCGCTTGGGTCTGTTGTGGCATCTGCGGAGCCCTTGCTGAAGGTACCGTCACCGTTATTGATAGTCGCCATTGTGTTCTTTGAATTAATTGTGTTTACAAGGCGAGTCTGTGATTTCTTAACAGCGTCCTTAACGGATTTTGCATCCTCGTATTCGGTTGCTGTGGAATCGCTGTCCTTGGTGGTTGTTGCGTTCTTTACGGAGCGGTTAATTGCTCTGATAAAGTACGGCTTCATATTAGGAGCATCAATATGATTTGCAAACTGATGGAAGGTTTTTGCAATAGCAAATCTATATCCGGCAGTGGCAGAATCTGTAACTAAACTCTGCTTTGTCATATCAATAACGCTTCTGTTTGTATTTTCACTGTCAACAATATAAAGCTCGGCTGTTTGGTCGCTATCCGGCTTTGTAAAGGTGATAACGCTGTTTTCTATATCAAGATTTGTGCCGTCGTATTTCAAAAGAGTTTCAGGTGTTGCGGTTGGGTCTATACCACCGCTGTCAAGCACCGGCTGGAGCATATTAACAAGTGTGTTGCCCGACTGAACGGCAAGCATAACATCGTTTGCCATTGCGTTTGACGCAGCATAAACGATAGATTTTTGAGCATTAAGCTGATACTTGTTTTTGCTGATATACTCAAGGTTGTTTGCCTGTGCAAGAATTGCATTCTTTTGCGATTCGGGCAAGGTAATGCTGTTTTCAAAATACTCTGTTGCTGTTTGGGTAAACACGCTTCTTAATGTTTCCGTGCTTGAAATGGTATCAAAATCAATTTGGTTAAGCACATAAAGAACAACCTGTGTTTGCTCAACATACTGGAAATTTCTTACATAAACTCTTGTTTCAAAGTCGTTATCAGAGCCGATAATGGAGCCGATAAAGCTATCGTTTGCGTACTTGCCTGCCGAAAAGTCAATCTTGTTTACGGCAGTAAAGATAACCTGGTTATAGTCGTCATTTGTTTGCTCGTCGCCGTCGCACTTTCTGTAATCGTTTTGGCAAACGGTGCAATATCTGTTAACTGAATTTTCCTTACATTTAATGGAGCAGATACACTCCTCCGCTTTACCGTTAAAGTCGCCATCCTTGGCTCTGCTCGCCTGGATGGTGTTTACACCTATGCTGATGTCTGAATTAGAGTGCACGTCGCCGTTAATAATTGCATGCGAAAGGCTTGCGTTGAGCAATGTGTTGTAGTTTGGCTCGCCGCCGAACGCACCGATAATAGGCTGAACAAAGCTCTCATTAATACCGTTAATAATGTCCGTAAATACATTCACAACAGCCTGTGTGTTGTTTGTTCTACCGTCTATCCTAACGGTCATTTTGCGGTAATCATCGGTTGTGTTTGGTGAGTTACCGAAAATTGTATACTTAAGTGCTTCAGGCATATCATTGTACTGCATATCGCACTTTGCGTAGCCGCTTTTAACTATTTGCTTGCCTGTAAGTCCTGAAAATGCGGACCAATAGCCCTTGCATTTTACGGCAACGGTCACCTTAAGATAACCCGCCGTTATGTACCTACCGTCGTCGGCATTCTCTGCCTCCTCGGTAAGAAGTCCCTTTTTATCAATCAAAACGATAGCGTCCTCGTCACCATATGTAATCTTAGTGGTAAGGGTACCGGGGGTGATTGCACCGTAACCCTTTTCGGTAATATCAACGCCGTTTTCTTTCATATAGGTTTCAACCGTATTCTTTACGGACGCATCATCTGCCATAAGATTATGCGCAACAGCAACAGTCGCAGAATCTACTGCATTCTGCAACCTTGCCGATTGATAATATATTAAGCCAAAATCGATGATAAGAGCCAAAATAGTCAATATTACGATAGACGCAAATATCGATATAAGGGCAATATCACCGTTTTCCTTCCTTTTGAATAATTTTTTCAAGGCAATCACACTCCTTGTTAAACGCGTTGTAAGCTACCTGCTGATTGATTGGGGGTTTGTTGCTTTGTTATTTGCACCGTTTGGCACAAATTATTCTATATCCTCTGCCTTTGAATGAGCAAGAGAAAGCTCGGTTTGAAGCCTAAAGATAAGGTCCTCGCACTTATCGATAGCTTCCTCGTATATTCTTGAAACCTTGATGAAGCGCTCATCGGTAACGTTTGTATAATTACCCTCGGCACTTGTTCGAAGGTTATTGATTTCGCTTCTGTTCTTGTCTACCTTTTTGGTAAGGTGGGCAACATCTCGCTTTAGACCCTCATTTTCCTTGGCAAGCCTTCTGTTCTCCTCACCCAAAAGTCTATGCTTGCTGACAAGGGCATCATATTTTTCCTGAAGCTCCTTAAGCTGACTGTCATCAACAACCTTAACCTCACGGGGAGCCTCGTTGATTTTTTTCATCAACCTTTCCTTTTCCTCAACTGCATGCTCATTTTTTGCAGTGAGGCTCTTAACCTGCTCCTTAAGGTCCGAAACCTCATACTGAAGCATAGAGTTTTGATTCCTTAAATCCTTAACCTGACTGTCAAAATTCTCCGAGGCATTTTTTTGAACGTTGATAAGGTTGGCAATGTATTCGTCTACCTGGCCAACATCGTATCCTCTGAGTGCCTTGTCAAACTCTACCTTATTAGTGCCCAATATTTGATTTCTGTCTACAATTTCCCTATTGCTCATTACTATTCTCTCTCCAATTTTTTATTTGAATGCCAAAACGTCCCCGACATTAATGCCGAGCCTTTCGGCAGCACCCGCATTCAGCTCAAGGATTTTTTTGCATCCCTTAACCCTTTTTCTTACCTTATGCGGAGGAACAGCAGGGTCCACAAAAAGCACCCTGTTGTTTTTATCAAGTGCTACGGTATCTATGGCAAACCTCATACAAAAGGTATGGATTTCGTCACACGGGGTGAGCAAAAGGCCGTGGTTTTCTGCCATACTGCGCCTAAACATCAGCCCCATAAACCTACGCACAAAATGATTTGCATTTTCAATTTCTTCAACAAGGAGGTTATCATCCTTGTACAATCCTAACATTTTCATAACACTACTACAATGAGATTGAGCTCAATGCACCGCTATCCATTACCTGAATAACAACCGGGCCCATAATGATACATATAATAGCAGGCAATATCAAAAGTACGGTAGGAATAGTCATCTTTGTAGGTACCTTACCTGCTTTTTCTCTGATTTCCTCTCGCTTTGCAACTCTAAGCTGCTCCGACTGTGCGGCAAGAACGTTGGTGATTGGTATACCCAAGGTGTTCGCCTGAATTACGGCAGACACAAAGGTTTTAAGCTCGTCGACATCTGTTGAATCCGACAGCGCCTTAAGTGCATCATTTCTGCTTTTACCAAGCTGAATTTGCTTAAACACAGTTACAAGCTCGTCAATAAGCGGGCCCTCCATTCTTTCCGAAATTTTAAGGAGGGATGCATCAAAGCTCAAGCCTGCTTCCATACAAACACTGAGCAAATCAAGTGTATCCGGAAGCTGTGCCCTAATTGCACCCTGATGGCTTTTAACCTTTGAGTTAAGCACAAGGTTAGGTGCAAAAAACGACAGGCCTGCACCTACAAGCATAACAAGCCAAAAGTACGATGTAACATCCATAAGCAAAAATCCAATGCCCACCGACACAATTACACCAACAATTGATACGGCAGTCTTAAGGTATGTAAAGCTGCCTGCCGACATATGTATACCGGCCTTTCTAAGCTGAAGGGCAAGCTTTTCACTTTCCTGTCTTTTACGGGCATTCTTTGTTTGCTTGTTACCCTGACTGTCAAGGTTTGACATCTTTGCGATAATAGGCTTTATGTTACGCTCGTAAAACGATGTTTCAATATTTTTGTACTCGGCATTGACAACCTCTTTGCCGATAGATTTCATTCTTTTAAGGTTATTGTCCTCTTCTGCGCCTTTTTTTCCAAACACTACGATACAAAGCACAAGGATCAACAACGAATATGCTATTACCAAAAAAGGAATCATAAGGCGCCTCCTACATTTTTATAGTAATAATCTTTTTTACAACAATGAAGCAAAGAACCTCAAGCCCTGCTGCAACACCCAAAAAGATATGGCCTGTACTTGTTGTAAACAAAGGCATAATAAATTCTCTGTTAACAAGGAAGAAAAGAATACAAAGCACAACCGGCATTGAGCCTACCATCGTAGCGGTTGTTCTACCCGATGAGGTCAACGACTTAAGCTCCTGCTTTAGCTTCATTTTTTCCTTAATAGAATCTGCGATACCCTCAAGAATTGATGAAAGGTTACCACCGGTTTGTCTTTGGATGAGCACAGATGATACCATAAGCGGAAGATACTTGCTCTTAATTCTTGTATTAAGTCTTTCAAGTGCCTCATCCATTGGCATACCCATAGCCATCTCATCAAGAACTGTTGCAAACTCCGATGCGATAGGGTCCGGCATATCCTTTGATATAGCCTCCATAGCCTGAGTAAAGCTAAGACCTGCACGAAGCGAGCTGCACGAAATCATAAGTGCATCACTGAGCTGAACGTCAAACTTCTTAACCCTTTGCTTTTGCTTAATTTTGATAAGCATATACGGGGCAACGGCACCAACTATGCCAACACCCAAGGCAACGGCTGCAAGCTTTTCCGAAATAAGAAGGACAAACAAGGCAGGCAAAACCGCAACAATAACCCAAATGAGCATAAACTCCTCGGGGCGCATCTTAATGTCCGCACTTTGAAGCTGCTTGTAAAGTGCGGTTGCAAGCTTTACAAAAAGGTCGCTTTGTGCCTCTCTCTTTTTGCGCTCCTTCTTCTTGTTTTTTACAAGTGAAACATCGACATAGCCTTCCTGCTTTTTGAGCTCCTCCATTCTCTTATCTGTTTCAATCTTTGAGGCACCCAAGGTATAGGATAAAATAAATGCCACTATGAAAGCGAGCATGGCAAATGCCGCCGTTATTACGATAACACTAATCATTGAACCAGTCATTTGATACCACTACTCCGTTTTCTTTAATCTTTTCAACACATTTCGGAATAATACCTGTTGGCTTAAATGTACCCTTGAATTTGCCGTTTGAGTCAAATTCGCCATCGGTATCATAAACAAAAATGTCCTGCATTCTGACAACGTCACCCTCCATACCGACAATCTCCGAAATAGAGGTAACCTTTCTTGAACCGTCACGCAGACGGGCCTGCTGAACAATAATATTAATAGCTGATGAAACCTGGTCTCTGATAGCCTTTGACGGAAGCTCCGAGCCGGACATCATAACCATTGTTTCAATACGGGAAATAGAGTCTCTTGGAGAATTGGCGTGGATTGTTGTAAGTGAGCCGTCGTGACCGGTGTTCATAGCTTGAAGCATATCCAAGGTCTCTTCACTACGAACCTCACCTACGATAATACGGTCAGGTCTCATACGAAGTGCGTTAACTACCAAATCACGAATACTGATACGTCCCTTGCCCTCCATGTTGGCAGGACGGCTTTCAAGGGTGATAACATGCTCCTGATGAAGCTGAACCTCGGCAGAGTCCTCTATTGTGATAATTCTTTCATCGGACGGGATATATGATGAAAGAACATTAAGGAGTGTTGTTTTACCCGAGCCTGTACCACCTGATACAATAATGTTTAGCTTACCCTTAACGGCAGCCTCCAAAAAATCGAGCATCTTTGTTGATATAGAGCCCCAGGATACAAGGTTTTCCGCTGTAATAGGGGTTTTACCGAACTTACGAATGGTAAGGACCGGACCAACCAATGACAATGGAGGAATAATTACGTTAACACGGGAGCCATCAAGCAAACGGGCGTCACACATAGGGCTTGATTCATCAACGTGTCTTCCAACCTTTGATACGATTCTGTCGATAATCTGCATAAGGTGAGCATCGTCCTTAAACTGAATATCGGTAAGGACAAGCTTACCCTTTGACTCAACATATACATGGTCGTATCCGTTAACCATAATTTCGGAATACACATCGCTGTCGATAAGAGGCTGAATGGGGCCGAAGCCCATAATGTCATCGAATAATTCCTTTTTAACAATCTCTCTGTCAACTCGAGGAATGTTGAAATCCGGTCGTTCCACATATTCGTCAATGAGCTTTCTCATACCGTCATCGGAAATATCTGCATTTTCCGAGCCAAGCTGCTGCTCAATGATTAATGCGTGAATACGCCCCTTAACATCAGAGTATCTATCCTCAATGACGGGTCTAATTCTTTCTGTCGATTCTGCCTTGCGCGCAGAGCCCTGAAGGGCTTCATCTGCACCGCCGACGGTGTATCTGTCTAACAATCCCATTTGTGTTTCTTCCCTTGTTTAGATTTTCAAAATTTACTTAGGCAATAAATAGCAATCCGAACCGTGGTTCAAATTGGCTGATTTGCCCTTTCTCTATGTTAAAAATACTCGGAATACATAAAGTATTCCTGCGTTTTTGTGCCTTGATTAAGAACAAATCAGCACAATTTGAACTCGCAGACCAAAAATGCTTGAAGTAAAGATGAATTTTGGATTTTGAGATGGAAGCCTTGCTGACGCAAGGCGACAGCGAAAATTTCAAAAGTCGCTTTAATTCTGCATTTTTGGCAGGTTCGGATTACTCTTTATTGCCTAGGCTTATTTACCGAACTTGCCCTTTTTCTTGCCTTTGGCGCCAAGCTTTGCAAGGCCTTCCTTGCCTTCTCTTTCCATAATTATCTTTTCTGCAAAGGCATTAAGCTCCTTTGAAAAGGCTGCTCTCGGCTTGTAGGAAATAGCAGGCTGGCCGCTGTTGAGCGAATCGTTAATTGTCTTTAGGTCGCTTGAAAAGATTGCATAAGCGTCCATGTTCAAAATGCTCTCGTAATCGGCAATCTTAACATTATTTTTCTTTGTATTTTTGTTGATAATCAGCTTAATCTTGTCGCCCTGATTAATCTGGAGCAATACATTTTGACAAAGCTTTGCGCGCTTAAGCGAAAGGATGTTAACATCGTTAACCATAAATATGGTGTCGCTTGATTCAAGCGCTGTGATTACAGGGTCTGTAAGGTTACATCCGCAATCAAGAATTATGTACTCATAATAATTTCTTGCTGTATCAATTATCTGCTTAACATGATTAGACTGAACGTATTCTGCAAGCTCCGGTGATGACGGAGAAGAAAGAACGGAAAGTCCCGACGCATGAGTAACGGCACAATTTGTAAGGTTGTCAATGGAAATACCGAGCGAATCCCTTACAACATCAACAATTGTTTCGCTTGGGTTAAGGTCAAGTGCCATATCGGCATCACCAAACTGAAGGTCAAGGTCAATAAGCAATGTCTTTTTGCCTCGGCTTGCAAGGTTAACTGCAAGGTTGGTGGAAACGGTTGTTTTGCCGACACCGCCCTTACCGCTGAAAAAGGAGTAAACATGGGACCTTGTTTTGCGCTCAACGTTAATCTTCTTGCTGAGCTTGCGCTCACTGCTGAGAACGCCCTCAAGGTTTTCGGTAAGCTCACGGCCGCTGATTTCCAAATCCATAACCTGACGCACGCCGTAGCGAGCAGCACTGTTTACAAGCGAAACGGTTACATCATCTGTCATAATAACGGGTGAGCAGCCGTTTGATGCAAGCTCCATATCCTCGATGAATTGGAAGAATTTTTCATCAATATCTGCGCTTTCTGCGGCAAAGATTACCACATCGGGAGAATATCCCAAAATTCTTGTTTTTGCCTCGTCGCTGAATTCGGTGTAGCCGATGATTTCAAGCTTTTCGGGGTCAATCTTGTTTTTGATGTTTACCTTAATTTCTGTTTGCTCGGCGCAAACAACAATGTTAATTAAATCAGCCATACTATTTTCTCCATTCTCCTGTACAAAATTTATGATTCTCTGTGGTTAAGGATAAGCTTGTAGGAGCCTTGATTTTCAATCTCGTAAAGCTCAAGCGCTTCCTTTTCCGTTACCTCAACGGTAAGTGTGCTGTAATCTGTAATCTTTTGACCGGAGGCTGAAGCATTCTTACTTGCGGTAGCTGTTGAAACCCTTAAAATTTTAAGGTCCTTGTAGGCTACATTTGCCTTTTTGTCATCGCCGTCATAAACCAAAACGTTTACCGTATCGCCCTCGTTGATATATCCGTCAACACTTGTAACGCTGCCTGCGCTGAATGAATAAGCAACCTTGCCCTTTGGAAGCTTGATTGAAAGTGCAACGTCTGCACCGTCAATAGATTCAAGTCTTTTCACATTGATTGGCTCGCCTGCATAGAGCGGATAAACAACAACCTGATTTATAAGCTGGTCCTTTGATGTGGCTACGTCAGCTGTAACGTCGGCAGCAACAACTGTCTTTTCCTCAAACACGCCTGCATCCTCAAGGAACATATCCTCGGTGATTGTAACGTTTCTGTCCATATCTGCAACAGGAACAAAAACCGTTACCATTTCGGCATCCTTAAATGTTGATTTCTTGTCAATCTCGCTTGCAAAGAAATATGTAGCAAATCCTGCTACCAAAGCAAATACAACTGCGATTAAATAAACCTTTTTCATTTTGTTCTCCTTTTTTCGTTTTGTCTTGACAAAACTTTTTATTATATATATAGAGCAGATAACTGCTCTATTTCAATTATGAATTATAAATAAATACTAAGCGCCGAAATAACCGTGTGCTTATGAGCCCTCCTGCTCGGAAAGGCTGTTAGCCTCTACCTTATAGACAGACTTTGCGCCTATAATTCGTGTCATTCTGCTGCCCTCTCCGGGTTCTGTGGCAAGGGCTACAAACGGACTGATTGCGTGATGAGTACCTCTTACAAGAACAACCACGTCACCTCTTGAACGGTTAGATACATTATACTCCGCAACCGACGGCGAGGTAAGATATTCCTTGTCATAGGTATACGCAATTGTAACGGTTACATCCGAAACATCCATAGGCACGGTGTTTGAAACCTGCCTTAAAACACGAATTTCCTGACCGGACAGCACGCAGCTCTCCAGTTCCTCCTCCGACGCCGTACCGCCCAAAACAGCGGCATAGTCGCCGAGGTTGTAGGTTTTGCTGTATGCCGTTGCCACACCCAAATTGTTATATGTAACATCAGGGCGCTGGTTTTCGTCGTCATACGCAACCTCCGTGTATTCAACGCAAGCTACTCTGGCTGCATTTCGTGCCGAATTCTCAACATTAAGCTTGTTATAAAACAGCCATCCAAAGTCGAGAATCATGGCAAGTATCAGCATAAATATGGGGAAGACGATGACAAATTCTATCATAGATTGTCCGTCCTCGGATTTTCCGTGTTGCCACAATCGGCTATAAAGCTTTTTCAAGAGATTTCACCTCTTAATATTCATTTACATAAGTTTAACATTATGCCTAATTATGAATATTGGGGCAGGATAACCTGCCCCAAATTCATTTTTAGATTTTAGACTTCAATTAGGATTACTTAAGAGCGTTCTCTACTGCATCCATCTGATTGTTTGTCTTGTCGCCAGCCTTCTTAGACTTCTGGTTGATTACAACAAGTACAGCGATAAGTACAAGTGCAACAAGTGCGATGATAAGTACATACTCGAGCATGCCCTGACCGTTTTCGTCTTTGATAAACTTCATCATAATAATTTACTCCTTTATATTTATTTTTAATTATGATTTTATTAAATCTCAATCTGCGACACCATATCTGCCAAGAAATTCGGCAAATACGGGAAGCAGATAGAAATTACTGTAGCTAAAGAGATTAACGGACCGAGGGGAATCATGGTTTTAATTCCGCCCTTTTTGGTTGCCTTAAGATAGATAAGGCAAATGATGGCTATTAATCCCACAAGCACCATAGACTGCAGGAACGACTGAAGATAAATACACATACCCAAAACGGCACAGTATTTAGTGTCCCCGTTGCCTACCGGCACCTTAAGCAAGGTTGTGAATGCACAGGATGCAAATCCTACAAAAAATCCAAACCCTGCGGCAAGCAATATCTGTGGATCATTTGTTACCGAATAATACACAAGATATATTACCTGAACAATTATCATATAAAGCAGAAGCGGATTTGGAATTTTCCTTACCAAAGAGTCCACAACTGCAATAGATGCGATTGGTATGAGCAAAAGCTCATTTCTGATTGCGAGGGCTGTGTCGGTTGAGGTTAGCATCACTGCAACCGAGGCAATGATTCCCACAACAACAGCCATTATCTTAAATAGTGTTGTATCAATCGGAGCCGCTTTGACCGGATCGTCCGTTCTCTTGAGAGTTAGCTTTTTTGAAACAATAATTGTAACAACTCCAAGGAAGATTCCGTAAGCCGCGCCGATTAAAAGCTTAATTAAAATTGAATCCGTAAACATTTAATCTCCTGCGGGGATTGCTCCCTGTAAATTAAGAATAATACTTTTTCTGCCAATTTTCAATGAAAAAATTCACAAATTATTAATTTTTGTCGTGTTAATCAATTTCAAAAAACGATTTTGTGCAAATTGCACAATAAAAAGCAGACTTAATTTATTTTTAGTTAATATTTAACCTTGTACTTCTTTACCGTAAACTCTTCGGGATTGTACATTGCAAGCTTTCTGTCAAAGTCCTCCTGAGCCCTGATGCTCTTTTTTTCGTTGCAGTATTTGAGCTTTCTGTAATCCAAATCTGCCTCGTAAAACATCTGCTTTCCGCCCTTTGACAAGGCATGTGCAAACTGATGGATAAGCTTTTCGCCCTTATACACATCTATGTAATCAACCTCATCGGAATCATAGCACAGTGCAAACTCTGCATCGGCATCGGTGCATCCTGCTCCGCTTTTGAAGGATTTTACCATCACATTACTATATGCCTCCAAAGGAGTTGAGGTTAGATTTTTTTGTGCAAATGTAACAGAATAATTTTTTGCGGATGAGATGTCCTGCGCCACCATTTTGTCACATTTGTCAACAATGGGGCAAATATTCTGCTCTGCAAGTGCCTGCATCCATCCAAGCCATCCGTACATTGCAGTATATCTTTCTATACTTATTATAATGCCGTTATCCGCAATATTATTACTTATGGATTTTGCAAGCGGAGAAAAGGCAGCCTGATATGCATTTTCTCTTGCACCGCGTTCACCGATAACGCTGACACCGCTTGTTTGCCTTTGTGCAATATCAAGCAGACCTCTGAAGGAGGTGACAACATCAGCCTTTGTATCAAGGGTATAATCGTAAATATCCGCAACGGCAAATTCAACATTGTTAAGTCCGAGTCTTTGTGCAAGCTCCCTTGCGTTGTTAACGGCAAGCTCATTGCAATCAACACCAACCACTCTGCAATCAGGATACTGCTTTGCAATAAAGCAGGTTACCATACCGCAATCGCAGCCAATGTCAAGAACCGTGCCGTTAAAATACTGCGCCTCGTCTATTATCATATTGCCGAGGTGCCTGAACAATCCGCTGTCAAACGCAGCCGACACACAAAGTGAGCCGTCGAGGCTTTTGTTCTTCAGCTTGTAAAAATATGTATTGTCCGAATTCTGTCCCTGTGCACGCGAATTCAAGGTTTCGGCAAGCTCCTTAACATAATTTTTGTCTGTTTTCATCATAAGGTTTGCCAAAAAGTCGTTTGTGTTTTTGTAATATTTGAGGTCAAGAGCCCTCATATAATTATCTACCTGTTCGTATGTTTGCATAAAATAACCTCTCAAAAAAATCTTAGGGTAACGGTAATAATCCTATCCTATTGTATCAACAACAAAGTATCCGTGTCAAGGCTATACCGTTATCAAAAATAACAAAATTGCAACCGATAATTTGTACAAATACTTGTTTTGCAAAACATATTGTGCTATATTAAAAAAGATAAATCCACGTTTATAAGAGGTGTTGTAAATGGGAACAAAGCTTGAAAGGCTGCTTGGCAGAAGTAAAAATCAAACCGACTCTGTACAATCCGCAATATCAAACAAAAACAATCTCATATCATTTGAATTTGATGGTAACGAATATTTTGTTGCTATTAAAGAATCGGTGCTTGTTTTTGACAGTGATATGAATCTTTTGTACAATTTTGAAACATCACAGCTTGCACTTTCGGACAATGATTTCTTAAAAAAGGTCAATGAAATTGTAACACAAAATTCAAACGAGTGCGTACACCTATATATAAACAAGGTGAGCTCTGTCGAGCACATAACCTTTACAAGCCTGTTTGACGCAACATTTATCTTCAGAAAAATGAAGCGCCTGATGAACAGGGACTCCGAGGGCATTATGTCACTCATAATTGAAAAGGATTCTCAAATTATTCGCAGCGCTCACAACGACCGCCTTGAGTTTAAGGAAAGTCTGGCTACGCAGGAATTCTCGGCAGATGTTGAAAACAGAGAGGCAAGAAACGAAAGCAAAACCGAATACATCGCCACTCTGTCACGGGTTGAGGATATAATTGAAACGCTTATCGGCGACAACATCCGTGAGCTCGGCCTGCAGGATGATAACGAAAAGGTTAAAAAGGCAATAAGGCTGCTCGGCACACTTGTTGATGACGAAGAAAATAATGAAGAATAATAAAAAAAGGATTGAACTTGACATCGGGTTCAATCCTTTTTTATCCCCTCAGCCGAATAAAAAGCCGAGGTAAGCTATTATTTTGCCATTTCTGCTCTTGCTTCCTTTATTCTTTGAACAAAGAGCTTGCCTGTTTCGGTGATCTTATCGTAATCGCCTGTCTTTGCGCCTGCAATAAGCGATGAGCCTGCACCGCAGGCAATAGCACCTGCCTTGATCCAATCCTTAACGTTGTCAACATCAACACCGCCTGACGGCATCATAACAGCATTTGGGATAGGGCCATGAATGTCCTTAATGAACGCAGGGCCTGCAATGTCGCCCGGGAAAACCTTGAGCACGTCTGCACCGCACTCCATAGCGTGAACCGCCTCGGTAGGTGTGTAAATACCCGGCATTGACGGCACACCGTATCTGTTACAGCACTTAACTGTTTCAGGGTCAAAGTAGGGTGACACAATGTATTCTGCACCTGCAAGGATAGCAATTCTTGCTGTGGCTGCGTCCATAACAGTACCTGCACCGATGATGATTTCGCCTGAATTATACTTTGCACGCATTGCTTCAATAAGCTTGTCTGCGTGAGGAACGGTAAATGTAAGCTCGATAGCGGCAACTCCGCCGGCAATACAAGCATCTGTGATTTTTTCTGCCTGCTCAAGAGATGTTGCACGAACAACTGCTACAATGCCTACCTCTTGAATCTTTGCAAGGGTTTCAATTTTATTTGCCATAATTAATACTTCCTTTTTGTTATTTTGTTTTATCTTTGTACTCTGGCACCTGCGCCGTTAACCTTTGCCTCTACCTCTTTAAGTGAAGCCATAGAGGTATCACCGGGTGTTGTCATTGCAAGTGCACCGTGAACAACGCCGTAATTAACTGCCTTTTGTGCGTCCTCATATGTCATCAAGCCATAGATAAGACCTGATGCAAAGCTGTCACCGCCACCGACTCTGTCCAAAATTTCAAGACCGGGAAATTCAAGAGAATTGTAAATTTTGCCGTCTGCCCAGCAGATAGCCTTCCAATCGTTAACGGTTGCGGTTTTAACGGTACGAAGAGTTGTTGCGATAACCTTAAAGTTTGGATATGCCTTTGTAACGGTTTGAATCATTTTGTAGTAGCCGTCCATATTAAGCTCCTTGAGGTCTGCGTCGTTGCCTTCAACCTCAAAGCCGAGAGATGCAGTAAAGTCCTCCTCATTGCCTATCATAACGTCAACATATTTTGCAATTTCTCTGTTAACTTCCTGAGCCTTTGCCTGACCGCCGATACCCTTCCAAAGTGACGGGCGGTAGTTGAGGTCATATGATACAACGGTGCCGTATTCCTTTGCCTTTTTAACAGCGGTGATTACGGTTTGAGCAGCTGTTTCGGACAAAGCGGCATAAATACCGCCTGTGTGAAGCCAACGAACACCGAGTGTGCCGAAAATGTAATCCCAATCAATATCCTCCGGCTTAAGCTGTGATGCGGCAGTATTGCCTCTGTCCGACGCACCGACAGCACCGCGGATACCAAAACCGCGCTCGGTAAAGTTGATACCGTTTCTTACGGTTCTGCCTATACCGTCGTACGGCACCCACTTGATAAGAGATGTGTCCACGCCGCCCTGAAGAATCAAATCCTCCATAAGATAACCGATTTCGTTTTCTGCAAAAGCAGTAACAACAGATGTTTTCATACCAAAGCATCTGCGAAGCCCACGGGCAACATTGTACTCGCCGCCGCCCTCCCAGGCTCTGAACGAGCGAGCGGTTTTTATTCTGCCCTCGCCCGGGTCAAGGCGAAGCATAATTTCGCCGAGTGAAACCTCGTCAAACGTACATTCTTCCTTTGGTCTTAAATTAAGATTCATAACAATCACCGTAGCCTTTCAAAATATAAAGTTAAATCAAAATCCAAAATATTTCATTGCATTGTTGTATGAGATACCGCAAACGATTTCCTCAAGTATATCTTCATCGTAGGCATACCAGCCGTCCTCAACCCATCTGCCGAGCAAACGGCACATAATTCGCCTAAAATATTCGTGCCTGCCATAGGAGGTAAAGGAACGTGAATCCGTTTCCATACCGACAAACTTGCCGAGTACGCCGAGGTTGCCGAGCGATTTCATTTGATTTGTCATACCGTCCATAGTGTCAAGGAACCACCAAGCAGGGCCGAATTGAATTTTGCTCTCAGCCTCTGTGCCCTGGAAATTGCCAAGCATAGTTGCAAGAACAGTGTTGTCCTTGTCGTTAAGATTAAACAAAATAGTTTTCGGCAATGCAGATTTCACATCAAGCGCGTCCAAAAATCTTGAAAGATTAATTGCAATCTCGCAGTCACCCACGCTATCAAAGCCTGTGTCAGCACCTAAAAGGTTAAACATTCTACTTGAATTGTTGCGTATTGCACCGATATGAATTTCCATAGCCCAATCAAGCTCGTGGTACTTTTCACCCAGCGCGACAAGAACAGCAGTTCTGTATTTGTCACCGTCGGCCTGTGACGGAATGTTTCCGTTCATTGCCTGCTGAAATACTTTTTCTATTTCATCGTCGTCGGCAAGGTCAAACGGAACATATTCAAACGCCTGGTCCGAAACCTTACAGCCTGCCTCGTTAAAATAATCGCATCTGTTAAGCAGGGCAGTAATAACATCCTTGTATGATTTTATTTCAACACCTGCTGCTTTGCCGAGCTCATTAATATATTCAGCGAAGCCGTCAAGGTGAATGTTGAGTGCCTTGTCCGGCCTGAACGACGGGAGCACCTTGCAATCAAAGCCGTCAACGTTCCTCAAAAGTCCGTGGTATTCAAGGCTGTCAACAGGGTCATCCGTTGTGCAAACAACCTTTACATTACTTTTTGTAATAAGGCTTTGCGGACGAAAATCACCGTTTGCGATAGCCTCATTTGCTCTTGCATAAATATCCTTTGCAGTTTTTGCATTAAGCGGTGTGTCTATGCCAAAATATCTTTGAAGCTCTATGTGAGCCCAATGGTAAAGCGGATTGCCTATACAGTACTGCAAAGCCTCGCCGAATTTTATAAACTTTTCCTCACCCGACGCGTCTCCTGTGCAGTAGTATTCATCAATTCCTGCGCTCCTCATTGCTCTCCACTTGTAATGGTCGCCCGACAGCCAAAGCTGTGAAATATCCGTTGGCTGCTTGTTTTCGTAAATCTCCTTTGGACTTAAGTGACAATGGTAATCGCAAATAGGCATATTCTCTGCATATTCGTGAAAAAGCTTTTTTGCACATTCGGTATCAAGTAAAAAATCCTTGCCGATAAATTCTGTCATAGCTACTCCCTTTTTACTCCTTTGATTTTAATCAAAAATATTATATACCTACCTTTTGCATATTTCAATAGTCAAATAACTATTAGTTTATTTATTATTAACAAAAAATTATAAAATTTTCTGCAAAATAAAATTGACATTTGATGTGTAAAAGCATATTATATAGATATGCAAAAATTAAAACAAGGGGGTTGTACTATGAATTGTCCTAATTGCGGCAGAGAATTATATGAGGGTGAGGTTTGCACCTGTACTGCAAATACCGAAAACGTTGCAAACGCGGTACCTGAGCAGGAGCCTGTTCAGCAGCCTGAAACAACACCGCTGCAGGAGCCTGTATACCAACCTACATATCAGGAAAACCCCGCATACACACAGCCTGTATACGAGGCACAGCAAAATTATTATAACCCAAATCAGCCACCGTATTTTGACCCGGCGCTCATTAATCCTGCACCATCAACAGATTATCCAAACGGCTATAAGCCAAAGAAAAAGTATGTTGCAGTGCTTTTGGCTGTAACCTTCGGCTTTTTGGGATTGCACAATTTCTATCTCGGCAACAGCAGTAAGGGTGTTGCACAGCTTTTGATAGCACTTATCGGCTCATTGGCATTGGGCTTGGGCTTTGTTGTTGCATATGTGTGGGCATTTGTTGATGCCTATAATATCATTACCGACAAGGCTGAGGCTGATGCAAACGGCTTCAAGATTATGACCTTCGCAGAGGAGCTTGCAAAAGCACAACAAAAGGACTAAAAAACAGCCCTCATCAAACGGTGTGGGGCTGAATACATCGAGGTGTGGCTCAGTTTGGTAGAGCACCACGTTCGGGACGTGGGGGTCGCAAGTTCGAATCTTGTCACCTCGACCAACGGGGAGCAGGTCAAATGCCTGCTCCCTTTCAAAAAAAATAAAAGCAATCGGGGTGTAGCGCAGGTGGTAGCGCACCAGACTGGGGGTCTGGGGGTCGCAAGTTCAAGTCTTGTCACTCCGACCAAAAAAGAAGTAACTTTTGTCTGCCAAAAGTTACTTCTTTTTTATCCAAGCCGCAGGCTTGGCATATCATCACGCGTCGGCGTGTATATCATCGCCGTAGGCACATATGGCTGTATTACCTGCGGAATAGATGATATACAAGGCTTCGCCTTGATTTGAGTTATAAACACTCGATTTTTATATACATATATGCTATAATAGTAAGTAACAAGTACAAATGAGGTGAAGTTATGTCAATAATTGAACAGGTTTTTCAACCAATAGTGGAAATGCTTGTACGGCTTGCGATTTATCTTATTCCTGCAATTTTAATTCCTGTTATATTAGTTGCAATAGCACTTGCAAAGAAGGTTAGGAAATACAAATCCGGAACATATTATAAAAACACAAAAACGCCTTATTTTTCTTTGCTGAACAATACCGGAAAATACGGTGAATATCTTACATACCAATACCTCAAATCCTTTGAAGACAAAGGAGCGAAATTCCTTTTCAATGTTTATATTCCAAAGGAAAACGATGAAACATCGGAAATAGATGTTATTATGATTCATCAAAAAGGAATATTCGTTTTTGAAAGCAAGAATTACAGCGGTTGGATATTTGGCAATGAAAATCAAAAAAATTGGTACCAAACCTTGCCGAGAGGCAGGGGCAAAAGCCACAAGGAACACTTTTATAATCCCATAAAGCAAAACCGAACTCATATTAAACACCTTAAAGCATTTCTCGGTGAAGATATTCAAATGTGGTCAATAATTACTTTTTCTGACAGGTGCACATTAAAAGACATAAAAACAACGAGCGAGGATGTATTTGTAATTAATCGATACGATGTTTCATCTACTATATCGGACATCTGCAACCGTACCGATACGGCGTTGTTAAGCAAAAACGATATTGCCGATATTTATGATAAGCTTTATCCGTGCACACAAGTTGACGAGGCAACAAAACAACAGCACATTGCCGACATTCAAAGCAAGATGGATTCACAATCCGTAAAAGAACCCCAATCAAATGCCTTGCCATCAATTCAAGACGAATCGGTTGAGCAATCAAACGATAACGACGCTGTCAAAGACGAAAACATCAAAACAAACGATGATGCCAAAAGCACGACTTGCAATGAAACAATACAGGCAGAAAGCAATAGTGATAATCAGCCTCGAAAATGTCCAAAATGCAATGCCGAGCTTGTTTTAAGAACGGCTACTCGAGGTGCAAATGCGGGTAATCAATTTTATGGTTGCTCAAACTATCCAAAATGCAGATATATTGAAAACATCGAGTAAACAATAATTCATAAATCCAATCAAAAAGAGCAGGTTTCGTGCCTGCTCTTTTTTAAGTATATAGTCGGTTTTTTTCGTTGACTATCCAAAGGCGACGTCGAGAATCATCATCACCAAAAAGCCGAGAGAAAAGGCGAGGGTTGAGGCAATGGGATTGTCGGGACGACTTGCCTGAGGTATCAGCTCCTGCACCACAACATATATCATAGCGCCTGCCGCAAAGGCAAGAAGATAAGGCAATGCCACCGACGCCAAGCCAAACAGAACAAGCGTCGCCCCTGCTGTTACAGGCTCAACCACACCGCTGAGCACGCCGTACAGCAATGCCTTTTTTCTCGAACCCGTTTGCGCCATAACGGGCATGGAAATTATTGCTCCCTCGGGAAAATTTTGAATAGCTATTCCAATGCTCAACGCCATAGCATCCGCAAGCGTTACACCGCAGTTGCCATACAGCACACCGGCAAATATAACACCAACCGCCATACCCTCCGGAATATTATGAATTGTAACAGCGAGTGCGAGAAGAGAGGTTTTGCCAAGCTTTAGGCGCGGAGTAATTCTGTCAACCGCAGGAAGCAGGCACACTCCCAAAACAAACCCTATTGTAGCGGGCAGGAACGCAAGCCTGCCAAGACCGGCGCACCTTGAAATAGACGGAATGAGAAGCGACCAAACCGACGCGGCAACCATCACTCCGCCCGCAAAGCCAAGAAGAATTTGCTCAATGCGAGGGCTCATTCTTTTTTTCATAAACAGCACACACCCGGAGCCGAGGCTTGTGCCGATAAAAGGAATCATTATTCCCCAAAATGTCATATTAATCACCATTTCATAATATGTCAAGGCTTAAAAAACGACACGGCAATTCACCGCATTGTCTAAAGATTTTATGTTGAACATAAAAAAAATAGTGATGTAATAATTATCATATTACAAGGAGAATTGTTATGGACATCAAGGCTTTGTACAGCGAAACAGCTCCACTTGATATAAGTGGAGCTGAAGTTTTTGTTGTATGTATATTACTTATAAAGTGGGCCGTATGTTTGACATGCAGAGTAATCCGCAGCCTGAACATCATCTGTGCCGAATGCCGACCAGCAATGCGGACGGAACACTCTGTCGCCTTCAACATTGTGCATATTTACAGGAATACGAAGCATTGATGCAAGAGTGATAAGCTTGTCACCCACATGACCGTAAACGGTAACACCGTGATTTGCACCCCAATTTGCCATAACGCTGTATACGTCCTTAAATGCACCCTTGCCTGTAAGTCTCGGAGCAAACCATGTTGTCGGCCAAGTCTTATCAGTACGTTGGTCAATAGTTGTATGGATTTGATCGGGAAGGTCTACAGTATAGCCCTCTGCAATTTGAAGAACAGGTCCGATGCCCTCAACAATATTTACACGGAGCATTGTAACAGGCATTTCTGCTCTGCAACGGAAGTGTGATGAAAATCCGCCGCCTCTGAAATATTCATAGTTTGCACGGCACCAATCGGTTGCATCAATGCAAGCCTTAATATCATCTGCTGTCATTTTCCAGAAAGGCTTCATACAGCCCTCGCCGTTTTCGTTCTTTGATGCGCCGCAGCCATCAAGCGCTGTTGCACCGGAATTGATAAGGTGGATAAATCCGTCCTTTGCAACACCGTCAGGGCGCAGACCTGTTACTCGCTCGCAAGCGTCGGGGCTCCAATATGTACGAACATCATGGAAGCAAGGTGCAGAGTCGGAAACAAGGCTGCCGAGAATCATTGCGGCACCGTTAAGAGTGTCGTTCTCTGTTGCAAAAGGAGTTGGCATCTTTTTGCCGTCCCAATCAAATGTTGAAGCCATAATAGCCTCTGTAAAATCTGCATTAGGAAGCCAGTCGGTCCAATTTCTTTGACCCTGGAAGCCACCTGCAACTGCGTTTTTGCCAAGTGCCTCCTCGTGCCAGCCCATATCGTCAAGCTTTTTGTTGCCAAAAAGAATGTCGCGGATAACAATAGTCATCTTTGTGATGAATTCCCAATCCTTATCGGGATTTACAACCTTTGATTTTGTAATGATTTCAGGGAGGTCCTTGCCTGCGTTAACGTCAAAGCCTTCTTTGCAATTTGCCTTTACCCAGGCAAAAGCCTTGTCAAATTCGTCATGGTCGTATATTTCAAGAGTGATTCTGCGAATGATTTCGCTCATATCAACCCACTCCGGACGGATACCAAGGTATTTTTGGAAGAACTCTGCATTGCAATATGAGCCTGCGATACCCATTGAAACACCGCCAAGGTTTACATATGCCTTGTTCTTCATCCAGCCTACTGTTACAGAGCACTTTGCAAAATTAAGAATTTTTTGTGCAACGTCGGCAGGGATAGACTTGTCATCCATATCCTGAACATCGTGACCGTAAATAGAAAAGGCAGGCATACCCTTTTGTGCATATGCAGCCATAACTGCGGCAAGATATACGGCACCCGGTCTCTCCGTACCGTTAAAGCCCCAAACTGCCTTAATTGTTTTTGGGTTCATATCAAAGGTTTCCATGCCGTAGCACCAGCACGGTGTTACAGTGAGGGTTGCAACAATATTTTCTGTTGAAAATTGCTCCTCACATCTTGCGGCCTCGGCGCCACCGCCGATTGTTGTGTCGCTGATTACACATTGTACAGGTGTGCCGTCGGGATAGCAAAGATTGTCGCTGATAAGCTTTGCGGCAGATGTTGCCATGCCCATTGTCTGTGCCTCAAGGCTTTCGCGTACTCCGCCCCATCTGCCGTCGATAACAGGGCGAATGCCTATTTTTGGATACTTCATAAAATTACTCCTTTACATTTACTTAATTACGTTTAAGAATTTTTGATAAGCCTCTTCAAATTCAGCAGAATTAACCGGCTTATATTCCTTTAGATTTTCCTGTGCTTTAATGATTTCTCTGCCTGCGTCAACATCGGCAATGTCGCCAAGAGCAATAAACTGCAAAATGATGTTGCCGAGTGCAGTTGCCTCTGTAGGACCTGCGATAACAGGCATATCAAGGCTATCAGCTGTCATTTGACAAAGGAAGCTGTCCTTTGTACCGCCGCCGAGAAGATGAAGCACGTCAAATTTTTTGCCCGTGTTCTCCTCAATTTGCCTGATAGCATATCGATATTTCATTGCAAGGCTTTCGTAGATACACCTTACAAGCGCGCCGTCGGTTTGAGGTATGCCCTGACCTGTACGCTCGCAATAATCGCGAATCTTTTGAGGCATATTTTTCGGAGAAGCAAACACATCGTCATCGGGATTAATGAAAAAAGCAAATGCCTTTTCCTCTCTTGCAAGCTGTTCCATATCGTTATATGTATACTGCTTGCCCTCCTCCTTAAAGTTACGTCTGATCTCCTGAATAAGCCAAAGACCGCTGATGTTCTTTAGGTAGTTTATTTTACCGTTTGCACCAAGCTCGTTTGAAAGCTCGTCTGCCATACTCTTTTCGGTCAAGATAGGCTCGTCGTTTTCACAGCCTATAAGCGACCAGGTTCCGCAGGACAAAAATGCAGGGCTTTCCTGCCTTGTGCTCGGCATAGCGCATACGGCACATTGGGTGTCGTGCCCAGCAACCTTAATAACCTTAATACCGTTGTATTCACCTGCCACGGTTGCACTTTCAACAATAGGCGGCAGGATTTTTGCATCCTTGCCGGTTACATCAAACACCTTACTCTGCCATTTTACATTGTTCAAATCAAGCATCTGTGAGGTTGATGCAATGGTTTGCTCTGCCGATTTTGCACCGCACAGCGCGTATGCAAACAAATCAGGCATAAACAAAAGCATATCGGCATCGTTGTTTTCCTCTGCCACGAGCTGAAAAAGAGTGTTAATAGGCATAATTTGATTGCCTGTCAAACTGTAAAGCTCCTTTGGTCCGATGCTTTCAAAAACCTTTTGAGGGACGTCCTTTGTTCTGTCATCACGGTAGCATACAGGCAAATCGGCAATACTGCCGTCTGCATTAATCAAGCCGTAATCCACACCCCAGGTATCAAAGGCTAACGAATCCACCTTGCCTGCAAGCTCAATGGCTTTCTTCACCTCGCCCAAAAGGTACTCAAAATTCCAGCACAAATGCCCGTTTTTCTGCACAAGCTCGTTGTCAAAGCGGTGCACCTCGCTGTAATTGATTTTGCCGTCTGTGTACTCGGCGACAATCGCTCTTCCGGTTGACGCACCAAAGTCGAATGCTAATACTCGGCTCATACCTTTACTACTCCTTTTTTAAGCAGGATGTTTGCATAGATAGCGGTTTCGCCTGTTGCGATGATTAAGTATGCGTTCTTTGCTCTTTCGTAAAATGCAAAGCGCTCTGTCATATCAATATCGTGATGGTCGGGCTCATATTTGTTAAGCACCTTGTCGTACTCTGCCCAAATTGTCGGTGTCGGGGTGTTGTCACCCTTTACAACCTCCATAAGCGCAACCGGTTTGTCAGTGTATGTATCAAGCGGAATAAGCGACAAAACAGCATCAAGTATGTCTGTTGTGGAGTGACCGTCCGCCCTGATTACAATAGCGTTTTTGCCAACGCTTTCGCAGGGAAAGTTGCCGTCGGCAATTACAAGCTCGTCACCGTGCCCCATTTCGCACAGAGCCTTAAGAAGCTCCGGTGAAAGTATAGGATTAATGCCCTTTAGCATAATTAATCCTCCTTTTTGTGCAACAGCTCGTCGTCAGGGTTGAACACCTTGTAGCCCGGGTGACGACCTGTGATTTTGTAGTAGCTTCTTAAATCAATAAGCTTTTGAATATTCTCGTTATTAATGTCACAGCTGCCGCCGAGGATAACTGCGTTAATTGTAATCTTTGCCCAAAGCTCAAGACTTTCCATTCTGTAAAATGCTGTAATAACGTCACTGCCGACTGCCAAGGCACCGTGGTTTTCAAGAAGCATAACATCATGCTCATCAAGATACGGCTCAATAGCGTCCGGCACCTCTGTTGTAGACGGTGTGCCGTATGGTGTAAGAGGAACGGCACCGATAGCCGCAACATCTTCAATCATATTGTACATATCCATTGCCTTGTGAGCTACTGCAAAGCCTGTTGCTCCCGGCGGATGAGCGTGGATAACACTTGTAACATCCGGGCGTTTGTCGTAGCAACGAAGATGCATTTTGATTTCACTTGAAGGACGCAAGCCCTCTGCCGCCTCCAGCACATTGCCCTGTGCGTCAATTCTGATAAGCTTGTCGGGTGTGATAAAGGACTTGCTCATTCCCGTAGGAGTGGCAAGGATTGTGCCGTCGTCAAGCTTTGCGCTGACATTGCCGTCATTTGCGGCAACCCAGCCGAGCTGCCACATTTTGTGGCAAACATCACATATTTGGTCTTTAATAATTTCAATATCCATATTGCATTTCCTTTCAAAACAATATTATATTTATATTATACTGTTGATTTTTGTATGCTACAAGGCGTATAATGATATGTAATAGGACAATATTGACTTTTTTCGGATAATATTTGGAGAGCAGTATGAGATATTTGGGCTATCAGGAAAATCAAAGGCGTGGAACATTTGGCTTTCCCATTCAACTGTACTATGTTGACAAAAGCCACCCTCAGTACGAAATGCCGTTTCATTGGCATATGGAATGTGAGCTGATACTTGTCCTTGACGGCAGGCTTGAGCTCACCGTTAACGGCAAGCAATACGGCGTAGAAAAGGGGCAAAGTGTTTTTATCCCCGGAGGGCTGATTCACGGCGGTACACCGCAAAGGTGCATATACGAATGTGTTGTTTTTGATATTGAAAGCTTTTTGGCACAATCGCCTCAATGTGTTGAAAAGTACAACAAATCAATCGACTCCGGCGCTGTGTGCGAATTGGTTTTTGACGCCGGCAGCAGGTGCGGTGCCATTATTGACGAGCTGTTTGAGAATATGGAAAAGGAAAGCGAAGCCTACACATTCAACACCACGGGGCTTTTGTGGCAGTTAGTGGGCGGATTGCTTGAGCAGAGACAGCAGACGGAGCCGTCATCGTCAGGCAATGTTTACCGAAAGAACAAGCAAATCAAACGTGTGCTTACCAAAATCCGCAACGATTACGCAAAGCCGTTAACGCTTGATGATTTGGCACGAGAGGCAAACCTGAACTCGCAATACTTTTGCCGTGCATTTAAGCAGGCAACCGGCAAAACCCCGATAGATTATCTGAATTACTATCGCATAGAATGTGCGGCGGAGCAGTTAAGACTGCCTTATCTGTCGGTAACGGATGTTGCCTTTTCCTGCGGATTTAACGACCTCAGCTATTTTAATCGCTTGTTTAAGCGAAAGAAAAATATGACACCAACCGAATACAGAAAAATGATTATGTGAAAGGTGAAACAGTACTGTATATATTAAACATTTAGCCTAAATAATATGCCTAAAAAACAAAACGGCTCCCCTTGCTATAAGGGGAGCCGAAAAGCGATATAATAGGTATAGAGAATCAGTACTTAACCGGGGTGGAATCAAGGTACTTATTTACCATAAGTGCTACCTTGAAAACGATAGCGTCATCAAACTCACGCAGGTCAAGGCCGGTGAGCTTTTTGATTTTTTCAAGACGGTAAACAAGTGTATTTCTGTGTACAAAAAGCTTTCTTGAGGTTTCCGACACGTTAAGGTTGTTATCAAAAAACTTTTGAATAGTAAACAGGGTTTCCTGGTCGAGAGATTCGATACTGCCCTTTTTGAACACTTCCTTAAGAAACATCTCGCAAAGAGTTGTAGGAAGCTGATAAATAAGACGGGCAATGCCGAGATTGTCATAATTAATAATTGTGCGCTCGTTATCAAACACCTTGCTAACCTCAAGGGCAACCTGTGCCTCCTTGAACGCCTTTGCAAGATCCTTAATACCCTGAACGCAGGAGCCGATACCCACGGTGGCCTTGCAGTAGAACTCGGTTGAAAGGGTGTCGCAGATGGACTGCGCAAGCTTTTCCAAATCCTTTGATTCTACATTTGGGCGCACCTCTTTGATGAGGGCAATGTCGGTTTCGCTGACAGAAATTACAAAATCCTTGGTTTTATCCGGGAAGAAATTTTGAACAACATCGTAAACAGAAACGTCTGTGCGTTCTGCCGTACGGATGATAAACACGCACCTTGTGGCATCGTTGTTAAAGCGAAGCTCACGGGATTTGATGTAAATATCACCCGGCAAAATATTATCAAGAATTACATTTTTGATGAAATTTGAACGGTCAAATTTTTCATCATTATTCTTTTTAATTTGGTCAAGCGCAACCGCAATAATAGAAGCAAAGCGACGGCTGATTTCGTCCGTGCCGTCAACAAAGCAGGCATATTCCGGATGAACGCTGTCACCAAATGCCTTGTAGGTGCAGGTGTCAACGCAAACCTGTGCACCGCCGAACACACCGGCAGCAACTACACCCTTGCGAACCTCGCCGATTGTGCCGAGCTCGCTGCAGGAAATGACAGTTCCGGTATCGTCTACCACGCCGATAGTTCTGTCGATTGCATCACGCATTTGATTGATTATGCTTTGAAATAATCTATTAGGCATAAAATCTCCTCCATAAGTTATAACACATAACTGCACAAAAAAATATCAAACCTATTGTATACATTATACAAGAGATTTGATAAAATTGCAACCTTTTTACTAATTATTTTTTATTTTTTTGTGCTATTTGACTAACGCGTCAAAATAACCACAATATATTGTGCCAAATCTGCCAAAATTGCCCTATCTGCTACAAATCAAATCAAGCTCCTTTTGTGACAAATATCTACATTCACCCGGCAAAAGTGAGTCATCAAGGGGCAAATTGCCCATTTTTACGCGTTTAAGCTCAAGCACGGTTAAGCCGTGCTTTTTGAACATTCGCTTAATTTGATGATAAAGCCCCTGCCTCAAAACAACCCTGCAAACAGTTGCGTCCTCGCTGATAATTTCGGCATCTGCCTGCAAAAGCCTTTCGCCGTTCAGCTCCATACCTGAACGAAAATCTGCCACTGCCTCGGGTGTTACGGGCTTGTCGAGAGTAACAACATAGGTTTTATCAATATGCCTTGACGGTGCCAAAATGCTGTGAGCAAATTCACCGTCATCGGTTAACAGCACAAAGCCCGTCGTGTCCTTATCAAGTCTGCCGGCAGGAAACAGCCCACGCCTTTGCATATCGCTCGGCACCAGGTCAACAACGGTTTTTTCGCCCTTGCCCTCAGATGCGGAAATGACGCCCTTGGGCTTATTCATCATAATATAGACAAACCGACTGTACGATATTTTATTGCCGTCAACGGCCACAATATCGGCATCGGCAACCTTTACATCGCCCGATTTTGCTGGGATACCGTTAACGCTCACCCTGCCCTTTTTAATCATCTGCTTTGCATCGGTGCGTGAAATATTAAGCTGTGTGGATAAAATTTTGTCAAGTCTTGTCATTAAGTGCCACCAAGAAGCCGTTGTCCGCAGAGGTATCGCACAAATCCGCTCCGATAAGCTGACCGTCAAAAACAATGAGATTTGCTATCACATTATCATTATCACCGTAATTGGTAATATGATAGGTGTACATAACCGCGGTTTTGCCCTTATACTCCGCAAGGTCAAGCCCCTGCTTTTTTTGAATTTCGTTATATTTGTTATAAACATCATTAAACCTTGTAGGGATAATGATTTCCTTGCTTTCCTCGCTTGAATCGGTCTCAAATCCGAGGGAGTTAATGTAATTTACTCTTTCTTCTGCTGTTTTGCAGGACACGGTTGTCTGCTTTGACGCAGGTGTTGCAGGATGGTTGCCGATGAACGACACGGCTATCACCACCACTCCCGTAAGAAGTAAAATAATGCCAAAGGCTGTTTTTGGCTTTAGCTTAAAAGTTAACATCCGCATAATATCACCGTGGAATTATATGCGAATGCCAACTGCAAAATACCAATTAATCTATGCAATAAAAAGTAATTTGAACCAAGGTTCGGATTGCTATTTATTGCCTACTTCTACAAGCTTATTAAGAACTCGCTTTGCAACCGGACCGGCTGTTTGCGAGCCTGAATTGCCGTTTTCCACAACTACAACAAACGCATACGGATGCTTGTCATCATCCATAAAGCCTGTAAACCACGCAATGTTGTGGTCGTCGTTGCTGTCAATCTGTGCCGTACCTGATTTTGCACAGAGGTTTAAGCCCTTGTACCTTGACTCGCCGTAATGGTCCGTAACATTATACCTCATCATTTGCTTCATTTTGGAGGCAACATCGGGACTTATCATAGCAAGTCGATTGCTTGGCAGTGTAAAGTCAAGTGCCTTGCCAGCCTGATTGGCTAAAGAATCAACGATATTGAACGAAACGGCTGTGCCATCGTTGGCAACAGCAGATACAATACGAAGCATTGTGATAGGCGCAATACGCGTATTGCCCTGACCGATACCTGTCCAACCAAGAGAGTCTACACCCATTTTTACCTTGTCGGAAAATTCAAAATAACCTGCGTAGGAATCTATTTCTCCGCTGACAGTTACGGCAGAGCCTATGCCAAGCTCCCTTGCAGTAGCGGAAAGCTTGTCCTGCCCAAGCTCAATAGCAATTTGTGCAAATGCCGCATTGCAGGACTTTGCAAGGGCGTCGTTAAAGTTAATGTGTCCGCCGTGGTTTGCGTTACACTTAATAGGCACGCCCTGTTCGGGTTGATACTCACCGTGGCACGCCCATTCTCTTGAATAAATATCGGGTATGTTCTCTATCGCGCAAATCGCCGTAACAAGCTTAAAGGTTGAACCCGGAACATAATGGGCACCCAAAAGACGATTGATATATACACCCTCGTATTTGTCACTTGTTAAAAGATTGTCCGGAACGTCATCAACATCATACGACGGAGACGAAACCGAGCAAACAATATCTCCTGTTTTGTAGTTTACTATACCTACAGTGCCCTTTCTGCCGTTGAGTGCCTTGTAAGCCTCGTCGCAAACCTCACGGTCAACGGTAAGCTTTAGGTCGTTACCCTTGCCGTAGCGCTGAATGTTATGCACGCCGAACATCAGGCTGTAGCCTGTAAGCCTTGCGGAATACACAGACTGAACACCTGTTGAGATAAAGTTTTTTGGGTCACCTACAACGTGGAGGGTGGCTTTTCTTGTAGTTGCAGAGTCGGAATAAACTCTGTCACCGTCCACGGTTTGAGCAAGGATTTCGCCGTCCCTGTCATAAATTGTGCCTGCGCCGATAAGCTCACCGTTACTGTAAACATGGTGATTAAACCTTTTCATAACCCAAGTGTCGCCGTTTTGCACAAGTGACACTGTCATAAACACAAGCCCCACCAAAAAAGCAGCAGACATAATCCAGAGGAAAATACCTCTTTTGGTAATCATTTTCATTTCTTCCTTGCACCCCCAAGATAATTGTAGGTACGAACATCCGAAGCCTTAATAAACGCAAGCACTGCCCAACAGCAAATCATACTTGAGCCACCCTGACTGACAAACGGCAGGGTTACACCCGTGAGAGGCAAAATGTCTGTAATGCCGAAAATATTAAGTGCTGTCTGGAACAACAGCATACCTGCACCGGCAATTGATGCTATCGAATAAAAGGTTGAACGCGATGCTATTGAATTAACCAGAGCCGACACCGCAATGCATACAAACGAAAGCACAAGTGCTATGCCGAAAAGATAGCCCCACTCCTCACAAATTACGCCGAAGATAAGGTCGTTTGTTGACTCGCCGATATTACGAACATTACCGTTGCCGATGCCGAGACCGAGCAATCCACCGCTTGCAAGGCCAACAAGCACACGGCTTTGCTGATAGCCGGAGGTGTTGTAATATTCTGCCTCCATAACATGACGGTAAACGGCAAAGCGACGCATTATGTTGCTTTTGTATTTAAGCACAATCGCACCGCCCATTACACCCGATGCAACGGCAAGGATGATTGTTTTGATGTCGCCTGAATTCATAAACGCAATAATCAGGAACGTAACAAAGAAAATAAGCGCCGTGCCGAAATCCTTAATTATAATGAGCGAGCCCACAACAGCAAGCGAAAATCCGATAAAAGCAATAATGTTTTTTGAGGTTTGTATTTTTTCAAGCGTTGCGGAGCCGACAAAGATGAAGGCAACCTTTACAAACTCAGACGGCTGAAGAGTGATACCGCCTATACTTATCCAATTTCGTGCGCCGAGGGTTGTCTTTGCAATAGCAAGGTTAACGAGCAACAAAAGCAACGCACCCACCGCAACAATAACACGTATCTTCATACAAAAATCAACGTGGCCAAGCAGGAACATCAAAAAGATAAACACCAACAACCCTGCCAATATCATAAAATATTGCTTAAAGCCCTGGTCGGTATTTTGACTGCCTACCGTTACAAGACCTACACCCGACAGGAAAAACGCAATTATTTCAAGCTCAAAATTTCTTCTGTGAAAAACGGTGTAAAAAAAGATTAGATACACCCATTCGGTTGCTATCAAAAGCACAAGCGACAAAAAGACCTTTGGCTCAAAAGCACCTGTGCAGTTTGCTCCGGCAAAGCCTGTTGCAAGCTGGAACAACGACAGCAATATCATCAATGCAAAATTGTTAACAGGCTTTATTCTTACCTGCCTTTTTCTTTTTTCTTCCATAATTTACCTTTCATAAAAGATGAAAACCCTGTCTCCGAAGGTTATCATATCCTCGTCAAAAATAAGCTGAGATTGTGACAGATACCTGCCGTTTAGCTTTGTGCCGTTGTGGCTGTCCAAATCCGTGAGAGCCCAGCCGCGAGAGGTTTTGTATATACGCGCGTGATGTGAGCTGACCGTTTGATTTGGGATACGAATATCGGTATCCTCACCTCTGCCGATAAGCACATCCTGCTTTTTCAGGTAAATCGGCTTTTTGGTTTTTATATCCACAAGCACACCGTATGCAACATTTTTGCCCTTTTGAGCTGTCGGCTGTGCCTGATTGCGAAGCTCCCTTTTACTGCTTGCGCTCAATGCCTCCTCACACTCAAACTTAAGCGGAATGTTGCCGATGGTAATGATGTCCTCATTTTCAATAACGGCACTGCCGTCAACCTTTTCGCCGTTTACAAGTATACCGATTGCCCTTGCAGATGTGTCGGTAACAACCCAATCCCTGCGCTTTTTTGCAATAACCGCGTGAAAGCGCGCAACAGTCGGCAACGGCAAAACAATATCGTTTGCCTTGCTTTTGCCTATTGACGTTTCCCAATGTGTAATTTCAATTATCGTGCCGTCGTTTTGGTCAATAAGTCTTGCAAGCCTGTGCACTCGCGGACGGTTACGAAACAACGATATTACACACGTTGCAAGAATAAAAACTGCCGCAACAGGTGCCACATAACGCAACACAGCAATAATAGTATCCATATAGCTTACTCTCCTTTGTAACATCTCAATATTAATAATTTTAACCTAAATTGTCAAGTTACCCTACTTGAAATTAAAAAAGATTTAATCTATAATTAATATACAATCATTTATATACCTAACAGGAGAATTGCTATGGTTACCAAATCAATATTCGGCACTCTTGCCGACGGAGCTCAAATTGACCTTTACAAAATAACAAACAAAAACGGTGCGTGCGTATCGCTCCAAACCCTCGGCGCAGGTATTCAGTCCCTTTATATGCCGGACAAAAACGGCACTCTCGCCGATGTTGTTCTCGGCTTTGACAATCCGCAGGACTATACAAATCCCGACCTTGGATATCAGGGACTTGTTGTCGGCAGATGGGCAAACAGAATCAGAGATGCAAAATTCACCTTTAACGGCAAGGAATACAAAACACCTATGAACCAAGGAAGATGGACCCTGCACGGCGGAGGTCGTTTCAGCTTTACGCCTTGGGATGTAGAGGAGGTCGGCGATGATTTTGTAACCTTCTCTCGCTTTTCTCCCGACGGTGAGGACGGCTTCGGCGGTAATTTTACAATGAAGGTTAAGTACACCCTAACCGACGACAACACCCTGCGTGTTGAATACACAATACTGTGTGACGAGGACACGGTTGCAAACCCTACAAACCACGCGTATTTTAATCTTTCGGGCAATGCCGACGAGGATGTGCAAAATCACTACCTTAAAATCAATGCCGATTATTTTACAGAGACCGACGGTGACCAGCTCCCTACAGGTGAGCTCGGCAAGCTAAAGGGCACAATGATGGATTTTGCCCAAAGCACAAAAATCGGCGAAAGAATTGACGAGCCGTTTAGGGCTGTCATTGACGGCATAGGATACGACAACAACTACTGCTTGTACAAAAAGGATTTTACCATGCAGCAGGCTGCCGTGCTTGAACACAGAGAAAGCGGAAGAAGGCTTGAGGTTTACACCGATTTGCCGGGTATTCAGCTTTACTGCGGCGGCTGGCTTGACAGAGAGAGCGATTGCGGCAAGGCATCAAACGGCAAGGTTACCTTCCGCAGAGGTGCCGCCCTTGAAACCCAGTTTTATCCCGACACACTGCATCACGCCGACAAATTCCCTGCAAAATTTGTAAAGGCAAACGAGGAATTCAAAACCGTAACGGAATTCAGATTCTTTGCGGATTAATATTCACAAAATAAAAGCTCCTTCATAGTATGGATTGAAGTAAAGGATTAAATCCTTATCTTACATTACCGTGAAGGAGATTTTTTTATGCCCGACAATCCTATCATTAACGATTGCAACAGAAAAATAAATGAGGCAGTGTGCATAGATACAAAGCGAATCTACGATTCCTGCGTCAGCAAGGACTGCCTTGAGGATTTAAGAGTTACATTTTTCGGCTCAAGCCAAAGACTTATTGACGAGGCAGCATCGGTAAAATGCCGTAACGCCACCATTAAGGCAGTCAGCATTGATGTTGACGAGGTGCCTTTTAACCGAGGCTTTTACAGTGCAACGGTTCACTTTTACTTTATGCTTTGCTTTGATTGCTATACGGCACCGTGCACAACTCCTCAAATTGCCGTGGGCTATGCCGAATTTGAAAAGAAGTGCATTTTGTACGGCTCAGAGGGCGATGTTAAAATTTTTACATCCAATTACTGCGACGAAAAAACAGATTGCCCCGAGGCTCCGCAATATGCAAACCCAACCGCAAAGGTGCAGGCAGTTGACCCTGTTGTGCTTGCCTGCGATGTTGTGGACACCTGCAACTGTCCTGTGCCGTTGTGCACCTGCTTCCCGCAATGCATTATGCAGAGCTCAGGCGAGGGTCCTATCCCCGTTGCGTCAAGCAGAGCAGTGCTTGTTACCCTTGGCCTATTCTCTATCATCCAGATGGAAAGAGATGTGCAAATGACAATCCCTGCATATGATTTTTGCATCCCCGACAGAGAATGCAGCTGTTCAACACAGGACCCTTGCACAGCATTTCAGGGCATCGACTTCCCTGTGGAGCAATTTTTCCCGCCGGAAAAATCAGACGGCTGTGACTGCTGCGACAACGATAATGAATAATAAACAAAAACAGATTGAACACGATGTTCAATCTGTTTTTTTATCCCCTCAGTCACCTGCGGTGACAGCTCCCCTTACAACAAGGGGAGCCAATTTGGTTTGTTTTATTTTATTTGGCGTGGTTCAGACCATTTTATCAAGCTTATTGCTTTGCGCCGTTGATGAACATTTCTACTGCCTTTACTGTTGCGGCATAGCAATTTGCAAGGCCTTCCTCGTTCATATTGTCATATGTATCACGACGGGTGTGATAGTAATCCTCAAGATTATGGTTGAGGCCTGTGATACCTGCTGCTCTAAAGCCTGCCTGTGCAAATGCTGCCGAGTCGGTTGCACCGCCGAGTGGAGGAACCCAACCCTTCTTGCAAGGAACATTAACAGCCTTGGCAGCCTCCATAAACAAATCCGAATAATCCTTGTCTGCCTTTACTGTACCGTTAAGGTCACGGTAATTTACCATAAGATACTTTGGATCATGGATAGTGTCGTACGAAATAATCATAGTAGGACAATCCTGAAATTCGCCTGCATGTGCCTCGCACCAAGCCTTTGAACCGCGAAGGCCTGCCTCCTCTGAGCCTGTAAGGATACAACCGATTTCGGTATCCTCAAGGTCGATGCCCTCGTCCTTTAGCATTTTCATAACTGCAATACCCATATAACAACCCGAAAGGTTATCGTTTGCACCGTCAACAACTCTGCGATAGTTAACCATCCAATAAAGGCCAACAAGAGGAATGAGGAACAAAAGACCGATAAGGCCTGCCTTAACGATAGGCTCTGACACAGGAACAGTACCGAACAAGCCGTACTTTACGCATTTGATTATGCAAAGAACAGCGTAGTACACTGCACCGACACCGCAAAGGATTGCGTGTCCCTCAAAGCCGACACCGCCGAACTTGTAGTTCATAGGCCATTCCCAAGCTGCGTCAGGGTGACCGTTAAACATAATTCTTCTTTTAGGAGCACCGCTTGTGCATTTTTTAATAGCTGTTACGTTGTGTCCTGTTTTTTCAGGGAAGCACTTATCAATAAGCTTTTTATAAAAGCCGAATTGTGCAAGAACAATGAACAAGCCTACAACGATAAGAATAATGCTGAGAATAGGCGCAAAGAATGATAATGCAATACCTACGATTACAAATGTGATTGTAAAATAAATCCATCCGTAGAATGAGCCCGGATTTTCCTTAAACGATTCAACCTCTGCAGTTTCACAGCCACAATCCTTTTTGAGAACCTCTGCCATATATTCGCAGGACTGACGCTCGCCGACAGAGCCGGGGTCTCTTTTTTCAAAGGTTTTAATGATGTGAGTGATTTCATCAATCATATACTTTGCGGCTTCATCTTTTTTGTTGATAATTTTTGTTAAATCCATAAATAGCCTCCATACAAAATAATATGAATAATATAAATTCAGTTTATCACAATTATACTCAACTTGCAACAAAAACAAGTAAATTTATGCAGAAATATGTCCTTTTAATTCCTATTGACAAAGTGGGTATTAAAAGTATATAATTTATACATATTTATATATACGAGGACACGGGTATGAAAATCAGCAAAATATTAAAGGACAACAGAGTTACGGTGTCGTTTGAGGTTTTCCCGCCAAAGCAGTGGGACAAGCTTGAAACCACCAAGCAAACCGTTAGGGAATTGTGCAAATACAACCCCGACTTTATGTCTGTTACCTACGGTGCGGCAGGCACAACATCAGGCTTTACAACAGAGATTGCAAACGAGGTTAAGGATTGCGGTATTACTCCTCTTTCTCACCTGACCTGCCTTACATCGTCAAGGGACAAAATTCATCAGGTTGTATCGGAGCTTGATGCAAACGGAATAGAAAACATCCTTGCGCTTCGCGGTGACATTCCGCAGGGCTTTGAATTTACCGACAGGCAATACTTTTCAAACGCCTATCAGCTTGTAAACGAGATTAAAAGCATCAACCCCAACATCTGCGTAGGCGGTGCCTGCTATCCGGAGGTTCATCCCGAAAGCAAAAACAGAGTTGATGATATTGCACACCTCAAGGAAAAGGTTGACTGTGGTGTTGAGTTCCTTACAACTCAAATGTTTTTTGATAACGAAAAATTCTTTAACTTTTACGAGATGTGTCAAATCAAGGGCATCAATGTGCCCATCATTGCAGGCATTATGCCCATTACAAATGCAAACCAGGTTAAGCGAAGCATAGAGCTTTCCAATTCAAGCGTGCCTGCAAAGTTCTTTAGAATTATGGAGCGCTTCGGTGACGACCCCGACAAGATGAAGCAGGCAGGCATCATCTATGCCACCGACCAAATCATTGACCTTATGGCAAACGGCTTCAACAACATCCACATTTACACAATGAACAAGCCCGATGTTGCAATGGCAATTATGAACGGACTTTCAAGCATTATCAATGAATAAGGCAGAAATTCTTCGCTATATGCGAACATCGTCAAAAACCGACAACGAGCAAATATTGGCTCTTGTTGACAAAGCGATAGAAACCATTGAAGCAAGCTGTGTGCCGAAAACTCTGTACAGGATTTTCGACTGCACGGTAACGGACACCTCGCTGATTATCGGTGATACAGAATTTTTCAGCACCCGCCTTGCACAAAACCTAAAGGGCTGTACAAGGGTTGCCCTGCTTGGTGCAACGCTTGGTGCAGAATGTGACAGGCAGATAAAAATCGCATCGGCAACAGATGTTGCGCTTGCAATGGCGTTGCAGGCAGCCTCGGCACAAAAAATCGAGGAGGTTTGCGACGATGCAGAAAAAAGCATTACCGCACAATACGGCTGTACACTGCGTCAGAGATATTCACCGGGATATTTTGACCTTGATATAACCGAACAGAAAAAGTTTTTTTCATTACTTGAATTACAAAAAAGAATTGGCTTAACGCTGACCGACACCTGCGAAATGGTGCCTACAAAAAGCGTTACGGCATTTATAGGACTGGATTTATGATAACTTATTTTGATGGTGGAATGGGCTCAATGCTCAACCTTAAGGCAGGTGAACTGCCGGAGCTGTTAAACCTTACCGACCCGGAAAGAATATATGCAATACACAAGGCTTACGCCGAGGCAGGCGCAGATATAATTACTGCAAACACCTTTGGCGCAAACCGACTTAAATACGACAACGCAGACGAGCTGATAAGAGCCGGCGTTAAAAATGCAAGGCGCACAGGCAAAAGAGTTGCGCTCGACATCGGTCCTACCGGCAAGCTGCTTAAGCCTATGGGCGACCTTGATTTTGAGGAATGTGTCAGCGTTTTTGCCGATATTGTAAACGCAGGCAAGGACGGTGCAGACCTCGTTATCTGCGAAACCTTTGGTGATGCATACGAGCTAAAGGCGGCTATGCTTGCCGTTAAGGAAAACTGCGATTTGCCGCTTATCGTATCTATGATATTTGACGAAAACGGCAGGCTCCTTACCGGTGCAGATGTTAAAACTGCCTGCGCCATAGCCGAAGGACTCGGTGCAGACGCAATCGGCTTTAACTGCGGTCTCGGCCCAAAGCAAATGCTTCCGCTTGTCGAGGAGCTTGAAAAATGCACATCAACCCCTATTATTGTTATGCCTAACGCCGGTCTGCCCGAAAGCATTAACGGCAAAACCGTGTACAACGTTGAACCCGAGGAATTTGCAAACTATATGGTACAGATTGCAAATATGGGTGTATCGTATCTCGGCGGTTGCTGCGGCACAACCCCACAGCACATCAAGGCAATGATAGAGGCAACAAGGAGCATTGACGATGTTGCTCCCGAAAAAAAGAACGACACGGTTGTTACATCATATTCTCAATGCGTTAACATAGGCGACGGCGTTGTTATCGGCGAGCGAATTAACCCGACAGGCAAAAAGCTGTTAAAGGAAGCCTTGCGCAACAAGGATATGGATTACATTTTGCGTGAGGGCATAAACCAGAGGGAAGCCGGCGCACACATCCTTGATGTCAATATGGGACTGCCGGAGATTGACGAAACCGAAATGCTTTGCAAATCCGTATATGAGCTTCAATCCGTTTTGCCTACTCCGTTACAGCTTGACAGCTCCGATGCCAAGGCAATGGAGGCAGGACTGCGCATATACAACGGCAAGGCTATGATAAATTCCGTAAACGGCAAGAAAAAGAGTATGGATGAAATATTTCCGCTAGCCAAAAAGTACGGCGGTGTTGTTGTTTGCCTTTGCCTTGACGAAAACGGAATACCCGAAACGGCCGAGGGCAGAATTGATATTGCAAAAAAAATAATCGCCACAGCCCAAAGCTATGGCATAGATAAGAAAAATCTTGTTGTTGACGCGCTGACTATGACAATATCTACCGACGGCAAAAATGCAGTTGAAACACTAAAGGCAGTTAGCTATATCCGCAACACCTTAGGAGTTAACACGGTTTTGGGCGTGTCCAACATCAGCTTTGGCCTGCCTAACCGAGAGGCTGTTAACACGGCGTTTTACACTCTTGCAATGAATGCAGGGCTATCGGCAGGTATCATCAATCCAAACTCAAAGCCTATGATGAACGCCTTTTACAGCTACAAGGCGCTTGCAGGTCTTGACGAAAACTGTGAGCAGTACATCAGGTCTGCCGCTCCGATAGAGATTGTCACCTCAACAAACGAGGTTGACCTGAAGCAAGCCATTATCAAGGGTATGAAGGACGAGAGCGCAAGGTGTGCCGAAAGCCTCCTTAAATCAGCCGAGCCCTTGGAAATAATTAACACCTACATCATACCTGCACTTGATGTTGTGGGTGACGGGTTCGAAAAGAACACACTGTTCCTGCCACAGCTTTTGATGAGTGCGGACAGCGCAAAGGCTGCCTTTGACAAAATAAAGGCACACATTATCAGCAGCGGAACTCCACAGGTTAAGGGTGAAAAAATTATCATTGCCACCGTTGAGGGCGACATCCACGACATCGGCAAAAACATTGTTAAGGTGCTTTTGCAAAACTACGGCTTTGACGTTATCGATCTCGGCAAGGATGTCAAGTGCGAAAGGGTGCTTGAAGAGGCAATAAAGAATGATGTTAAGCTTGTCGGCCTGTCGGCATTGATGACAACAACCGTACCTAATATGGAAAAAACCATCAAGCTCCTGCACGACAATACCGATGCAAAGGTATTTGTCGGCGGTGCTGTGCTGACAAGGGATTACGCAAAAATGATAAATGCCGATTGGTACGCAAAGGACGCAATGGAAAGCGTTAGAATTGCGCAGGAATTTTTTGATTAAGGAAGAACACAGCCTATGATGATTTCAACAAAGGGCAGATATGCTTTAAGCATTATGCTTGATTTGGCAACCCACGATGACGGAAGCTATATCTCGCTGAAGGATATATCCGAACGCCAGGAAATTAGTATGAAATATCTTGAAGCAATTATTGCCAAGCTGTCAAAGGGCGGCTTGGTGGACAGCGCAAGAGGCAAAAGCGGTGGGTACAGGCTCAACAGAAAAATTGATGAATACTCTGTCGGCGAAATACTTGTGCTGACGGAAAAGACGCTTGCGCCCGTTGCCTGCGTAAACTGCGGCGAATGTAAAAAGGAGCAATCCTGCCTGACGCGCCCGATGTGGAACGAGCTTAACGAGGTTATTATGACCTTCCTCAATTCCAAAACCCTTGCCGACCTGCTTTAATAATACACATATATAAAAGATAAAAACGCAGTTCATTTGAACTGCGTTTTGTTTTATCAGTCTGATGTGTATGGCAAAAGAGCGAGATGTCTTGCTCTCTTGATAGCTGTTGTAAGCATTCTCTGGTGCTTTGCGCAAGTACCTGTTACACGACGCGGAAGGATCTTTGAACGCTCTGAAACAAACTTCTTGAGCTTTTGTGTATCCTTGTAATCAATGCTTTCAGCCTTATCTACACAAAATTGACAAACCTTTCTACGGCTCTTTCTTGGGCCTTTAGCGTTATATGCCATTTTGATTTCCTCCTTAATTAATGTTAGAACGGAAGGTCATCGTCCTCGTCAACAATTTCTTCAAAATCACTGTTGTCTGCACTTGCATAGCTTGGAGCAGGCTCATTAAATCCGCCTGCAACAGCACCTGTGCCCGATTCATTCTTTGAACCGCAGAACGAAACGTTGTTAGCAAGAACCTCAACCTGTTTTCTTTGGTTACCGTTTTTGTCGGTATAATTGCTTGTTTGAAGAGTACCCTCAACAGCAATCATTGAGCCCTTGTGAAAATAGCGAGAGATGAACTCTGCTGTCTGTCTCCAAGCAACACAGTCGATAAAATCTGCCTGTCTTTCCTGGCCGGAGCGTTGGAAATTCCTGTCGCACGCAACCTGAAAACGAATAACAGATACACCTGCCGGTGTTGTTTTGAGCTCAGGCTCAAATGTAAGTCTACCCATTAGGGCTACCATATTAATCATAGTATGCCTCCTAATTATTCGCCTTTAGCGACGATAAGTGAACGCAAAACGCCGTCTGTAATGTTAATTACACGGTCAAGCTCTGCAGGGAAAGACTCTTCTGATGAGAAGTTGATAAGAACATAGTAACCATCAGCCTCGTAGTTGATAGGGTAAGCAAGCTTCTTCTTGCCCCAATCCTCTACTTCGCCGAGAGTGCCATTCTTTGAGATGAGGTCAGTGAACTTTGTCTTAAGAGCGTTTACTGCCTCCTCTCCCTTTGAAAGAGAGAAAACCATTACGATTTCGTAGTCTTTTAATGCCATTCTTCAGCACCTCCTTTTGGACTTTGGCGTATTTTCCATACGCAAGGATATTACTTGCAACAAGACACTTTGCAAGCCTTGTTATTATATCAGCATAAGAGCAAGATGTCAAGACTTTTTTATTTGAAGCAGTTTTGTGCCTCGTCGTACTCAAAGCCGATTGCCGAAAGCGTTTGCAAAATATGCTCCTTGCTTTCACCCATATCGTCGCAAAGTGCATCGAGTGAAGAATAGCAATCACGAAGCTTTGTATTAACTACACTAAACATAATAAACGGGTCCTGCGGTAATGCCATAATGTCTCCTTTGAAATATATTTTCCCCTCAGTCGCATATAAAATGCGACTGAGGGGAGACAAGGTTTGTTTTATTGCTCGGCTTCGGAGAGGAGAATCTTGTCGTCCTCAAGCTCCTCGCCCGATGTAAGCTTGAACTTTGCAAGCAAATTCGCGGTAGTAAGAGCCTTCTTTTCCTCGCCCTGAACATCATAAATAATTTTGCCGTCGTTCATCATAACAAGTCGGTTGCCGATATTGATAGCATCCTTCATATTATGTGTAATCATAATTGTTGTAAGGTTATTTTCTGCAACGATTTGCTCTGTGAGGTCAAGCACCTTCTTTGCGGTTTTAGGGTCAAGCGCTGCCGTGTGCTCATCAAGAAGCAAAAGCTTTGGCTTGCGAAGAGTTGCCATAAGCAATGTTACTGCCTGACGCTGACCGCCCGAAAGAAGACCTACCTTTGATGTAAGTCTGTCCTCAAGACCAAGGTCAAGGCTTGCAAGCATCTTCTTGTACGCTTCCTTTTCCTTGTGCTTTACACCCGGACCGAGACCTCTGTGCGAGCCTCGTCTTGAAGCGAGTGCAAGGTTTTCAATAATCTGCATGCTTGCAGCAGTGCCGTTCATAGGGTCCTGGAACACTCTGCCGATATATTTTGCTCTTTTATGCTCCGGAAGCTTTGTAACATCAACGCCGTCAATGGTAATTGAACCGCAATCAACAGGATAAACGCCTGCAACCATATTAAGCATTGTGGATTTGCCTGCGCCGTTACCGCCGATAACGGTTACAAAATCACCCTCGTTTAGCACAAGGTCTATGCCGTTAAGTGCCTTCTTTTCATTAATAGTACCCGGATTGAAGGTTTTGTGAACATTCTTAATTTCAAGCATATTACTTAACCTCCTTTACCTTAACGTGAGTTTCTGCATATCTGCTCTTGATGTACGGAATACCCAAGAACACAGCAACAACTGCCGCTGTCAAAAGCTTTAGGTCATCTGTGTTAAGACCGAGGCTGATTACAAACTGCATTACAACATAGTAAATAATACCGCCGATTGCAACTGCCAAAAGCTTGAGTGCAAAGTTTTTGAATATCTTGCCCAAAAGCACCTCGCCGATGATAACAGCCGCAAGACCGATAACGATAGCACCTCTGCCCATATTAATATCGGAATAGCCTTGATACTGTGCCAAAAGTCCGCCTGCAAGCGCAACCAAGCCGTTTGAAATAACAAGAGCAAGGATTTTTGAAGAGTTGATGTTGATACCGTTTGCACGTGCCATATTCATATTTGTACCTGTTGCACGGATTGCGTGGCCGACTTCCGTACCGAAGAACCAGTAAAGGATTGCAATAATAACAAGTACAAAGGCTGTTGCAACAAGCAATGCCTTGTTGAGCTCTGACATTGTGCAAATCAAATGATACTTGTATGACGACACAGGCTGATTTGCCTTGCCCAAAATACGCAGGTTGATTGAATACAGCGCCAGCTGTGTTAAGATACCTGCCAAAATGGGAGGTATGCCGAAAGCAGTGTTGAGCAGACCTGTTACCAAGCCGGCAAGACATCCTGCCGCAAAGGCAATAACCAACGCAACATACACATTAACACCGTTCATCATGGCTGTAACCAAGGTTGCACCGCCTGTTGCCAAGGTTCCGTCAACGGTAAGATCGGCAAAATCGAGCACACGGAAGGTTATGTAAACACCGATAGCCATTATGCCCCATATAAGTCCTTGACCGATAGCACCCGGTATAGCATTTATAAAGGATCCCATAAATAATTCCTCTTTTCCTGTAAATACAACTTAAAGAGCAACAAGCATCTTGCTCATTGCTCCTTAGCTTTTGTTATTTAATTATACTTTAACGCTTTGAATTAGTCAAGTGTCAAATTATTCTGCTGTTGCAGCCTCGTAGCCGTCAGGAATAATAGCATTGAAAGCCTTTGCCTGAGCCTCGTTATACTTGTAGGTAAGGCCGGAAGTTTGCTGAATGTTCATTGTTGCAGGGTCCTTGCCGTTTACAAGAATATCGTATGCCATTTCTGCAGTTGTTTGGCCAAGTGCATAGTAAGAAATTGAAAGTGTTGCAACTGCGTTTGTGTTAGTGAAGATACCCTCTTCACCTGCGATAACAGGAGTGTTTGCGTTCTTGCAGGCATCGTCGATAACTGCACCGTTTGATGCTGCTGTGTTGTCGGTTGGGACGTAAATAACATCAACCTCTGCTGCAGCCTTCTTTGCTACTGCAGAAATATCGTTTGAATCAGAGAATGCATAATATTCACACTCAACACCCTTTGCGGCAAGTGCTTCCTTAACACCGTCTGCCTGTGGCTTTGAGTTAGCCTCTGCTGAACAATAGATAACGCCAACCTTCTTTGTTTCAGGGAACAAATCCATAATCTGCTGTGCCTGCTTATCAAGAGGAGCAAGGTCGCTTGTACCTGTTACATTAATACCTGTTGCGTCTGTCGGGCCCATTTGAATGTCAAGAGCTGCTGCATAATCTGTTACAGATGTGCCGACAACAGGAGTCTTTGAAGCAGCTGTTGCTGTTACACAAGCCTGAAGAGCAGGAGTTGCGTTTGCCATAATCAAATCGTACTGTGATGATACAAACTTGTTTGCGATGGTTGAGCAGTTTGTAGAATCACCTGATGCGTTTTGATAATCAAACTCAAACTTAACGCCGTTAGCCTCGCCAAGCTCTGTAAGCTTGTCCTGGAAGCCCTTTGTTGCTGCATCAAGAGCATCATGTGTAACGAGCTGACAAATACCGATCTTGTATGTCTTTACCTCGGCTGTTTGATCGTCGCCGTTATCCTTTGCTGCAGAACAGCCTGCAAGCACACCGCCTACCATAACTGCGGCAAGAGCCACAGCGGTAATCTTTTTTGTTAGCTTTTTCATTGAAGATAACCTCACTTACTATATTTTTTAGAGTGTGTTCAGTTTAGCACATAAAAGTGTTAAAGTCAACAAGGACGCACATATTCATCAATGAAACATTTTTACCGATTTTTTGAACATCATCAAAATTGATGATATTAGGTATAAACATCGGTGATGACAATGCGGTGTTTTATCCCCTCGGTTTCGCTTATACTGTATATATCGGCGATGTAACCGCCAAAATCTTTTTTACTCCGTTAACCTTACCCCACAGCTCTGCACGGTACCAATGATTAGGCTTTAGGTTAATGTGCACATGTCGCTCGGACACGGCAGTTTGCATAACACATTCGCCGCCGTTGGTGATAAGCTTGATTATGTTATGCTCAACCTCTTCGTTGCCCGAATTCTTTTCCCTTGAATGAAGGTCAATAAAGAAGCTAAACACGGCATTACCTTTTTTCATTGTTTCACCTATAGAGTAGGTGTTACCCTTTTGATGCACCCTAAAGAAAAACTTTGCACCCGTTGATGCAACGGTTTTGCCCATACGTATTGCTCTGATGGCATTTTGTTCATTTATCTCGCCGTCAATGTCAAGGTATGTACAGCCGTAATGTCCCCTTGCCTCGTCCCTGTGCCAATCTCTGCCATAGGTACAGGCAATGTGATAGCCCTTGTCAAGAAGCTCTGTCCAAAAGGCAAGTGCCCTGTCGTTTTCGTAATTGTCAAACGAAAAGGCATTGTGCCAAACCTCGATGTAATCTACATTTCGCCAATTGCGAACATTAAATTCCCATCTGCCTCCCGTACACATCGGTGAGCCAAGCTGGAACGGATGAGCCACTCCGACTATTCCGCCCGCTTCCTTTATTTGATTGATTTTATCATCTATATTATCGGGATTTGCATCGCGCCAATCCACAAAGGATTTAGCTCCAAGCACAAGCATATGCCCAAAATATGTAGTCCACTCTATGCCCCTGATAGCAGGGGTAATGCTGTCATCAAGCTCTGCACAGCCACTGACAGTATTGTGGTCTGTAAGAGCGATAAGCGCAAGGTGGTCGTCAGCCGCCCTTTGCAAAAGCTCCTTTGTTGTAAAGCTTCCGTCACTGTTTACTGTGTGGCAATGCAATTCGCACGGGAGATAGCTCATTTTATTTCACCTTCTATATCAACAGTATAGTCTATATCACAGCCTGCAAAATGAACATTAAGCACGACTGCCCATTCCCCTGCCTGAATAGGAGAATTGTTTATTCCGCTTGTGGAGCCGGTTTCTGCAATAATAATAGTTTGCTCGTTAGGTTGACGGTGACAGGCACCGCGATAGCTACCGTTTTCGTCAAACGAAAGGGTAATGAGGTTTTTAACAGGCAGAAAGGACGAAACGTTTACAACAGCCGTGTTGCATCTTCTAAGCCCATCGGCAACAAGACGCATTGCGCTGTCCTCGTCCTCCACCTCCTTCGGAGAATAGCTGTACCTGACAACAAGCCTCTCCACACCGTCAGGCACGGTAAAGGAGTGAGTTATATTTGTTTTGTCGTCGGCAGGGGTTATCCTGCCTGTGTATGAAAAAATGTTCATCATAATCACCGTATAAAAATATATACTAAATTATACCATTATATATTAAGTTATGCTATTGATAAAAAGTAACAAATAATTTATAATGTTATTGGTGATAATTATGAAGACAGATTTGAGGAGATGGATGGGTGCCGTTGACGGTTCAAAAAGCCTTTATTTGATTACCGTGCCGGGCAGCCACGATTGCGTTACACAATACGTTCAGTTTCCCCACATCAGCAAAACGCAAAACAGCAACATATACGAGCAGCTTAACATCGGCATACGCGCACTCGACATCAGGGTGGAAAGCCGTGGTGACAGGCTCAAATGTGTGCACGGATTTGCAAAGGCGTTCAACACGCCCAACCGCCTTGGCAATCAAATGGACCTTGAGGATGTTTTGGTGCATTGCTATAATTTTTTGAGCAGAAATCCAAGCGAAGCAATTATTTTTCAGTTCAAAAACGACAGCAACAAGGAAAACGAAAAATGCTTTGACAACCTGTTTTACACCTACATTAAGGGCAACGAGGACAGGTGGTACACAAAAAATCAGGTGCCGTGTCTTGATGAGGCAAGGGGCAAAATCGTTTTGATACGCAGATGCAAAATGGACGAGGGTAATCCCGATTTTACCGACGACAGCACAGGGCTTGATTTTTCACGCTGGGTTGAGCAAACAACGGCAGAGCCACAGCCGTTAACGCTTAAAACAAACAGCAGGGACAATGCGGTTTTTGTAATTCAGGACAGGTTTAAGTACAAGCCACAGCAAAGATGGGACGACTGCCTAAAGCCGTTTTTGGATTCCATGACGGAATTTGACGGCAGATACGTTATCAACTACACATCAACGGCAGGAGGAATAAAGGGGCCAAGATATAATGCGTCTGTTCTTAACCCGCTTGTTATGCAATACCCGCTTGACAAGGGCAGGTACTACGGCACAATCTACCTCGATTTTCCGACACCGCAGCTAACTCAAAAAATAATAGAGCACAATTTTTAGTTTATCCCTCAGTCGTCATAAATGACGACTGAGGGATAAATCAAAAACAACAAAAGCGGATTGATGAGTTCAATCCGCTTTTTGTTTATTAAATTCTGTTACCTATCGTTGCAGGTGAGGCGGATGCCGAGCTCCTTGAGCATTTTTTCATCAACAGCCGAAAGCATAACAGAGCAGTGCATTTCGCAGTTATTCAGCTTATCAAGCTGTGCAAGAGCCTTTTTTGCGTTTTCGTCCGTTACGGCTGAAATTGCAAGAGCAATAAGGATTTCGTTAATATGAAGCTGTGGATTTTTTGCGCCGAGGTGAGTTGTTTTCAGGTTTTCTATCGGCTTAATAACCTCGGGGTCAATAAGAGTAATATCGTCCATATTTGCAAGTGCCTTTAGTGCATTGAGCATTGTTGCACTCACACATCCCATTGTAACTGATGTTTTGCCTGTGATAATTCTGCCGTCGTCAAGCTCTATTGCTGCGGCAGGGGCATCTGTTTTCTTTGCAAGCTCTTCGGCTGCCTCAACACATTTTCTGTCATATGTATTAAGCAATGCATTGTTAAGCAAAAGCTCAAGCTTGTAAATCTCGCTGTCATTTTTCGCACCGCGCTTTTTGTTGCATTTTGCGGTAAAATACCTGCGGATAATTTCGTTATTAGACGCCTCGCACACCGCATCGTTATCAACAATGCAGTTGCCCGCCATATTAACACCCATATCGGTAGGTGACTTGTACGGGCATTTGCCGTAAATCTTATCAAAGGTTGCCTTGAGCACAGGAAAAATCTCTACATCACGGTTGTAGTTTACGGTTGATTCGCCGTATGCCTCAAGGTGCCACGGGTCTATCATATTAACATCGTTAAGGTCGGCAGTCGCCGCCTCGTACGCAATGTTAACAGGATGATTAAGAGGAATATTCCAAATAGGGAAGGTTTCAAACTTTGCATAGCCTGCCTTTACCCCTCGCTTGTTTTCGTGATAAAGCTGTGACAGGCAGGTTGCCATCTTTCCGCTGCCCGGACCGGGAGCCGTAATAACCACAAGCTCTCGCTGAGTTTCTATGTAATCATTTTTACCGTAGCCGTCGTCTGACACAATCTTTGAAATATTATTTGGATAGCCGTCAATCAAATAATGATGATATGCCTTGATGCTTGCTGCTGCAAGCCTTTCCTCAAACGCCAAAACCTTTGGGGTGGCGGTGTACTTTGTAAGACAAACGGAGCCGACAAAAAGCCCCTTGCTCCTAAAAGCGTCAATAAGACGAAACACATCAACATCATAGGTTATGCCAAGGTCTCCCCTGATTTTATTTTTTTCAATATCGTCAGCGCTGATAACAACAACAATCTCTGCCTCGTCCTTAAGCTGAAGAAGCATTTGAAGCTTGCTGTCGGGCAAAAATCCCGGCAGCACTCTGCTTGCGTGGTAGTCGTCAAAAAGCTTTCCGCCGAACTCAAGATAAAGCTTTCCGCCGAATTCTGCAATACGCTCCTTAATTCTGCTTGATTGCATAGATAAGTATTTATCGTTATCAAAACCGATTTTGTACATTACATTGCCCCCTCTTGCCACAAAAAAAGACAGATGCACAAAACATCTGTCTGTACTTACCTATTATAAAGTATGGAGAGGAACTTTTCAATAGGTATTTTTGGTTTTTTTAATTATTTGTTTTTGCCCTTTAGGAACGGACGAAGCGGCTTGTAAATCAGCGCACAGATTACAACGCTTATCAATCCCTTGATAAATGTAAACGGAACATTGTAGATAAGGATTGCCATTTCTATGCTCTTAACATTAAAGAGCTCCTGATACACTGCAAGCACAGCCTCCTTTGGCATAAAGTTGTAATAAAACGGATAAACAACAAAGAGGTTTGACGGATAGCTGACAAGTGCCATAATTGCCGCACCGATTACACCGCCGATGATTGCACTCTTTTTTGTTTTGCCCTTTTGGTAAATAAGGCCTGCCGTAAGGGTGAACACCGCACCGAGAATAAAGTTTGACAGCTCGCCTACGTATCCGCTTTTGCTTACTGCAAGGTGGATAATGTTTTTAACAAGCTCAATAAGCACACCGGCAACAGGGCCGTACGCAAATGCACCGAGAAGCGCAGGCAAATCGGAAAAGTCAAGCGCAATAAAGCTTACGGGTGACGGAATTTCCAAATACTGAAGCGCTGTTGCCACGGCGGCAAGCACACCGCTGCCTACAATAAGGTGAGTTTTGTTTGGCTTGTTTGATTTTGTGATGCTGTTTTTTGACATAGTTGATCCTTTCCTGCCCGGGACGGCATAAGAAAAACCCCAACATAAAGATATGTTGGGGCGAAAGACAAGCTCTGCTTTACCTGAACTGCATCATAGCACAGGCAATTAAATATTAGCTTCATATTTCTTTCATCCGGACTGTAACCGTCGGTTTTGGAATTGCACCAAATCAGCTGCCTTGCGACAGGTCGTGGACTGTACCACCGGTGAGGAATTGCACCTCGCCCCGAAATATTTTGTATTCATATAATAATATGCCTTGCACAATTTGTCAATACCAAATATTATTCCAAATTGTTTGTAAGGAGCATTATTGCCGTCAGCGCGGCAACGGGAGCCGTTTGGGTGCGAAGGATACGCTTGCCGAGAGTTGCCCGAACTCCGCCTGCTGACTCTATCAGCTCTACCTCCGATTCCTCAAATCCGCCCTCGGGTCCTATAAACACGGCAACGCTTTTAGCATTTGGCTTTACGATATCTGTCAGCCTTTCGCCGCCGCCCTCGTAAAACACTATCTTAACCTCGCTGTCGTCATCGGCTACTGCCTGCTTTAAGGTTTTCATATTTTGAATTTGCGGTACTATTCCTCTGCCGCTTTGCTGTGCCGCCTCAAGCGCAATCTTTTGGTAGCGCACATTCTTTTTTCCTGCCGATTTGTCATCAGGCCTTGAAACACAGCGCTTTGTTAAGGTTGGTACAATTTCGGTTACGCCAAGCTCAACACACTTTTGAATAATATCCTCAAGCTTACTGCTTTTTGGCACACCCTGGTATATTGTCACCCTGCATGTAGGCTCGCTTTCGCACGCCTGCTTATAGCAAACCTTTAGGACAACCTCGTCCCTTGTGATTTTCTCTATCTGACAGCCGTAATCATCTTCACCGCCGTCGGTAACGCAAATCATATCGCCCACACGCATACGCAATGATTTTGCAATATGCCTTGCAGACTCGCCGTCAAGCACAATTCTTCCACTGTCTACACTATCAACAAATAACTTTTGCATTGTTCACCTCACAAATTATTCCTTGCCCAATGGAACAGATATTGCTGCGCTATACCCTCAATACCCTCAAAGCTTTTGGGCAGGCCGTTAGGGTACAGCTCCATTACACGCTTCATCCAAACATCAAGGGGCAGGCAGGAATAAAACTGCATACCGAAAAGCAACGCACAGTTTGCAACCTTTTCGCCCACACCGTAAATTTTTAACAGCTCCTTTTTTGCATCTGCAAGCGGTAGCGATTTTATGTATTCAAGGTCTATCTCTCCGCCTGCCACTCCCTTTGCAAGTGCCTCAAGATATTTCGCACGGTAACCCGTTCCGAGCGCCTCAAAATCCTCAACCGACAGCTCGGCAAGCCTTTGCGCGGACGGAAACGAATAATATCCCTCTGCGACCTCATCACCGTATGCCCTGCACAGACGCGATATAATCAGCTTAATTCTTTTAATGTTGTTCTGCTGACTGATAACAAAGGAGCATAGCGCCTCCCAGCTGTCTTGGTTAAGAATACGAATTCCGTAATATTCATCAACCGTGGATTTGAGAAGACTGTCCTGCCTGAGCCTGTCACAGATTTCGTCATAATCCTTTTCCAAATCAAAGTAGCCTACCCAAAAGGAATTAAAAACATCCTTGGTGGTATTATGAAAAATTAAGGTGTCGTCCCTTTTTTCTATATGCAAAAAATGTCCGCCTGCCACTCCGCAGTACGAGCCGTCCTCCTGACGCTCCCACCTGAACGCCTGACCGCAATCAAGAGTCAGGTCTAAATCAAGGCAGGTTACCCCGTCAACAATTATATCGTTTTTTTCTGTGTGGATGTTCATATCTTTTCCTCAAAATCACTATTTGTAATAATTGAATTATATCATTTTTTTGTCAAGACTTAAAGTCAAAAATAGCAATTTATACAAAAAATTCAAAAATAATTTTTTGTTGAAAACTATGTGTAAAATGTTGAAAGTTATGCATAATTTGAGTTTTCAACACTCAAAAACGGCGAATTATAGCCTTTTGAGTGCAAGTTTTACACCTTTTCCACATAGTTTTCCACATTTTTGATTTTCGACTTTTTAATACGATTTGTTATGCAAAGGGGCTGTCAAGAAAAAATTTCTGTAAAAAATGTAGAAAATGATGTTGCCGAATTTTGAATATTTTTTATGTAATTTTCAAACACTATTTGTATAATTTGGTGCACCGAAAAAACGCACCCTGAAAGGAAGCTGAAAATGTTAAAGGGAGTAAACAAGCAAATACTTGAAATCACCAATCCGGAATCACCGTATTTTGAAAAAATTATCTTTTTTGTTCGTCCCGATTCGCAGGGCTATGACGACAAAGCAATAAAAAACGAGGCTGAAAAAATATCAACATCAACTGCTCTGCGACCGCCAAAGCAAAAAAGAAGCACAAAGCGAATACTATTAATCGCCCTGTATGCAGGGTTGTCGGTTTTGTGCTCGGCGTGTGTGGCTTTTTTGCTAAAGGACTTTAATATTATATAGGATAAGATATAAGGAGAGGCTTATGAAAAACAAAATTACAAAAACCGTCATTTCATTCACCCTTGCCGTTGCAATTATGCTAGGTGTTGCAGGCGCCGGCTCAATTGTATACGACAGCTTTATTAAGGAAGAGAGCATTTATGCCCTGTCAAAATTAGGCTCAAGCGGCAGCGAGGTAAAAAAGATTCAGCAAAAGCTTCAGTCGCTCGGCTACTACAACGGTGCCATCGACGGAGTTTACGGCTCACAAACCCGTAAGGCAGTTACGGCATTCCAAAAAAACTGCGGAATTACGGCAGACGGCATTTGCGGAAAAACAACTCTGCTTTACCTCGGCTTGAGTGACAGCGGTAATAACGGCTATACGAACGCAGATGTTGAGCTGCTCGCAAAGGTTATCTCGGCAGAAGCAAGAGGCGAAAGCTACGAGGGTCAGGTTGCCGTAGGTGCAGTTATTCTAAACAGGGTGGCGCACCCGTCATTTCCCGATTCGCTATCCGGAGTGGTTTACCAAAAGGGTGCATTTTCCTGCGTAAACGACAGCAACTGGTATCAGCCCGTTGCACAGTCAAGCAAGCGCGCGGCACAAGACGCCCTTAACGGATGGGACCCGACAGGCGGAGCAATTTATTACTTTAATCCTGCAAAAACAAGCGATTCGTTTATGCACTCGCGTCCGGTAATCAAAACCATAGGCAACCACAGATTTTGCATTTGAGGTGAGGGTGCAATATGATAAACAGTAATATACGCAAGGCTGTAATTATCGGCTGTGGATTTGTCGGCTCGGCGTGTGCCTTTGCACTTATGCAAAGCGGTCTGTTCAACGAGCTTGTGCTGATTGACGCAAATCACGACAGGGCAGAGGGTGAGGCGCTCGACATCAGCCACGGACTGCCGTTTTCAAAGCCTATGCAAATCTATGCAGGCACATATGACGACATTTCCGATGCATCTATTGTAATAATCACCGCAGGAACAGGACAAAAGGAGGGTGAAACCCGCCTTGACCTTGTGCATAAAAACGTGGAGATATTCAAATCTATAATCGGGCAAATATCAACTCGAAGCTTCAACGGTATACTTTTGATAGTATCAAACCCTGTTGATATTCTGACCTACACTGCACTGAAGCTTTCAGGTCTGCCGTCAAACAGGGTGTTCGGCTCGGGCACTGTTCTTGACACGGCAAGGCTCAAGCACCTTCTCGGTGAGCATCTTGGCGTTGACGCAAGGAGCGTTCACGCGTTTATTCTCGGCGAGCATGGCGACAGCGAAATTGCCGCGTTCAGCAGCGCAAATGTTTCCGGAATTCCGCTTAGGTGTTTTTGCAAAAAAAACTGCGGTGACATCTGTCATCCCAAAAAAATGGACGAAATTGCAGACGATGTAAAAAACATTGCCTACGAAATTATCAAAAAGAAAAACGCCACCTACTATGGCATTGCGATGAGCGTCAAGCGTATTTGCGAGGCTGTCGTGCTTGACCAAAAATCCATCCTCCCCGTTTCGTGCATACAAAACGGACTGTACGGGATAAATGATGTTGCACTGAGTATGCCTGCGATTGTGGGTGAAAACGGAGTTGAAAGGAACATTGATATTCCGTTAAACGACGAGGAGCAGGAGGCAATTAAACATTCGGCAGACACCCTACACTCAATAATCAAGGACATCGATTTTTGATTAAGCAAGCGAAATAAATCCTATCAATTATTTTTCTATCTATATTGACATAATTCGACTTTTGCATTACAGTATATGTAATAGGAGATGAGATTATGGCATTTAACCCAATGGCACTTTTACAGCTAAAGGAAAAGGTAGAGGGATTCAATTCAAGGCATCCCAAGCTTGCTATGTTCTTTAACGACGCGGGTGCAAGAATAGACACCGGTGCCGTGCTTGAAATTTCCGTAACAACTGTAAGCGGAGAAAAAATCCGCACTAATTTTAGGGTTGCAGAAGAGGACAAGGAGCTTTTTTCCATGCTGTCATCAATAATAAATCAAAACAGATAGGAGAATAATTATGGTTTTTAATGTTACAACGGAAGACTTTGACAAAGAGGTGCTCAGCTTTGACGGAAAGGTTTTGGTTGACTTTTGGGCAGAATGGTGCGGACCTTGTATGATGCTCGGGCCTGTAATTGAAGAGGTAAGCGAGGAGATAGATGACGTAAAGTTTTGCAAGGTCAACTGTGACGAGGCAAGAGAGCTTGCGCTTGAGTACGGAATTATGTCCATTCCCTGCCTGCTTGTTTTTGAAAACGGCGAGCTTGTTAACCAATCTATCGGCTATATCGACAAGGACTCTGTAATCAACCTTGTAAAATAAACGAAAAGAAAATTCGCTGTCGCACACAAAGGCAACAGCGAATTTTTATATTATTGTGTTATTTAATTTTAACGTATTTCACCTTTGACCATTTGGTATATTTTCCGGTGGCCTTATTTTTTGCCCTAACACGAACATAAACCTTTTTCTTTGATTTAAGCTTTTTTATGGTGACGGCACCTGTTTTGTACGAAAGGGTTTTGGTTTTTGCTTTTTTGAAGCTCTTGCTGTAGCTGTACTGAATTTGGTACTTGCTGACATTTGCCTGAGAATTCCACTTAAACTTCAGCTTGCCCTTTGCGGTAGATTTAATATAAGTGATTTTAGGAGTCTTAACAGTAGGAGCCTTGGCTTTGCTTGTTTCAATTTTGCCTGTACCGTCGGCAACAACATTTACCACGCCGTTAACCGCAGGGGTTTGAGCTGAGTCAACTACCACATCTCTGAATTCCTGCACCCAGTAATATTTACCGTTAATATAAGCACAGGCAATACCCACAGCGGTAAAGCTGCTGCCAAGCATATTTCTTCTGTGGCCCTGACCCTCGTACTTTTCGTTATCCTCGCGCCAAAGCTCAAATACGGGTAGAGGATCATTTCCCATGCCTTCTGTCACCGCAATGTTTTCACCGACGGCACCGGGTTTGTAATAGGAATATGCGGTAAACGGTGATGTGCCGTTTGGACGAGTATGGTCGAATTTAACAGAAATCTCTGCCGCGCGAAGCATAGCTGTTTTTTCAAGGTCGTAATCGTAAACAAGCGTATTTCTCTTTGGATAGCTTACCTTTTTAGTGTTGCCCTCATCCCAGCACCATGTGTTTGATGCCCTGAAATTATTAATCATACCAAGCATTTTACGTGCTTGAGTTTGACAATACTGCACAGAAACGGTGCTGCCTGCGCTTGCAGACATTCCCGCAACGCTCAAAACTCCTGTCAGCATTACAATCGACAATAACAATGAAATTATCCTTTTCATAGTAACACCTCGTTTCTTAATATTATACTATCATACAAAATGATTAATGTCTATAATTAAAGGCACAAATCTGCACAATGCACAAAAAACAGGTTGTCCGTTTATACAAGGGAGCAATTCGAACACTCCGATAAACAGCTTGGCTCCCCTTTAATCAAGAGGAGCCATAAATTATTTTTCATATATGCTTCTTTTGAGCGAGCCTATGTACGGGATATTCCTGTAATCCTGATCATAGTCAAGACCGTAGCCGACAACAAATTCGTCGGGCACATCACAGCCGACATAATCCGGATGAATATCCACAACTCTGCGATCGGGCTTGTCAAGAAGGGTGACTATTGAGATACTGTTTGCACCTCTTGCGCTGAGCATATTTTTAACATACTCAAGAGTTCTGCCGGAGTCAAGAATATCCTCAACAAGCAAAACATCATAGCCCTGAAGGTCAATATCAATATCCTTAATAATCTTTACTGCACCCGATGAGCGAGTGCCTCCGCCGTAGCTTGATACTGCAAGAAAATCCACCTTAAGCGGCAAATCAATACATCTTGTAAGGTCTGCCATAAAATACAGCGAGCCCTTAAGAATACCCACAACAAGCAAATTTTTACCTTCAAAATCCTTGGTAATCTGCTTGCCGAGGCGGCGGTTGATAGCGTCAAGCTCCTCCTGTGTAACAAGCACCTTTTCTATATTATTGTCCAAATTTGCCATACTGTTACCGTTCCTCTCTAAAGTAGGACAGACCCAAAGCAGCAGGACCCTGGTCCTCCTTTTTCTTTCTTACACTTACTGCGATAAGCACAATAATTGTAACAACATAAGGAATCATCTTGAACAGCTCCTGTGTGCGCAATGCACTCGGAACGTAAAGATAAACAATGTAAAGCCCACCGAATACGATTGAACCGAATATGCTGAGGTTCGGCTTCCAAATTGCAAAGATAACAAGTGCGATTGCAAGCCAGCCTCTATCACCGAAGCCGTCGTTTGACCATACGCCGTTTGCGTAGTCCATAACGTAATACAATCCGCCCAAGCCTGCAATGATTGAGCCTATGCCCGTAGCAATGTACTTTGTTTTTTCTACATTAATGCCTGCGGCGTCTGCTGTTGCAGGGTTTTCACCTACTGCACGCAAATGCAGGCCTGCTCTTGTTTTGTTAAGAACAAACGCACATACAAGCGCAATAATGATTGACAGATAAGCCAAGAAGCCGTAGCTCAAAAACAGCTTGCCGAACCAGCCTGTTGTTTCTGCCCAAGGCATTGTTTTGCTGAAATATGCAGATGTTGTTGACAATGCAACAGAAGGAACATCTGCGCCTGTAAGCTTGATAAGCGAGCCACCGAAAAAGTTGCCGAAGCCTGTACCAAAGGTTGTAAGTGCAAGACCTGTAACATTTTGGTTTGCCTTTAGTGTAACTGTCAGGAACGAATAAATCATTCCGGCGAGAAGCGAGCCGAGCACGCAGGAAATAAGCGGAATAAAAATTGCAAGAAAAGCATTTGCGTCACCTTTATCCGTAAGGCTGTTTTCATAAAAGAACGCGCCTATTACACCGCTCATACCGCCGATATACATAATACCCGGAATACCAAGATTCAGGTTGCCTGATTTTTCTGTAATAATTTCACCGGTTGAGCCAAACAAAAGCGGAATGCCTTGCATTATGGCTCTGTGAAGAAAAGAAAACATATTACTTTGCCTCCTTTTTTGATGAATTACGGAACTGAAGCTTGTAATTAATGAAGAACTCACTGCCGATAATGAAGAACAAAATTATACCCGTAATGATTTCCGAAAAGCTTTGGTTGAGGCCGAAAATCATAGAGATTTGGTCTGCGCCTGCTTCAAGGAACACCAAAAGGAATGACGTGAGTATCATATATATAGGATTAAACTTGGCAAGCCACGATACCATAATGGCGGTAAAGCCTCTGCCGTCCGCGGTGGTGGTAGAGATTGTATGGTCTGTGCCTCCTACAAGCAGCAAGCCTGCAATACCGCAGATTGCACCCGACAGAAACATTGTTCTTAAAATAACCTTCTTTACGTTAATTCCAATGTATCTTGCCGTGTTTTCGGACTCACCTACTACGGAGATTTCGTATCCGTGCTTTGAATATTTAAGGTAAATGTACATTCCTACCGTAATTGCAAGCACAACAAGAATGTTAAGCAGGTAGCTCTTATCTGCGATAACAGGGAGCCAACCTGCCTCTGTGTCACGGTTGATAATGCCTATTTTGCCTGCGCCCTTAGGATTTTCCCAAAGCATACAAAAATACGATACAAGCTGAATTGCAACATAGTTCATCATAAGTGTAAACAGGGTTTCGTTTGTGTTGAACCTTGCCTTGAACACTGCGGGAATTAATGCCCACAGCGCACCTGCAAGCACAGATGCAATTATCATCACCAAAATGAGCAACGCATTTGGAATTTTGCCGCCGAGCAATACCATACAGGCTGTTGTTGCAAGTCCGCCGATAAGCACCTGGCCCTCGCCGCCGATGTTCCAAAATCGCATCTTAAACGCAGGAGTTAATGCAAGCGATACGCAAAGCAGCATTGCAAGATTTTGAAAAAGCTTCCACACCTTTCGGCTGCTGCCAAACGCACCCTCAAACATTGTGATGTATACACTGATTGGGTTTTCGCCCGTAAGAAGCATTGTGAGTATGCCCGAAAAAACAAGGGCAAGCACAATGGCAATGATACGGATTGCCCAAGATTTTGTTTTTGAAACAGAATCTCTTTTTACAACGTGAAACAGAGGTTCTTTAACGGAATTTTTCTTTGCCATTATTCTTCCTCCCTTTCAACACTCTTTGTCATAAGCAGGCCGATTTCTTCCTTTGTAGCGGTCTTGCCGTCCACAATACCTGTAATACAGCCTGAATTAATAACCATAATTCTGTCGCACAGCTCGATGAGAACGTCCAAATCCTCACCTACAAAAATAACTGCCGTGCCCTTTTCCTTTTGCTCCGAAAGCAAGCCGTAAATGGTGTACGATGAATTAATATCAAGTCCTCTTACGGGATACGCCACCATAAGCACCTTTGGACCCAAGGCAATCTCTCTGCCGACAAGCACCTTTTGCACGTTACCGCCTGACAGTCGTCTAACCGGGGTTGACGCGCTCGGGGTGGACACCTCAAGCTTTTCAATAATATCGTCTGCCAGCATCTTTGGCTCTTTTCTGCTGAGGAATGCGGTTTTGCCTCCCTTGTAGGAACGCAGCATCATATTGTCTACAATATCCATATTGCCGACAAGTCCCATACCGAGTCTGTCCTCAGGTACAAACGAAAGGGCAATGCCGAGCTTGCGGATTTCTCGCGGTGACTTGCCTACAAGCTGTTGCGGTCCAAGGTCGTCCGGCTTATAAAGAATGCTTGATTTTTTGGTGGTCTGCTGAAGCCCTGCAATGGATTCAAGCAGCTCCTTTTGACCGCAGCCGCTGATACCGGCAATGCCGAGGATTTCTCCTCCGTATGCCTTAAAGCAAACATTGTCAAGTGCCTTTGTGCCGTCTCTTTTGATAACGGTCAGGTTTTCTACATCAAGTCTTTCCTTAACGTTTTTAGGTTCTTCTCTTATGATATTTAAGTCTACCTTTTCACCCATCATGGCCTCGGTGAGCGATTGCTCGGTTGCTTGCTTTGTTTCAACCGTTTTTATATGCTCACCCTTGCGAAGAATTGCAACCCTGTCGGATATTTCCAAAACCTCGTGAAGCTTGTGGGTTATTATGATAATTGATTTACCGTCCTTGCGCATATTGCGAAGAACATCAAATAATTTTTCCGTTTCCTGTGGGGTAAGCACAGCGGTTGGCTCGTCAAGAATAAGAATATCCGCACCTCTGTACAATACCTTAATAATTTCTACCGTCTGCTTTTCGGACACAGACATATTGTATATTTTTTTGTCTAAATCAATGCTAAAGCCGTATTTGTCCGTAATGGCCTTAACGCGCTTTTTCGCCTCTTTAATGTTATATCTTTTTTCATCCTCTACACCGAGAATTATGTTTTCGGTAGCAGTAAAAACATCAACAAGCTTAAAGTGCTGATGTATCATACCTATCTTATACTTAAAAGCATCCTTTGGAGATTTGATAACAACCTCTTCTCCCTCAACAAAGATTTGCCCCTCGTCAGGGAAATAGATACCGGACACCATATTCATAAGTGTGGTTTTGCCGGAACCGTTTTCACCCAGGATAGCCAAAATTTCTCCGTGGCGAACATCAAGAGAAACATTATTGTTGGCAACAACCTTGCCAAAGCTCTTGGTAACGCCCTTTAATTCTAAAGCTAATTTGTTTTCCATGGCGACCTCGTTTATCATAAAAGAATTAAAAATATGCTCATCATAAAATAACTATACCGTGACGGAGTCGCCTCCGCCACGGGTAGTGTTATGAATTAAGGATTATTAGAATGCAACGTCAAGCAATTCGATACCGTCAATCTGAAGATCGAAGTATGGAGCTGAACGGTACTCTGACTCGTGGAAATAGCCGTCTGATACAACCTCTGTATCTGCCTCATAGTTAGCATCTGAATTTACATCTGCCATATAGCTTGTGAGGTGACCGTCAGCGTCAACCTTTGCATTTACGTTCTTGTCAGCTGTTACTGTAACAGTAAATGTTGATGTATCAAATACGTGGATTGAACCGTCAGCCAAGCCCTTCTTTGCAGCCTCAACTGATTCTGCAGTCTTTGCAGCAGGAGCCTTTGCACCGAAATCTGTAAGGCAAACTGAATTGTCAGCTACTGTACCAACGAAATCAGTTTCAATTTCCTTGCCCTCTTGAAGAGCCTTGATGCAATGCTCATAGTAAGGAGCCCAGTTGATTCTTGATGAAACGATGAATGTTTCAGGACAAGCAGATTCTGTTGAACCGTTGTATGAAACGTTTGGTACGCCTGCCTTTTCGCATGCAGTAGGAGCACCCATTGAGTCAGCGTGCTGTGAAATAAGTACGCAGCCGTTGTTGATAAGCTTTTGAGCAGCTTCCTTTTCTGCAGTTTCATCATACCAAGAGCCTGTGAATGAAACCTCCATTGTTACTGTTGGGCAAACGCTCTTTGCACCCAAGTAGAATGATGTGTAGCCAGAGATAACCTCTGCGTAAGTGTAAGCACCTACATAGCCCATCTTTGCCTTGTCAGCAGTAATCTTCTTTGCCTCGATCATCTCGTTGAGCTTTTCACCTGCAGCAACACCTGCAAGGAATCTGCCCTCGTAGATTGCGGCAAATGCATTGTGGAAGTTTGAAAGACCTTCTGTGTGAGCCTTTGTACCTGTTGCGTGAAGGAACTGTACCTCAGGGAAGTCCTTTGCAGCCTGGATGAGATAATCCTCGTGACCGAAGCTGTCTGCAAGGATAAGATTGCAGCCCTCGTCAACAAGCTCTGCAGCAGCCTCGTAAGCAGCCTGACCTTCTTCAATGTTGTTCTTCTGAACAAGCTCAACACCGCAAGCCTCTGCAGCCTCAACAGCAGCAGAAATAAAGTTCTTGTCGTAGGTTGAGTTTTCATCGTGAAGAGTAATCAAACCAAACTTAACAGTCTTTGCGTTTGCATTGCTCTCGCCCTCGCCGTCAGTTGCTGCTGAGCAGCCTGCAAATGCAGCTACTGCAAACAAAGCGGCAAGGATAACAGCCAAAACTCTTTTTGTGATTTTCATTTGTGTTTCCTCCGTTTTATAAAAATGATTTATATTACAGACGTTTCCGTCTAATAACCTAATTTCTGAAAACTACCTCGCCCTTGTCGGCGTCCATAGATTCAATAATAGCAAGGCTTTCTACCCTTATGCCCTCGGCACGAAGCTCGTCGCCGCCGTGCTGATAGCCCTTTTCGATAACCGTGCCGCAGCCCACAAGCTCTGCACCGCTTTCCTTAACAAGACTTATCAGCCCCTTAAGCGCGTTGCCTATGGCAAGAAAGTCGTCAACAATAAGCACCTTGTCACCGGGGTTAAGAAATTTTTTGCTGACCATAATGTTATAGGTGGTGCCGTGAGTAAAGGACTCAACCTGTGCGGTATAAACATCGCCTGCAATGTTTTTTGTTTTGTTTTTCTTTGCAAAAACTAAAGGACACCCAAATTCCTGCGCAACCATAGTACCGATAGCAATACCTGATGCCTCGATTGTCAGAACCTTATTGATGCCCTCATCTTTATACAGTCTATGAAATTCCTTACCTACCTCAGCCAAAAAGCCGCAGTCGATCTGGTGGTTAAGAAAGCAGTCTACTTTAAGGATGTTTCCGGCATAAACCTGTCCTTCTTCAAGAATTTTCTTCTTTAGCAAATCCATAGCTGTACCACCTAACATAGTTTTGTCACGCTTATATAATATATTATATCTTTGCAAAATTCAACATTTTTTTATGTTTGATACACTTTTTTAACTTTTTTAACTTTTTTGCAAATAGCCTAACAGTATTCGAACAAAATTAGGTTTATATTAACAAATTTACGATTATACTGCGTTAATTTTTAATTGAATACGCAAGTATGCAATTAAAAATATGCCTTGTCTAATTAAAAATTTGTTTAATATAAACTGCTACGCACCTAAAGTGAGTTAGTTTGTGTAGCTGTCGTCATTTCTTTGACGAAGTTATACTGCCGTATATCAAGGCAAAAAATGGCGACAGATACCATAATTACCTTACTTTAGGCTATTAGGTTCGGATACTGTTAGGCTAAGGCAATGGTTGATAATCTGCAATATTTGGTGTATGATATAATGAATTGTACAAAGGAGATTTAACAGAAAATGGTGAAGCTTATTGCTCTTGATTTGGACGGAACTCTTATGTCTGCCGACCATATGACCGTTACACAAAAAACAAAGGAAGCATTAAGGCTCGCTCACGACCGAGGTGCCAAAATCAGCATTGCAACCGGCAGAACCCTGGCAATTATCGGCGATGTGTGCGAGCAGGTGCCCGAGATAGATTACATCATTTATTCAAACGGTGCAGGAGTGTACGACAGACGAAGCAAAAAAACAATATACAAATCCTTTATGCCTTGGAGCTTTTGCAGGGAGGTGCTCTGTACCCTTGACAAAATGCCTGCATTTCTTGAGGTTTATGTTGACGGCGTCAGCTACTACCAAACCGACAAGGGTGAATTTTTTCCAAAGGATGCCTTGCCTCAAAAATTTGTTGACACTCTTATGGGGCAGATGACAGGGGTTGAAAGCCTAAAGCAAGCCCTTAACAAAAAGGATATTGAAAAGCTCACCGTTTATTTTGATGACAGACAGGATTACGAAAACTGTTGGAATTACCTGTCGGGCTTTGACGAAATATATCTTGCGTCATCTCTGCCGACAAGCATGGAGTTTACACGAAAAAATGTAAACAAGGGTACCGCACTTGAGGGAATGTGCAGGGTGCTTGGAATTACCGCGGATGAATGTATGGCATTCGGCGACGCAGGTAATGATTGCGAAATGCTTGATTTTTGCAAGTACGGATTTGCAATGGGCAACGCAACACAGGAGTGCAAGGCTCACGCAAAGTATATTACAAAATCAAATGCCGAGGACGGAATCGCCCACGGCATAGAAATGATAATAAAATAGCTGCTATGAAATTTTTGAGGCTACCAGCTTCCGCCGCCTCCGCCGCCAAAGCCACCGCCGGAGAAGCCGCCGCCTCCACCGCCAAAGCCTCCGCCCGAGGCATTATCGGACGGAACAGACACCATTGCCCTTGATATATCCGTCATTGTGCGGTTCATAAAATACAGCATTGTCATTGTGTTAAAGTCGTTGCCGTAATACCAGCTCGGCTTTTCAACGGCAATGCCCTCAAAATTCTTTATCCAATTGTCCGACACACCTAAAACATAGGCATACGGCAAAATGTCATAAAAATATGTTGGGTTTTCCTCAACCAACGCCTCAAGCCTTTCCTTTTCTGCCGATTCAAGAAAAATCTTAAAGCCGTTTATCTTTTGCTTTATATCGTGTCCCTCATCTGTTCTTTGCCTGATGAAGAACGCAAAGCAAAACGCAATCAGTGAAATGATTAAGCCGATACCGAAGAAAACAAATCTTTCATTGCCCACAAACACAGACCTAAAAATAAGGAAATCAACCGCAACACCGACAACAACCGCTATCCAGCCGACAAGCCTCATTAGCAGAGATTTGTTGTTAAACACCTTTGACGTTTCCATATTAAGCGTTTGCCGAATAGAATTGACTGTCTTGTAAAAGCTTTCCTCCAGGTCGGACAGCATAACCGTATTTCTTGTGCCGTTTTTGAACAAGCCGTCAAAGAACATACCTTTAAGCCTGTCGTCACCTGTATATGTATCCTTTGCCTTTGAAATTCTACATTCAAAGGATTTTTTTATGCCCCGTTTTTCTATTTCCTCAATATTGATGTAGCCCTCGTTGGCAAGCTCAATCAACAATCCGATAACGTCATTTTGACTTGCATTGCCCTTGCTCCAGAGTGCAACCTCGGCACTGTTCATATTTTCAGGCGGATAAAACTCGACAACATCAACTATCTTTTTGTCCTTGCCGTATTTTTTCCAAAGAATAAACACAATAGCCAAAGCAATAAGCGGAATCAGCACAAGCAGGGCTAATGCCGTATAATGCAGGGCATAGTTAAAGGTGAAATATCCCTCGTCAAGAAACAGGGTGACGGTTAACGCCTCGTTTGGATTAATCGCTCTGTCAACGGTACCGCTAATAACGTTTTCGTTAACCGTGTAGGCAACGCCGTTACTGTCGTTGCTACCGTATTCTCCTATGTAAAACGAAAGCTTGTCAGTGTTAAAATCGGTATTCGGCATTGTTATCGTAAAGCTTACGTTGCTTATTCTTGTATCCCAGCCGGTGCCGATAATGTTATAATACAAAGCGTCAAAGCCGTCATTTGCGTCCTTGCCCATATCAAAGGTGTAGGATATTGTGTACTGCTTTTCGCCCGTAATCGTTGTGTCTGCGTCACCGATTTTGATAACATAATTGTTGTTTTCGGTGTATGTTTCATAATTATCGCTGACATCAACACCGCTTACCCTTGACTTGATTTTCTGTATACTGCCGTCGCTCTGCTTAACTGTGTTTACATACGGAATATATCTGAATATGCCGTGCTTAGGAACATTAAAGCAGGCAGTAATTTTTTCGGTAACATCAAGCGAGTTATCTTCATTAACAACAATACCTATATCGTAGGCAGATATTTCGTAATCATAATTTTCATAGCCGTAATTGTAGTAATAGCTGTCGTCGAACACCTCCTGCTCCTCGGCAAAGGAGGTAACAGGCATAAGGACAATTACAGCCATAATCATACAAATTATTGCATGCTTAAAGTGTGTTTTCATTAAAACTCTACCTTTACAGCCTTTCTTTCGCTCTCGTCGTCAACAACAAACATTTCCTTCTTTTCAAAGTGGAACATTGACGCAACAATGCTCGACGGAAACATCTCCACCTTGTTGTTAAAGGATTTTACAACCGCATTGTAAAACTTGCGGGCGTTTGCAATATCCTCCTCGGTCTTTTTAAGCTGTGAATTAAGCTCAATAAAGTTTTCGTTTGCCTTAAGCTGCGGATACTGCTCGGCAACAATGTTGATGCTTTTGATTGCCTCGTTCAATTCCGAATTTGCCTTAATCTTCTCCTGCGGATTCATGCTTGCATAACCGCCGTTTCGTGCGGCGATAACATTTTCAAGTGTTTGAGCCTCGTGCTTTGCATATGCCTTAACAGACGATACAATATTCGGAATCAAATCCCATCTTTTCTTAAGGTAAACATCCATAGTGGAGAATGCCTCCTCAACCGAATTCTTACCCTTTACAAATGAGTTGTAGGTTGATGCAATGTAAACTGCAATAAGCACCACAAGCACCACCAAGGCAATAATTGCATATTTCATATGAACTCCCCCTTAAAATATTAGTTCAATTTCAATATATCACAACAGTATATATTTTTCAAGAAAAACAAAAAACCTGTCAAACGACAGGTTTTTTCAGCGTGTCGAAAAAGTCAAATTATAAATTTCGGCAAGCTGGTAGATTGTTGAGAAATGGAGCTGAATTTCGCATTTTGCGAGGGAAGATGTACGAGGGTACCTCGACCGAGCAAAAGGCGAAAAACGCCAAAAGCAGATTGAACTCGATGTTCAATCTGCTTTTTATCCCCTCAGTTTCGCTTCGCTCAACAGCTCCCCTTACAATAAGGGGAGCCATTTATATCCTCTTTTGGCGTGGTTCAGCCCACTTTATCGACAATATAAAGGACCTGTCAGATGACAGGTCCTTTATTTCTGGAGCGGATTACGAGACTCGAACTCGCTACCTTCACCTTGGCAAGGTGACGCTCTACCGGATGAGCTAAATCCGCGATTGCAAAACATATTATATCTGCAATCAGGTCATTTGTCAAGGCTTTTTTAATTTTTCTTATAATTATCTTGTGGGAACAATTTTGTCCTTGCCGCCCATATACATACGCAATGCCTCAGGGATAGAAACAGAGCCGTCTGCGTTAAGGTTGTTTTCCAAAAATGCAATCAACATTCTCGGCGGTGCAACAACTGTGTTGTTAAGGGTGTGAGCAAGATAATTGCCGTTTTCGCCCTTAACTCTTATCTTTAGGCGTCTTGCCTGCGCGTCTGTAAGATTTGAGCATGAGCCAACCTCAAAGTATTTCTGCTGTCTCGGTGACCAAGCCTCAACATCAACAGACTTTACCTTAAGGTCTGCAAGGTCGCCCGAGCAGCACTCAAGTGTACGAACGGGAATGTCAAGCGAACGGAACAAATCAACTGTGTTCTGCCACAGCTGGTCAAACCAGTACATAGACTCCTCAGGCTTGCAAACAACAACCATTTCCTGCTTTTCAAACTGATGAATTCTGTACACACCGCGCTCCTCAATGCCGTGAGCACCCTTTTCCTTACGGAAGCAAGGGGAATATGATGTGAGTGTGAGAGGAAGCTTTTCCTCCGGTGTAATTGTGTCGATAAACTTGCCTATCATAGAGTGCTCCGATGTTCCTATAAGGTACAGATCCTCGCCCTCAATCTTGTACATCATTGCATCCATTTCCTCAAAGCTCATAACACCTGTAACAACGTTTGAGCGAATCATATACGGTGGAATGCAGTATGTGAAGCCACGGTCAATCATAAAGTCACGCGCGTAGCTGATAACTGCCGAATGAAGCCTTGCAATGTCACCCATAAGGTAGTAAAAGCCGTTACCTGCAACTCTGCCGGCAGCCTCCATATCAATACCGTCAAAGGTTTCCATAATATCGGTATGATAAGGGATTTCGTAATCAGGAACAACAGGCTCGCCGTATCTTTTAACCTCAACATTTTCGCTGTCGTCCTTACCGATAGGCACAGACTCGTCAATAATGTTTGGAATCATCATCATTCTTTGAGTAACCTCGTTGTTAAGCTCGGTTTCTCTTGCAGCAAGCTCCTCAAGCTCCTTTGCCTGTGCGGTAACCTGCTCTTTAAGAGCCATACCCTCTTCCTTTTTGCCCTGTGCCATCAAAGCACCGATTTCCTTTGAAATCTTGTTTCTGTTTGCTCTGAGCTCGTCCGCTCTTGAAATAACGGTACGGCGCTCCTCATCAAGAGCAATAACCTCGTCCACAAGGTTAAGCTTATGCTCCTGAAATTTCTTTTTGATGTTTTCCTTAACAAGCTCCGGATTTTCACGGACAAATTTAATATCTAACATAGTCGTTCTCCTACAAATTATTTTCAAATATGTATTATATTACTTTGCAATCGCATTTGCAATATTTTTTAGGTCATCAAGGGTATAAAATTCTATTTCAAGTGTGCCCTTGCTTCTGCCGTTGTATACCTTTACCTTTGTGCCGAGTGCCTCGCTGAGCGAAAGCTCAACCTCGTCGTAAAAGCTGTCGCGTCTTTGGGTGCGCTTAGGCTCGCTTGCCCTTGCAGGGCGCTTTGCCATTTTTTCCACATCTCTTACCGTCAGCTTTTTAGGTACAATCTGCTTTGCACATTCAATCATCATAGGCTGATTGTCAAATGCAAGCAATGCCCTTGCGTGACCGGCGGAAATAACGCCGTCCTTTGCCATATCTCTTACCTCTTGGGGCAGTTTAAGAAGTCGCAAAGAATTTGTAATCGCAGGTCTTGACTTTCCGACAGAAACGGCAACCTCCTCCTGAGTGTATCCGCATTTGTCAATAAGTGCCTGCAAGCCCTCCGCCTCTTCAATAGGGTTAAGGTCCTCTCTTTGCAGGTTTTCAATGATGGCTATTTCCATAGCCTCGGTGTCGGAAAGCTCCTTGATTATTACGGGAACCTCCTTGAGCTCTGCCATACGGCTTGCCCTCCACCTGCGTTCACCTGCAACAAGCTGGTATCCGCCGTTTGCAAGAGGGCGTACCAGCAAGGGCTGAAGCACGCCGTGCTGACGGATAGAATCCGCAAGCTCCGCAAGTGCAGTTTCGTCAAATGTTTTACGCGGTTGCTCCTTGTTTGGAACAATTTCGTTAATGCTTAAGGTGCTTGTAGACACCATACTGTCTGTGTTATTTTCCAGCATAAGAGCACCGAGCCCCTTGCCGAGTCCTGACATTTTCGCCATATTTTCCTCCTATTGCTTCGCCTCGTTCGGCCTTGCACATCCTGTAAGCAATGCACAGCCAACACCCATCGAAGCGTACTTGATTATAATGATTATGTTCAAAATTTTTGAATATACAAACAATCCGCCTGTTTCACAAAAAGCGTTTGCTATTCTTTGTGTCAAAAGACCGCCGTCCATTGCGTAATATGTAAAATCACTGAACGCCATAACAACACCCATACCCGTAAACAGTACGGCAAATATTATTGCCACAGCCGTAAGGTACTGCTTTTTTGACGGAGAAATATTGCCAACAAGAAATACCGCTATGCACAGTACAAAAACTATCGGAGCCGAAATGCCGTAGGTCGCCAAGCCCAAAAGCATTTCAAACAATCCCTCTCCGCAAGCGCCGAGACATTCTATCACAGCAAGACCGATAATAATATGATGAACACCTGCGTAGATAGAAAAATCGGTCATATCAGACAAATACAGCTCATGCCTTTTTGCCTTTGTTACATACCGGATAAACAGTACAAGCTCAGTGATTGCTACGGCTATCATCAACCACGTCATACCGACAAAGTAATCGAAAAAATCAAGCATTCCAACAGGGCGACCGTCGTAAAACCAATTTTCCGTAATCATTTCCACACAGACATATATCTGTGCCAAAAACGATATGCCGAACATCAGCGACGATACAACCAACCGTGCTTGTGTCGGTGCAGAGTGTTTATGTTGAACATCAAGCAAGGCAAAACCCATTTGAGACATTACAAGCAATGCAATAGCCAGTGCAACACACCATTCGCCCGTATCCATAACTCTGTCAAAATGAGTTGACTCACCTCTACCCATATAGCTCGGCAGACGGTACTGCATCTTAAAGCACACCGTTTGGATAAGTGCAAGTGCCGACGGCAAAAGCATAAGCCACCAATTTTTGCCCTTGGCTTTCAGACACCCCTGCGATACAAAGCCTGCAACAAAAAGCATTGCCGTTTTCAGCACAAATGCTATGTACACACCTGCGTTCAAATCGGCTCTGATCATAAGCAGATAGCAAAGCTTTATCAAATCCGCAAAGCCGAGTACCATAAACGGCATAGATAGCAGCCTTTTTGAGTTGCACGGTGTTATCAACAGCACAAGCACGGCAAGCGACGCCGTCAACGACGGGAGCATATAGATAAATGTTGTGCCGATGCCGAAATAAGATTTTGTACCGATAAGCAGATTTGCCAAATTTAGCAGTAGCATTAGTGTGGCAAATATTTTGAGCAATACGGCAGTTGTTTTCTGCGATTTGTTTAATTCCATAAATAATTACTGATTCTTCAAAAATTCCTCTACGAATTTTTTGTATGCAAATGACGGCTTTGAGTATTTTTCGTAGTAAATTACAGGCTTGCCAAAGCTTGGCGCCTCTGCTATTTTTACCGAGCGCGGTATCATTGTTTTGTACGGCTTGCCCGGAAAATACTGTGTAACCTCGTCAATTACCATTTGGTTTAGCTTTAACCTACTGTCATACATAGTAAACAGTACGCCCTCTAATTCAAGGTGCTCGTTATAGTGTTGCTTGATTGTTCTAACGGTTGACACAAGCTGACTCAAGCCCTCAAGTGCGTAATACTCGCATTGCAAAGGAACAATAAGAGTATCGGCGGCTACCAAAGCATTAATCGAAAGCATACCGAGTGACGGCGGGCAATCAATAATAATATAATCAAATTCCATTACAAGCGTTGCAATGGCACGCTTTAGGCAACTGTTTCTGTTTTCAAGCTCGGCAATTTCAACCTCTGCGCCTGCAAGGTTCATATTGGCAGGGAGGATAAAAAGGTTTTTGAACTCTGTTTCTATCATAATTGAACGAGCTGTTTGCTCGCCAATCAGAACATCATATGTGCTGAACTGCACCTGGCTTTTGTCTATGCCTACGCCTGATGTGCTGTTGCCCTGTGGGTCAATATCAATAAGCAGGGTTTTCTTGCCCTTTTGCCCAAGAGCAGCCGCCATATTAACGCAGGTGGTTGTTTTGCCAACGCCACCCTTTTGATTAAATATTGCAACTGTTTTGCCCATAAATTCACCTCATTATTGTACTGTTTATATTATACAACTATTACCGTACTATATCAAGGTGAATATATGGTGTATGTTTCACGTGGAACATCAATATGTGGAGCTCATTGTTTCACGTGAAACAAAAGCAAAGCAGACGGGCGTTAACCCGTCTGCTTCGCTGTGATGAAAAGAGGAGAATATGTTAAAATGGTTTTACCCATTTTAAGCCTGTTTTTGTTGGAGCACCTTCAATTTTGGTTCGCCAACAGTTGCCTTTGGTATCTTTATGCGATACTCAATGTAATCTTCGGTTTCTGTTTTGTCCGACACGGCATCAATGCCCGATTCCTGCATTGTCTTTATCGCCTTGTTAACCGTGTTTACAAATATTCTGAAATCCTTATATATAGGATGCTGTGTGCGTTTTTGCTTTTTAGGCTTTGCATAAAAGGTGGCAATGTAGCTTTCTGTTTGAGCAACATTCAGGTGCCTGTCCTTAATTACATTAAGCACCGTCCATATGTCCTTTTCGTTTTCTATATTAAGGAGTGCGCGTGCGTGTCTTTCGGTCAGGCCCTCCTTTTCTATAAAGTACCTTACATCTACCGGCAGTTTAAGCAATCTTACCTTGTTAGACAACGCCGATTGGCTTTTGCCGAGCGCCTTGGATATATCCTGCTGTGTCATTCCAAACACAGACATAAGCTGACCGATAGCCGCAGCCTCCTCGAAAAAAGACAAATCCTCTCGCTGCACATTCTCTAATATCGAATAAACTGCACTTTTCTCTCGGTCAATATCCATTTCTATGCAGGGGACCGTGTCAATGCCTGCAAGTATTGCGGCACGCAGCCTTCGTTCGCCTGCAATAATCTCGCAGTAATCGGAGTTGTTCATTCTGCGAATAAGGAGTGGCTGAAGAATACCGTTTTCCTTTATTGAATTTGCAAGCGCAAGCATTTCCTCAGACTGAAACTGATGTCTTGGTTGGTTTGGATTTGGCAACAGCTTTTCCGTTGCAATATATGATATGTTGTTCATACGCCTGTCCTTTCGTTACATTTATATTATCATAAACATAGCAAAAAGAAAAGGATTTCTCGTCGGGAGAAATCCTTGCTATTCGACATAAATCCCTTTATTACAAAGGCTTTGCGGAAATTTTTTTGGCTTTGCGGGGGAACTGTGTCGGAGTTTGCGAAATCTTTTTTACAACCACTATTGACCTCGGCTCTGTTCCGTTAAGTTTATACGAAACATTGCTGACAACCTCGCCGCCAAGGGTTGCGATAGCGTCTTTTGCCTGCTCGGTATCGTCATTACTGCCCTTTAATGCCACAAAATATCTGCCCACCTTTACAAAGGGGAGGCAGTATTCTGCAAGCACGTTCATAGGCGCAACCGCCCTTGCCGTTGCCAAATCAAACATTTCGCGGTAATTTTTGTCTTGTCCTGAGTCCTCTGCTCTTGCGTGAACGAGGTTTGCTTCAAGTCCGATTGCGTGAATGGCTGTATCCAAGAATGTTAATCTTTTGTTAATTGCATCAATCATTGTTAGACATAAATCGGGATTATAGATGAGTAACGGCACACTTGGAAAGCCTGCTCCTGCTCCGACGTCAATTACCGTTTTTGTATTGCCCAAATCAAAATACTTTGGGAGCATAAGGCAATCCAAAAAATGCTTAACCTCAATTTCTTCCGGCTCGGTAATAGCAGTCAAATTCATTTTGCCGTTCCACTCCACAAGAAGCTCGGCGTAGGTGTCAAATCTGTCAAGTGCGGTTTGGTCAAGCTCTATTCCGCTTTGCAGAGCAAGGGAATGTAATCTTTCTTTATCTATCATTGCTCATACTCTCCAAAATAATATTCAGTGCAGTAATGTCGGCAGGGTTAACACCGCTGATACGGCTTGCCTGTCCCAAGTTCTGCGGTCTGATTTTTGCAAGCTTTTCAACAGCCTCAAGGCGAAGACCTTTAAGGCTTGAATAATCAATGTCGGCAGGGATTTGCTTTGCTTCAATCCTTCGCATTTCCTTAATCTGCGCCTCCTGCTTTTTGATGTAGCCCTCATATTTTATGCTGATTTCCACCTGCTCAAAAATTTCATACGGAAGGTCAGGTCTGTTTTTATCAACAACCTTCAAATCATCATAGGTGATTTGCGGACGGCGAAGAAGCTCAATCATCTTGCATCCCGTTTTCATAGGAGCAGTGCCCTTGTCAATCAAAATCTGCTGAAGCTCGTCACTGATAGGAACGGAAAGCGACCTGACTCTATCAAGCTCCTTTTTTATAAGCTCCTGCTTCTTGTTAAACCTTGCAAAGCGCTCGTCACTTATCAAGCCGATTTTGTGACCGATAGGGGTTAGGCGAATGTCGGCATTGTCCTGGCGCAGAACAAGTCTGTATTCGCTTCGGCTCGTCATCATTCTGTATGGGTCGGAGCAACCCTTTGTTACAAGGTCATCAATAAGGGTGCCGATGTACGAACCGCCTCGGTCAAGTATAAGAGGCTCCTCGCCCTTTATCTTCAATGCGGCGTTGATGCCTGCAACAAGCCCCTGTGCCGCCGCCTCCTCGTAACCGCTTGAGCCGTTGAACTGACCTGCACCGTAAAGTCCGTCAAGTTCGTTGAATTCAAGCGTTGCCTTTAGCGCGGTTGGGTCAACGCAGTCATATTCTATTGCATACGCAGGGCGCATAACCTGTGCATTTTCAAGGCCCTTGATGGTATGGATAAAATCAAGCTGAACATCCTCGGGCAGGGAAGAGCTGAGCCCCTGAAGATACATCTCCTCGGTGTTTTCACCGCACGGCTCAATAAAAAGCTGGTGTCTTTCCTTGTCACCGAAGCGTACAATTTTATCCTCAAAGCTTGGACAGTACCTTGGCCCCTTGCCTTCTATTTTTCCGCTGTACATAGGCGAACGGTGCAAATTGTCAAGAATAATCTGCTTTGTTCGCTCGTTGGTGTAGGTGATATGGCAAACCACCTTGTTTTGCGGATTTTCCTTTGTGTCAAACGAAAAAGGAACTGTTCGCTCGTCACCGTGCTGAACCTCAAGCTCTGTAAAATCTATGCTTCGTCTGTTAACACGGCTCGGTGTACCCGTCTTGAACCTGCGAAGCGGAATGTTTAATTTGTACAACGCCTCGCTCAAGGCATTGGCAGGGAACATACCGTCCGGCCCGCTTTCGTAGGTGACATCACCGATGTATACTCTGCCACCCAAAAAAGTACCTGTTGCAAGAACAACTGCCTTTGCACAAAACAAAGCCTCCAGCCTTGTTTTAACAAACCACTCGTCACCGCTTTTATAGAGGTCAACTATTTCGCCCTGACGAATATCAAGGTTTTGAGTTAATTCAAGGGTGTGCTTCATACCGGCAGAATACTCACGCCTGTCAATTTGTGCACGAAGCGAATGAACGGCAGGCCCCTTACCGAGATTAAGCATCCTGCTTTGCAGCGAATACTTGTCCGCCGCCTTGCCCATTTCTCCGCCGAGGGCGTCAATTTCTCTTACAAGGTGCCCCTTGCTTGTACCGCCGATTGACGGATTGCACGGCATATTGCCAACCCAATCAAGATTTATGGTGAACACCGCAGTACTCACACCAAGTCGTGCAGCTGCAAGAGCCGCCTCTATGCCTGCGTGCCCCGCACCTATAACTATTACATCATATTTTCCGCCAAAATATTCCATAATTCCTCACAATTATTTTCCAACACAAAACTTACTGAATATATTGTTTACAACCTCTGTTGTTGCTTTTTTGCCCGTCAACGAAAGAAGCTCGTCAACGGCAGAATCTATCATAACGTTAACCGCGTCGTAGGTTATCCCCATTTCCACCGAGCTGATTGCCTCGTCAATGCTTTGGCTTGCGTTTTGGCAGTTTTGCCTTTGCCTCAAATTCGCAAGCATAGGTGCCCCGGTGTCAAAATCCTTTACACCTATCAGCTCCTCAACTGCGGACGTTAGCTCTGCAATGCCCTCGCCGTCCCTTGCGCAGATGTAAACCGTTTTTGCAAATACAGATTCCACCTCGCTGTAATCTATGGCTTTTTCAAGGTCTACCTTGTTGATGACCGCAATCGCAGGCTTGTTTTTTACCCTTTGCAAAATTTCTCTGTCCTGCTTTTGCAAGGGCTTTGAATTGTCAAACACCGCAAGCACAAGCTGTGCATCGTCAAGCGCCCTGTACGCCTTGTCAATTCCTATGCTTTCAACAACATCATCGCTGTCACGCAGACCTGCCGTGTCACGAAGATGAAGAACGAGGTTGCCCAGGCGCACACTTTCCTCCACAATATCCCTTGTTGTGCCCTCGATATGAGTAACAATGCTTTTGTCCTTGCCGACAAGCATATTCATAAGGCTGCTTTTGCCTACGTTGGGCATACCGACAATTGCGGTGTCCACGCCGTCTATGATTGCCTGACCGTTGTCGTAATTATCAAGCAAGGCATCAAGCTCTGCCCTGCATTTTTTTAACGTTGCAAGCAGGTCGCCCTCTTCAAGCTCGGGGATTTCCTCATCGGGATAATCAACCCACGCAGACATAAGAGCAGACATATCCATAAGGCTTTGCAAAACATTATTAATTTTTATGCTCAACGCACCCTGCAGGGCATTGAAGGAGGCTTTCATTCCTGCCTCGCCCTGTGCGGAAATAAGGCTTGCCACCGATTCCGCCTGCGTCAAATCCATTTTGCCGTTAAGGAATGCTCGCTTGGTAAACTCGCCCGGCTCGGCAGGTACTGCCCCTGCGTCAAGCACGGCCTCAAGAGTTTTTTGCACAACAAGAAGCCCGCCGTGCACGCTTATTTCCACAACATCCTCGCCGGTGTAGGATTTAGGTGACCTGAACACAAGTGCAACCGCGTTATCACTCGGAGCACCGCCGACAACAACATTGCCGTATTTTGCACGGTATCCGCCCACATCACACAGCGATGTGCCGTCCATTGCCTTAAAAACCCTGTCGGCAACCGCAACGGCGCTGTCTCCGCTTATTCTTATTACACCGATTCCGCCTGCCGCGTTGCCGGTTGCTATTGCTGCAATAGTTGACATATCCGCCCTCCTTGTTTTTATGCAAAAAGATGCAACATACCTGTTACACGGTACTGCTGCATCTTTCACCTGCTTAGTATTTAGTTAATCCTTATTAACCTCTATCTTGCCGAACTTTGGCAAATCTGCTCTGTCTGCCTTTGGTTCACGGTTTTCGGGAGCCTTGGTAACAGCAGATTGCTTACTGCCGCCGCGACGGTAATTGCCGCCGCCTCTCTTTGCTCCGCCTGTCGGCTCAAGGACAACTCGTCTGTCCTGATTGAAGCCAATCGAACGCGACTCAACGCCCTCAATTTCCTGCACGGCTGTATGAATAATTCTTCTTTCATACGGGTTCATAGGCTCAAAGGTATATCTTCTGCCTGTGCGAAGAACTCTCTGTGCGTTCTTTTGTGCAAGATTTCTTAATGTTTCCTGTCTTTTTTCTCTGTAATTACCAACGTTGATAACTACTCTGACGTAATCCATAGAGCTCTTCTTAATGATAAGAGAAAGCAAATACTGAATACTGTCGAGTGTTTCGCCTCTGTGACCGATTACAATGCCGTAATCCTCACAATCAAGGTCGATTGTTACAACACCCTCTGAATAGGTTGCCTCAATCTTTGGGTCAACAATCTTCATTCCGTCAAGAATAGTCTTAAAATAGCTCTTTGCATATTCAAGGTCTACACTTTCGGGATATTCCTTTTTTGGTTGCTCTGCCTGTGGGGCAGCAGCCTTTGCAGGAGCCTCCTGCTTTTTTGGTGCAGGTTGCTTTTTTGGTGCAGTCTGCTTGTTTTGTGCCGGCTTTTTGGCTGGCTTGCTTTGCTTTGCAGGCTCGGGCTTTGTGCCGTCGTCGTATGAAGCTTTGATTTCATAGTCCTTTCTGCCAAAGCCGAGGAAGCCCTTTGAGCCGTTTTGAATGACCTCTGTTTTAACATCCGCATCAATAGGTGCGTTAAGCAGAGCCTTTGCGGCAGCCATAGCCTCTTCAAGTGTTTTGCCGGTACCGATTCTTTCAATAATCATATATGAATCTCCGATTTATTTTGAGTTTTTGATGCTTTCCTCTCTTGACCTACGTTCAATGGTAGCCTCTATCATTTGGCGTGCCACGTTGCGCTTTGGCGGGAAGAATTTTGCCATAACGAGCTGTTGAACGGTTGCAACAACGTTAGAGATAATCCAATAAAAGCCTACTGCTGCCGATACCTTAAATGAAATGTAAAATGAGAAGAAAGGCATCATCAGCATCATAATCATCATTTGCTGGCCCTGTGCTGCTGCTGCAGGGTTCTGCTTCTTTTGGATTTTCTGTGACAGCAATGTCGACGCAAATGAGGTTGCCAAGCAAAGAAGCGGAATAATAATTACAGGATTTTTCCAATCCTTAAAGCTTGGGATTTGAGTCATATCCAAACCGAACAGATACATATTTGACTTGTAATCCGCAATGGCATTGAGCTTTGCCTCGGTGAACAATTCGGGGAATTTTGCACCGAGAGTTTCTCTGTACAAATCAAAGTTTTGAAGAATCTCGATTTGGAAGTACTGTCCCTTAAGCTCGTGCACCTTGTTAAGTGCCTCGTATATTTCCTCGGTATGCGAGCTGATGTCTACACCTATAATGTATTGAATAGGATAGTAGATGATACCGATAATACCCATAAGGAATACCATCTGGAAAATCATCGGGCCGCAACCCATATTCATAGGGTTATGCCCCTCACGGTTGTACAGCTCCTGCATTTCCTCCTGCTGCTTCTGACGATCTCTCGGGTCGTTTGAGTTAGCATATTTTTTTTGAATTTTCTGAATTTTCGGCTGAAGACGGGAGGTCTTTGCCATGGTTTTTTGCTGCTTGAGGTTTAGTGGGAACAATACCAAACGGGTAAGAACGGTAAACACAACGAGAGCGATAAAGTATTTGTCGTTAAATACGTAAAGCAAGCCCTCCATGCATCTGCCAAACAGCCAATACAGAGGCTTGAATAAACCCATGCCGTTTGATACAGCAGCCATAGTAATGTTTGTTATCACTTATTTTTTTCCTTTTGTTTTGTTTTCTTTAGCGGAACGGGATCGTACCCACCCTTAAAAAACGGATTGCACCGCATAATTCTGCGTATTGCAAGCAGACTGCCCTTAACAACACCGTGCACCTGAAGTGCCTCGATTGCATATTGCGAGCAGGTCGGCGTGTATCTGCATGCTCCGTTCGAAAAACGGGGCGACAGGGTAAGCTGATATGTTTTTATCAAAAATATCATTGCCTTTTTGATGATTGAGGATAACTTATTCATCTATTGCACCCAACGCCTGCATATGCTCAAGCATAGCCTTTTCCACTGCCTGCGATTTGACAATGGTTGTCCTTGTTCTTGCAACAAAAACAAAATCCCAGCTGCCGTTAATTTTCGGCTCAAGGCTTCTGTACGCCGCACGTATAACCCGTCTTGCACGGTTGCGCTCAACCGCACCGCCGATTTTTTTGCTTGTGGTGATACCGTAAAAGCAACCGCCTCTGCGATTTTTCATAGCATAGGTAACAAGCACAGGCGAAGCCTCGCTTTTGCCTCTGTAATACAATCTGCGAAAATCCTTGTTTTCCTTTAAGGTTTGACCTTTCACAAAACCGTTCCTTTACCTTGCAAAAATGCTTTGATTAGTAAGAAAGTGACTTTCTGCCCTTTGCACGTCTGCGAGCAAGTACCTTTCTGCCGTTCTTTGTTGACATTCTCTTTCTAAAGCCGTGTACCTTCTGTGCATGTCTCTTCTTTGGTTGAAATGTTCTCTTCATACTTTTTTCACTACCTTTCGTAAAGACTAAACTTGTCTTAATCTTTTATAATCTCTGTGCGGTATAGCACAGGCAAATTGCCGTTTTTAATATGTGGCAAAACTACCACACATACTATTAGCTTTGATATTATATTATAAATGATGTCAATTTGTCAACAAAAACTTGTATTTATTCTAAATATATTATATAATGGCACTATATGTTGGGGGTGACCAAGGTGCATACAACTAAAAAGGCTAATCTGCGTGCAAAAAAGTTTTGCGATATGTTGCTTACTCTTGCTCTTTTTTTCACCTCCTGCTGCTTTGTCGATATGGCAAACCACGGCGTATTCTTTATAGATTTTGAGTGCAGATGGCTCAAGCTTTTGCTTGCATTTGTCATTCCTGCCGCTAGCGTTGTTGTGCATTATCTGTACAATCGCTCACTGCTTGAGATTGCCGACCGCACCGCAACGATTATGGTGGTATACGGCGTACTGCTTTTGCTCGACTCGGCGACATTTCATCTTATGTGGGATATAGAAAAGGGAACAACCATTTACCACATTGTCTACGGGCTTGAAACCTTTTTTACCGTACTGCTCGTGATTACCGTAATTGCAAACATAAATCAACGCAGGCACATTATGAACAATAACTACGCCGAGTCGCTCAAGGCATTCTTCACCGGCTTTTGCTTTCTTTTTGCTGTGGACTTTTTTTACATATACATCTTCCTGCGCAAATACGACGCGTCCTGCTGCAAGCCGTTAAACCTTGTTCCGTTTGAGGGTGAGCTCAAGGCATTTTTAACCACCCGTCAGGCTCCGCTTTTGATGAGGGATGCGGGCAACGTTTTCTTCTTTACGGCGATGAGCTGGATGATTACGGAGCTATGCAAAAAAAGAAGGTATCTTTTTGGAATTGTAATTCCCGTTTTAACAAGTGTGCTTATGGAGGTGTATCAGTACCTTTTTCACTGCGGAGATGCCGATATTGATGATGTTTTGCTAAACACCTTCGGCGTTGTGCTGGGAGCGTTAATTTACAAGCTGATAATAGAAAAAATTAAGGAGAACGAATTATGTTAGGAATCATCGGAGCAATGGATGTAGAAATAGCAGGCATCAAGGCAAGGGTTGCCGATGCGGTGGAAACCGAAATTGCGGGAATAACCTTTACCTGCGGTAATATAGAAAATGTTATGGTTGTTGTTGCACAGTGCTCACCCGGCAAGGTAAACGCGGCTGTCTGCACGCAAATTATGATTGACCGCTTTAAGCCGGAGGCAATAATAAATGTAGGCGTCGGCTGCTCGCTCAGGCAGGAGGTTGTAATAAAAAATGTCGTTATAGCGTCTGATGTTTGCGAGTACGACATCGACATAACAGCCCTTGGCGAGCCGAGAGGGTTCATCAACGGGCTCAATGTAATCAAGGTGCCTACCGACAGCAAAATATCAGAGGCACTTTCGCAGTGTGCCATCACCTGCGGCGAAAAAATACATCGCGGCACAGTTGCCTCGGGCGACACCTTCATTGCAAGCAACGAGCTTAAGCAGATGTTAAAGGATGAATTCGGTGCAATCTGCGGCGAAATGGAGGGCGGTGCCATCGGCCACACCTGTATGGCAAACAAGGTTCCGTTTGCCGTGCTTCGCTCCATCAGCGACGGCGGCGACAGCAGTGCACAAATCGACTATCCAACCTTTAAGATGGTTGCGGCAAAAATCAGCACATCCATTATTCTTGAATTTATAAAAACACTTAAAACCCAGCTTGAACTATAAAAAAGAACAGCACCGCTCGGTACTGTCTTTCAGTTAATTATTCAATTACAAATAATTATTCAATTACAAAGTTTGACAAAATATAATCCTCTGCCGCGTTTATAAGAGTCTTTAGCGGAGCAAACTGATTATCGTCAAGTCCTGTGCGAGACCTATCCTCGATAAGAACAAATTTTGCGTCCTGCATAGCGATAGCGGCAGATGCCAAATCTCTTGCTACGGAATAATCTATTCTGAAAAGCTCCTTTGGCAAATCTCCTGCCTTGGCAAGAGTGAGTGCACCGCGGTAAACACAAAGCATAAAGTAATCGTATATGTACTTGTTTTGAATACCGTTTGAGCCGGAGGTTGCAACATCAAGCAAATACTTTGTTGCAAGCGACATCGTTTTTACGGATATTCCGCCCTCGTTGTCATCAAGAGCAGATAGCACTCCGTCGTTCAAACCGTTCCTGCTTTCGCTTACGCCAAGCAGATAGTCTGTGGTCACTCCGTAGTATTTACTGCACTTAATCACAAAATCAAGCCCACATTCTCTGATGCCCTTTTCGTAATGAGAAAGCAATGCCTGCGAAATGCCCAAATCTGTTGCGGCTTTCTTTTGGCTTATGCCTCTTTCCTTTCTCATTTTAGAGAGCATTTGTGAAAATTTGGACAGCTTTTCTGTCTCGTTTTTCATAAAATCCCCTTTGAAACCTAATGATAAAATTTTTCGTCGTTTCTCTTTTTGTATACTATACTATTTGTAATTCAAGATAATATTATCATTAATTATACGGTTTGTAAATATACAAATTGTTTTTGTTGTAATTTTGTAATAATTCTGTAAAATTTAGTCTTTTAGGAGGTTGATTGCATATGAAATCATACACAGTGTATTTGTTTAGGCACGGACTGACCAAAGGAAATCTTAACGCACAGTATATAGGGCATACCGATTATCCTTTGTCCACATTTGGTATAGAACAACTAAAATCAATCAAAAGAGAGCACCCGTATCCACAGGTGGATACCGTCTTTGTTTCCCCGTTAAAAAGGGCGATGGAGTCGGCTGACATTATGTTTCCCAAAAATAACAAAATTGTAATAGATAACCTTATCGAATACAATTTCGGTGAATTCGAGGAGTGCACAGCCGAGGACCTGAAGGACAATGAGGATTTCAAAAATTGGCTTCACGGCGATATGAACTCACGTCCTCCCTACGGCGAAAGCAATGCAGAATTTGTGCAACGTGTGTGCAAGGCGTTTGAGCAAATTGTGCAAGGCTGTATCGGCACCGGCACCGAGACCGTTGCCATTGTGGCGCACGCAGGAGTGCTTATGACAATCCTGTCCTGCTACGGCTTGCCGGAGGCGCCAATGGCTCATTGGCAAATGGATGCAGGCTACGGCTTCAAGCTACGTATAACTCCGTCCGTGTGGATGCAGGGCAATAAGCTTGAGGTAATCGACACAGCCCCACAGTCAATGCAGGATATGGAATGCTAAGACTGTCGATAAAGTAGGCTGAAACACGCCAAAAGAAAATATAATTGGCGCCCCTTTTATGCAATAAAGGGGAGCTGTCACCGCAGGTGACTGAGGGGATAAGAAAAAGAGGTTTAGAAATCAATCTAAACCTCTTTTCTTTATACCTGTTATACCTGCTGCGTATTTACAATGTTTACCTGATCCGTTGTAATCGTTATCAAATTTCCGTCTGCGTCAAGATAACTCAAATATCCTATCGCCGCGTAGTTCATTGCACCCGTAAGGTTGCTCATATGCACAACATACAAGCCCGATTGAGTTACGGTGTTAAACGTTGATACCATCGACTTATTGTTAAGCTCAAGCGGATATTCAACCGGGTTAAACGTGCTCGCTGCGCCGTGCTTAAACGCAACGCCTGCGCCCTTAACCGTGCATCCGCTCGGCAAACCGACGCCGAGTATGAACGAGCCTGTTGTGCTTGCCTCGTTATATATGTAGTTAAGCTCAATAGCCGGTGCGGTGTCGGTAGGTGTAGGTGCGTCGGGATATACGCTGTCTATCGCGTCGTACTGCGGATAAATGTTAACGCGTCCTGCAAAACCAAAGCGAAGCTCTGACAATGCGGCATTTTGGTCAAGTGCCCACCTGCCGTTTGTGTAGCCAAGCTTTGCCGGAACAGGCGGAATGTACGGAGTCAAATCCGTAATTTTTGACCATTCGGCAGCACTCAAATTAATTCTTGCCTGCTCCTGCTCTGAATCGTTATAGAATGTGAGTGTTGCAGAATCAAGGATAATAAACCTTGCTTCAAGGTCTGTGTTTGCCGTAATTACAACCGTGCAAGTTTTCTGGCTTGAAATAACACGCCTTGAATTTTTGTCGAACCAGCCGTCAAAGTAGTAGCCGGAATTTGGAGTGGCGGTAAGCGTTACGGTTGTGCCTTGGAGCAGGTGTCCGTCCTTGCCGGTTGTGTCGTTGTGGCTTACCGTATATGTGCCGTTGTTTGCCTCCACATCAAAGGTGAAGTACGGCACAAGCTGATTCATTTTTGTAAGTATTTCGGTAACGGCCTTGTCAATGGAGGTTTGCGGAAGCTCGCCCTGCTGAATGTTGGCATACTTTCTGCATGCCTCCTTTAAGGCATCAAGGCTTTCGCCCGAATAATCGTCGCTGTTGTAGGCAATCGCCTTGTTAAGTGCAGCCGTAAGTGCGCTCATATCGGAGCCGTAGCCTGTTTTGTCGTAAGTCTCGTAATATCCGCAATTGCAGTAATGCTTTGTGTAGCCTTGCTCGTTAGGAGTGCCTGCAACCACCGTGTCCTTAAAGGTGTGGGCAATGGCTGTGTATTTTGCCTTGTAAACATAGTTGTCTATCGACAGGCCCGTTGCATTTGTCCACGAATCGAAGAAATAATGATTTTCGCTGTCGGGCGCACGCTCGGGGAAGCCGTTATAATATGCAGGCATCCTTCCTGCATATGCCCGGTTAACCTCAAGCACGGTGTCGTCGTAATCAAGGAATTCGTACTGGATTTTAGGTATCGTCACTTTTAGCAACAATCCGTAATTAACCTCTACCGTTACATCATCCTTAACATATTTAGCTTTAACGTATTGGTCAAGTGTGGTGCCGTTGTTCGGCACAAGGTTACCGGCGGTGTAATTTACCGTTATGGTGTTTCCCGAAAGGGTAATACCCTGATAATTTCCGCTTAACGAAAAGTCGGTAACGTTGCTGTCCCACAGGGTGCCGTATTGGTCGTATACCCCTGCGCTGATTGTTTTTGTAACATCTGCCTGACCTTTTTTGGGGACGGTTAAGGCAACCGTACTGCCGTTGTTAAATTTTATGTCGGACGGGGTAGGATAATCGGAGGCTGCAACATTGTATACGTTCGTGCTGTCCGTATCGGTACTCTTGTCAAAGCTCCACGTGCCGAGCTGCTTCATCTCCTTTTTGGTGCTTGTGGACACCTGCAGCTTAAACGTTGCCGCGTACCGCTGCCCCGACGGATATTGGTACGAGAATACCAGCTGGGTGGGGAAGCCGTTCACTATACCCGAAAAGTCATAGTTGCCAAGATAGTTTACACAACGCATACCGTTTGCCGGACCTGTGCCTCCGTCAAACAAAAGCACGGAGCCTTCACTGCCCTTTCCCCTGTTGGTTCGGTAATAAAGCCTCAACGAAGCATTGATAAAGCTTTGGTTTCGAACAGTTGTGTTAATATTAACCCTGTAATAATACTGGCCTGCGGATTCGTTAACCTGCGTTTTCGTCACTCGGTCGTTGCATTGGTACACCCTTTTTGCAAGGGTGTCTACTATCATATCAAATATAACAATACCGTAGCACTTGTTGTTTTTCATCTCGTAAAGATAAAACGCATCACTCATATTGTTTGAGCATGCAACAACACCGCTTGTGCCCGCGCCTGTTGTTGAAAGGAAGTTGAGGAACCACTTTCCGCTTGGCTTTTCCTTGTCAAGCATAGGCTTAACTGCGTTGCTCCACTTTGGAGATGTGCCCATATTGTACCTGTCCTGTACCTCAAGGCTTGAATTTATCTCTACACTTGTACCGTCGCTGCCCTGGTCGCCCCAATTTAAGTTAAGGCCTGCACCCATCTCACCGAGTCTGCTTGCAAGCACAATCTGTGAACGCACATTTTGCATCCTCGGGGTAGCCGAGCCGACATACCATTTTGACCTGTTTTCGTTAATCAATGCCCATATTGCATTTGCAAGCGCAGACGCGTTGTCGCCGGCATCCTGCTTAACGCTCATAATAACGGTTTCGGTTGGGTTGGCAGCCAAAAAGGCATAGCATTCATTAATAACCTCGTAAAGGGTAAGCTTTCCTCCGTTGCCGTTCCAGCAATCTATACTGCCGTGAACTACCCTGATGTCGCCTTTGCACGCCGTATCGTACGCCAAACGCATATCAAGGTATCTTACACCGGCATTGAGCTGAGCCGTTATGGTAAGATTTTGGCATTTTGCCCACGTTGTAGCAATAGAATCTGTTATTCTTGCACCGCTGTCGTGAGTGCCGGGAATGGAAAGATCGGAAAGGTAGGTGCTGTCGTCAATCGAGGACATCCAGTTTGCACCTGTTATGCTTGTGCCCATAACAGCAGAATCTGTTGGGTATGCAAGCGCCTCAAGCGGACCTATTAAAAGACAGATGCTCATAATAACCGCGAGCAAGGCGGATAATCTTTTTTTCATAATGTTTCCTCCAATTCCGTATATTTATCCAATAATATTATAATACAAATCAAAAATACAGTCAATATGTATAAACAAAAAGCCTCCCCAAGCCTCCCCTTATGGTAAGGGGAGGTGGGTGCGTAGCACTCGGAGGGGATAAACAACAAAATTCTGTTTGTAATCTTATCCCCTCAGTCGCATATAAAATGCGACAGCTCCCCTTGCAACAAGGGGAGCCTAATCGGTTTTTCTTATTCTATTGTAGTTTCCTCGGCAGGACGTGTGGTTACCTCGCCGTAATGCTCGTTGAGTATCGTTTCGGTGGTTGGATAGCCAAGCTCCGAATAAAATCCGCGCTCACGGCAATTAATGTAGTCAACTCTCGTTCTTGCAAGGGTTATACTGCTTTTGCCGTAAATATCCATTTGCAGCATATATGCGTCCATAGGATAATCTGCCTTCCAACACCAAGCACCGTAAAAGATACCGCCTGCTCCGCTTTCATCATTTCTGTATTCGGGTACATTTGAGCTTTTTATGTCAAAGTTAATCCAGCCCTCCTTGAGAGCATACTTTGCTGTTTTAACAATGTTGTTCTTTGACATATCGGTGCGTACATAAGGTACCATATCATTAAGGATTTTAAGGAGCTGAACACTTGATGCGTCCTTCATATCGCTGAACACCTTGCTAAGGCAAATTTTTTGACGGTTTGCTCTCATATTATCAGAGTCAATCTTGCGTATTCTGCAATAAGCAAGGGCCTGCTTTCCGGTCAGCTTCAGCGTACCCTTGTTACCGTCAAAGGTTTTTTCAATGTAAACTTTGCCGTATCTCTTTGGGTGGTTGTTGATTTCGTTAATCTCTGCTCTTGTAAGCTCCAGCTCAACACCGCCGAGGGTGTCAATAATCTTTTCAAAGCTTGTAAAGTTTACAATAACATAGTTGTCAATCTTAATTTTGTACAGATTTTCAACCGCGTTGATATATGTGTGGATGTCACCGGTAGACATAGCCGCATTGATTTTGTCAAACTTACCTGTGCTCTCGTCACCGGGAGTGGTTTCCCAATAAGCATAGGCATCACGCAAAATTGATGTGAGCTTAATCTGCTTTGTGTCTGCGTTAAGTGATGCAATAATTGCCGAGTCTGCTCTTGTTCCGCTTTCAAGAACATCTTTTCCTCGCGTATCCTCACCAACGAGCAAAATGTTAAGCACCCTTGATGAAGATGCAGGAGTACCGTTTCTGTACCACTGCTTAATCATATCCTGAAGCGAAGAAATCTGTGCTGCATCAGTCTCCTCAATAGGCTGAAAATTCTCAATCAGCCTGTCCATAGCCATTTCCGACTCGGTGGTGCTTTGAGGATTGTCATCGTCCGTAACCTGATTAAGAGCATTGTTGACATAGAGAAAAACAACAAGACACGCACTCAAAATAATAATGAGCAAAATACATATAACTCTTATTGCGGTGTTCTTCTTTTTCTTTTTCTTTTTCTTTTTTTCTTTCCGCTTTTCCTTCCTGTCGGCTCTTTCGCTGTCTGAATCCATTGAAATCACAAGCGGCTCCTCTGCAGGCTCCTCCTGCTCAACAAGTGCCTGTGCATCAACAAGCTCCTCTTCGTTTGCGGTGTCCTCCTCGGGTGCAGGCTCGTCTGCCTGCTCCGGTGTCGGCTCGTCTGCCTGCTCCGGCTCCTCGGTATATTCCTCAATGGTTGATGCATCAACAAACTCGTCCTCATCAACGGTATTGTCAGCAGACTCAACAGGCTCTTCAACAGGCTCCTCTATAGGCTCCGTCGTAGGCTCAACAGTCGGCTCATCGTTTACCAATGAACCAACTATCTCCTTTTCGTCGCTGTCGGATTTAATTTGCGCCTCGGCTTCCTCCCGTCGCTTCTTTACTTCGGAAAGAATGTCGTCAATATTGTATCCTTTTTCCATAAACTTGCTCCTCTTATATCACAAAGATATTGCTGTTATTCCTCGGTTGCTTCTTCCTCCTGAACATCGTCGGCAGGCTCGGGAGCAGTAATTTCCTCCTCGTCAGCTGCGCGCTCTACGATGCCGATGGTTGCAACCTTTTCGCCCTCCTTAACGGTCATAACCTTAACACCCTTTCCGCCTCGCTTGATAAGCGAAATTTGGTCTGCATGGGTGCGGATAACAACACCGTCCGAGGTTATCATAATAACATCATTTTCATCCAAAACGGGAGCAATCATTGCTACCTTGCCGTATTTTTCGGTGTGGTAGTTAATAAGTCCCTTGCCGGCTCTTCCCTGAACTCTGTAACCTTCAAATTCAGACCTTCTGCCGTAGCCGGTTTCAGATACGGTAAGCAGAGTCATATCGGGCACAGCAACCGCAAAGCCTACAACGTAGTCGCCCTCGGCAAGCTGAATTGCCCTAACGCCTCTTGCTGTTCTGCCTATAAGTCGGGCATCCTCCTCCTTAAAGCAGATTGCCATACCGTCGTGAGTGGCAACGATAAGATTGCGCTCGCCGTCAGTAATTTCAACCCAGCACAGCTCGTCGCCCTCGTCAAGATTGATGGCAATAATACCGGTTTTTCTGATATGGTCGTATTGGTTAAGTGCAGTACGCTTGATAACACCGTTGCGTGTTACCATACACAGATATTCGCGCTCGCTGTCCTTTGGCACCTTAACCATAGCGGTTACGCGTTCCTCCTGCTCGATAGGAAGCAGGTTGATAACGTTCATACCCTTGCTTGTTCTTGAGGCCTCGGGGATTTGGTAGCCCTTTAGCTTAAACACTCTGCCCATATTTGTAAAGATAAGAATTGCATCGTGGGTAGAGCAGGTAAACATATTCTTTGCAACATCCTCCTCGCGCCTTGACATACCCATAATGCCCTTGCCTCCGCGGTTTTGAGCCTTGTAGGTGTCAACGGTCTGGCGCTTGATGTAGCCTCTTTCGGTAAGGGTGAGTATGCAGTCCTCAACAGGAATGAGGTCCTCATCGTCAACATCACCCGTAAATGCGGAAATTTCCGTTCTTCTTTCGTCGCCGTACTTGTCGGCAACCTCGCGGATTTCCGTTTTGATGATGTCAAGCACCCTGTACTCGTTTTGAAGAATGTCGTTGTAGTCCTTGATTTTTTCGTGGAGCTCGTCCAACTCGTTCATAATCTTTTCAATTTCAAGACCTGCCAACTGACCGAGACGGTATGCCACAATAGCGCTTGCCTGTGGCTCGTCAAAGCCAAACTTGTCCATAATAGCCTGCTTTGCCTCGGCCTGTCCGCCACGGCAGGCACGAATTGTTGCAATAACATCGTCAACAATGTCAAGCGCCTTTGCAAGTCCCTCCAAAATATGAGCGCGCTCCTCTGCTTTTTTGAGGTAAAATCTTGTTCTTCTTGTGATTATTTCCTCTTGGAACGCAATGTATTTTTGCAAAATCTGCTTTAGTGTAAGGATTTTAGGCACGCCGTTGTCAAGTGCAAGCAAAATCACACCAAAGGTTGTTTGCATATCTGTCATTTTGTAAAGATTGTTTAGTACTACCTGGGCATTTGCATCTCTTTTAACGGTAATTTCAATGTGCATACCGTGTCTGTCGGTATAGTCCTGAATATCGGCAATGCCTTCAATTCTCTTTTCCTTGCACAAATCGGCAATCTTTTCAATAAGCCTTCTTTTGTTTACACCGTAAGGGAGCTCGGTAACAACAATCTTAAATCTGTCGTTCTTTGTTTCCTTTATCTCGGCTCTTGCACGGATAACTATTTTACCTCTGCCCGTTGCATATGCTTCCTTGATGCCCTTTGCACCCATAATAATACCGTAGGTAGGGAAGTCGGGGCCCTTGATGTGCTGCATAATTTCGTCAAGCTCTGCATCCGGGTTGTCAATAAGACAGCAAACACCCTCTGCAACCTCGCCCATATTATGCGGCGGAACGTTTGTTGCCATACCAACGGCAATACCCGATGAGCCGTTGATAAGCAGGCACGGGAATTTTGTCGGCAAAACCTCAGGCTCAACCTCGGTGTCATCAAAGTTCGGCAGCCAATTAACAGTGTCCTTTTTGATGTCCTCAAGCATCTTCATCGAGATTTTGCTCATTCTTGCCTCGGTGTAACGGTAGGCAGCGGCAGGGTCGCCGTCAATACTACCGAAGTTGCCGTGGCCGTCAACTAACGGATGACGCAGCGAAAAATCCTGCGCCATTCTTACCATGGCGTCATAAACGGATGCGTCACCGTGCGGATGGTAGTGACCGAGCACTTCACCGACGGTGGTGGCACACTTACGGTAAGCCTTGTCAGGATAAAGCCCTGTGTTGTACATTGCATAAAGTATTCTTCTGTGAACAGGCTTTAAGCCGTCCCTTACATCAGGCAGGGCACGTGCCACGATAACACTCATGGAGTAATCCAAAAAGGCACTGCGTATTTCCTTGCTGATTTCAACATCAATTATCTTTTGGTTAGAATAATCAATATTGTCACGCACTACTTCATTTTTAGCCATTTTAATATCTCCTTATCCTAACTTCTTTATATATCCAAATTCTTTACGAATTTTGCGTTTTGCTCAATGAATTGTCGTCTTGGCTCAACCTCTTCACCCATAAGGATAGAGAAGTTTTCGCTTGCAATTTGAGCGTCGTCAATTGTAATTCTCTTCATTGTTCTGAACTCGGGGTCCATAGTGGTTTCCCACAGCTGTTCAGGGTCCATCTCACCAAGACCCTTGTATCGCTGAACATCGCAGTCTCCGCCCATTTGTTCAATAAGCGCGTCACGTTGCTCGTCCGTATATGCGTATTCGCTCTTCTTGTTCTTTGTTACCTTAAAGAGAGGTGGCTGTGCCAAATAGATGTGCCCATCTTCAATGAGCTGTGGCATATATCTAAAGAAGAAGGTCAGCAAAAGAGTTGTGATATGTGCACCGTCGACATCGGCATCTGCCATCAGTACAATTTTGTGGTAGCGAAGCTTTGTTATGTCAAAATCCTCGCCGATACCTGTGCCGAGCGCTGTGATAACCGGTACAAGCTTTTCGTTGCCGTACACCTTGTCAAGCCTTGCCTTTTCCACATTAAGCATCTTGCCCCAAAGCGGAAGAATTGCCATATACTGTGGGTCACGGCCAAGCTTTGCAGAGCCTCCCGCAGAGTCACCCTCGACAATGTAGATTTCGCATTTTTCAGGGTCCTTTGATGTACAGTCCGAAAGCTTACCCGGAAGTGAATTGCTTTCAAGAGGAGATTTACGCCTTGCGTTTTCTCTTGCCTTTCTTGCGGCCTCTCTTGCACGGGAAGCCTCAAGCGATTTGTTGAGCAGGGTTTTTGCAACCTGCGGATGCTCCTCAAAATATGTCATCAGCTTGTCATAGGTCAGGCTTGATACAAGTCCGGTAATGTCCGTGTTACCGAGCTTGCCCTTTGTCTGTCCCTCAAACTGTGCCTCAGTAAGCTTTACGGAAATAACAACGGTGATACCCTCACGAACGTCCTCACCGGAGAATTTTTTGTCGCTGTCCTTAAGTATTCCGTATTTCTTGCCGTAGTCATTAAACACTCTTGTAAGTGCGGTTTTGAAGCCTGTTTCGTGTGTACCGCCGTCAACAGTGTTAATGTTATTTGCAAATGAAAGCTTTGTTTCTGCGTAGCTGTCGGTATAGCAAAGTGCAATTTCCGCACTTCTGTCCTCTTTGGTGGTGGAAATGTGGATAACCTCGTCCTGAATAGGATTAAGTCCTCTGCTTTCGTTAATCCACTCTACAAATGAACGAATACCGCCCTCGTAGCAGTAAACCTCGGTGTGCTCATCGTCACCGTATTTGTCGTCCTGTGGCTTGTCGATGAGCTCTCTTTTATCGGTAAGGCTGATAGAAAGACCTGCGTTAAGGAACGCCTGCTCACGAAGACGTCTTTGAAGCACCTCAAAATCGTACTTTGTTGTCTCCTGAAAAATCTCGGAATCTGCCTTAAACCTGATGAATGTACCGTGACCGTCACTGTCACCGATAATGTGCAGGTCGTTTACCGGCACACCCCTTTCAAAGCGTTGCGAATAGATGTGGCCGTTTTGGGTTACCTCAACCTCAAGCCATTCAGAAAGTGCGTTTACAACAGATGAGCCAACACCGTGCAAGCCGCCCGATACCTTGTATCCGGAGCCGCCGAATTTACCGCCTGCGTGCAATACGGTAAGTACAACCGTTACGGCAGGCAAGCCCATTTTTTCGTTAATACCTGTCGGAATACCACGACCGTTATCACGAACGGTAATAATGTTGTCCGGCAAAATCTCGGTTTCAATATGGGTACAAAAGCCTGCAAGTGCCTCGTCAATGGAATTGTCCACAATCTCATAAACAAGGTGGTGCAAGCCTCTCGGTCCTGTTGAACCGATATACATTCCCGGACGCTTTCTTACAGCCTCAAGACCCTCCAATACCTGAATGTCATCGGCATTGTATTCCTCGGTTACAACCGTATTCATATCCTCTTCTTCAAGATTAGTTGTTTTTATTTCCTCAGCCATTTAATAACCTCTTTTTTACTTGGCACGCTTGTTAAGTGTGCCGGTGTTTATCGGACTTACATAAACACTTTTGTCTGTTACAACAAAGCATTTAGGCAGGTCATAGTTTACATAAATTACTCGCCTGTCGGCTTGAGCTTTTTTAAGATAATCTCTTGTTGCCTTGTTAACCGTTGATGTATCCATATCAAAAATACCGATAATCTCGCTGTCCTTAACAAGAACATCCTCGCCTATATGCAGGTACATAATTATTCCTCCGGCAAAGCACCGTTTTGCATATGCAGGTTTTTGCCATTTTTGAGTCTCAGCACTGTTTCCTTGTCACAGCAGGTGATAAAAACCTGCAAATCCTTAATGTGATTTAGGATGTAATCCTGCCGTTTTTCGTCAAGCTCACTCATAACATCATCAAGCAACGCAATAGGATTTTCGCCCGTCATTTCTTTTAGCAGGCTTGCCTCTGCAAGCTTCAGCGCAATGACACTGCTTCTTTGTTGCCCCTGACTGCCGTAGGTCTTTACCGATTTGCCGTTGATAAGAATTTCTATATCATCACGGTGCGGACCCTTTGTTGTTGTGTGATTAAGCACATCAACCCTTGTGTGAGATTTAAGCCTTTCATACAGCTTATGCTCTATATCGTCAATATTAAAATCATATGTATCGCTGCCGATATATGCAATCTCTATGCTTTCACGCCCGTTGCTTATTCCGCTGAATATTTCCTCAAGATAAGGCTTAAGTGCTTTAAGATAGTTCATTCGCTGAAATATAATCTTTGCACCTGTGCTTGCCAAATTGATATTCCAAACCTCAAGCATAGGCTCAATATCCGTTGCCTCGTCTGCTTTTTTAAGCAAGGCATTTCGTTGTTCAAGGCTTCTATTGTAATCCTTTAGCAGATTGCGATAGCTTGATTTTATTTGGCACAGTGCACCGTCAACAAATTTTCGCCTTTCTGCCGGACCTTCTTTAATCATATTAAGATGGTCGGGGCTGAAAATAATTGTTTTTATCACACCGCCAAGCTCCGTTGCACTGCGTTTTTTTATGCCGTTTAGCCAAACTGTCCTTTTGTTGCCTATATCAATTTGAGCAAACTGCTCTCTGCCCTGTGCTTCAAAATCAATTTTCAACCTTGCATTGCTTTTGTTAAAGGATATTAATTCCTTATCCCTCGCACCCCTAAAGCTTTTTGCTCCGCTGAACAAATATATTGCTTCAAGCAGATTTGTTTTGCCCTGTGCATTTTCTCCCCATATGATATTGACATCGTCAAAATCCGTTGAAAGAGCCGATATATTTCTGTAATTTTCTATTTGAATTGATTTAATCTTCATTTACGATTGTATAATCTACGGCAAATGCAGTAACCACATCACCGTTTCTTATTTTTTTTCCGCGAGCAGTACAAACCTCACCGTTTACTCTGATGATACCGTCCTGTATAAATTCCTTTGCCTGACCGCCCGTTTCTGCTATACCCTTAAATTTCAAAAAGGACTGCAGCTGAATAAAATCCGTATTGATTTTTACCTCCTGCTTTTCATGAGGAGCTGCCTTAACCTTAATTTTCATTTTTTAACCTCATTGGCAATACAAGAAAAATAAAGCTGTCTGAATTAATAGGCTTAATTACTGCAGGGCTTACAGGACCGCCAAGCTCAATTTTAACCTCATCTGTATCGCTTGCGTGAAGAGCGTCAAGCATAAATTTTGAATTAAAGCCTATTTCCACTCTGTCACCGGAGGTGTTTGCGTGTGTATAGTCAACAACTCTACCGAGGCTTGATACGGTGCTGACTCTCATTTGGTCACCGTCAAACAGGCATCTGATAGGGTTTTTTTGATTATTTTCAATAACAGGCAATGTTCTTTCAATGCAATCAATAGCATCATTTGTATTGATAAGAATTGTTGTTGACGATACCTTTGGAATAGCCGCCTGATAATCAATAAATTCACCGTCAAGCAATCTGCTGATTATGCTGTAATTATCTATTTCAAATACAATGTGTCGCTTGCTGATAAGCATACTGATTTTTTTGTCGTCCTCCAAATTAAACAGCTTAATTATTTCCTTAATTGTTTTCTTTGGAACAACAAATTCAATATCCTCGCCGTCGTAGCCAATGCTTTCCTTTCTGATAGCAAGACGGTAGCCGTCAACACCAACCATAGTAAGCATTCCGTTTTCAATAACAAATTTTAATCCTGTATAAACAGGCTTTGACGATTCTGTATCTGCAACGGCAAATACGGTTTGATTGATCATAGAATAAATAATGCTTTGCTCAAGTTCTATCCTTTTACCGTTATTAACCGACGGAAGCTCGGGATAATCATCGGCATCAATACCTGTAATATTGTACTGTGCCGCTCCGCTGATAATAGAAACAGATGTTCCGTTGGTTTCAATGGTAACCTCATCATTATTAAGCTTTCTGATAATATCACAAAGCACCTTGGCATTAATAACTATTGCACCCGGCTCAATAACATCAACATTCATAATTGTGTTGATACCGAATTCAAAGTCGTAGCCGGTAAGGCTGAGTGTATTGCTGCCGCATTCAATGAGAATACCTTCAATTGTAGGAATGGTAACCTTTGTGCTGACCGCTCTGATAACATTGTTGCAGGCAGTTGATAATTCCCTTGTGTTGCATATAAATTTCATATTTATGCTCCTTTTACAGCTATAAAATTTACGTTTTGAGTATTGTTAAAAATTTTTGCCTGTCGGCACACGATTTTGCTTCGATGCAAAAAATTTCTATCACAATATATCATTCTTATAGTAATAGTATTAGAGGCGGTGCAAAATGTGTAAAACTCTCAAAGGTCTTGAAAATACACATTTTTCATCCAAAAATATTTAACATTGCCATTGTTCAAAAAATGTTGAATATGTGTAAAATTTTGTCTTTCCACATAGGATGTTAAAACTTTATCTGTGGAAAAGGAAAATTTTGTGGAATATTTATTCCTTAACGTTATTGATTATGTCACTGACCTGATAAGAAAGAGATGAATCCTTTTTCATCTTTTCTTCAAACTTTTCTACGTTATACATAACGGTAGAATGGTCCTTGCCGAACTTTTCACCGATAGCCTTAAAGCTCATATCGGTAACCTCACGAATTATGTAAAAGCACATCTTTCGTGCAATGCTGACATCGGAGGTTTGCTTTTTGCTGTAAATGTCCTCAACGGATATTCCTGTTGTACGGCTTACCTCGTCAACAATGGTTTTGATGATGTCACCGATTGGTCTTACATCATTTTGTACCGCCTTGATAGCACTTTGTGCAAGGGCAATGGTAGGCTTTTGTTCGCTGTATTTGCATATTGCCTTCAGCCTTTTTGTAATGCCCTCAAGCTGACGGATGTTTGTTTTGATGTTTTGTGCAATGTATTCAACAACATTGTCATCCTCAATTTTGAAATCAAGAAGCTGTGCCTTTCTTTTTATGATTGCACATCTTGTTTCAAACTCGGGAGACTGCACATCAGCCAAAAGACCGCTTTCAAAGCGAGAGCATAAGCGCTCGGTGAGAGATTTAATTTCCTTTGGAGGACGGTCGGAGGTCAGCACAATCTGCTTTCCGTTATCAACAAGGCTGTTAAAGGTGTGGAAAAATTCCTCCTCGGTTTGTGTTTTACCTGCAATGAACTGAATGTCATCCACCAAAAACAAATCAATGTTATTTCTGTAATTGTTGTGAAATTCGTCAACTGTTTTTTTGCTAAGGCTTTCAATAAATTCGTTTGCAAAGTTTTCAGCCTTAACATATTTTATTTTCATTTCCGGATAATTTCGTTCAACCTCGTAGCAGATTGCGTTTAAGAGGTGAGTTTTGCCCAGACCGCTTGCACCGTAAATAAATAAAGGGTTGTAATTATAAAATACTTCTCCGTTGCTTATCTGACCGGCAGGGTCGGCAGCGATTGCCTTTGCCGCAGCGTATGCAAATCTGTTGCTCGGGCCGACAATAAAGTTATCAAAGGTAAATGTTTCATTCTTAAAATCGGCAAGATTGTTTTCCGTTTTTTGCTTTTGACTCATTTCATCCTCGGGACAAACAAAGTTCAAATCAACCTCAAATCCGCAAACCTCAATGAAGGCTTGGTTAATTAATCTGCCGTATCTGCCGACAACGGTATTCTTTTTGAATTCCGTATTAAATTTTAGGGTTGCTTCGCTTCCGTTAAACGATGTCATTTCGATAGGCTCAAACCAAAGCGTGTATGCTGTTTCGTTGGTTTGTTCCTTGCAATATAGGAGAACACTTTGCCATAATTCCTGATATGATTCCATAAATTTTGCTCCTATTAGTGTTATAAATGTATTGTATAATGTTTTTATTTTTATTAATGATGGTATACAGCCGTTGTTAAAATAATCCTGTTTGGGTGCGTTAAAACAAAATTACGGCACTATACATAATCTATTATAGTAGAAGATAACCTATAAGTCAATATTATTATAAAAATAAATAATAACTGTCTCTTATACACATCTGACGCTGCCGACGACTCCTTACGTG
>NZ_CAMFQO010000001.1 GCF_945980375.1 uncultured Eubacterium sp. | reverse complement strand
GATAGGAGTCCGTCTCGTGGGCTCGGAGATGTGTATAAGAGACAGTATAATGTATAAAAAAGAAAATATGTTAGACTATTGCCATATTATAAAAGAAAAATATTTACAATATATAAGAAAAAATCTCATTAATGTTCTTATATCTAATAGTAAATGGAAAGTTAAAATAATGTATTTGTTGTACTTTATTAAAGAATAAACGTGACAAAATCACGATTTAGACATGTAATCACAGCGTTGAAACAAAATATAGTAAGTGCTCCTTATGGATAACATATTTTAATTTGAAAGTCAGTAACGATATGAAAAATAAAGGAATTAAAAACTTAATATTTGGTTTGTTAGCACAGTTTGTAACAATATCATTAGGGATAATAATTCCAAGGTTAACTCTTGTAAATTTAGGTTCAGAGTCTAATGGTTTGCTTAATTCAATAAGTAATATTTTGACTTATATGTCTTTGCTTGAGGCGGGGGTAGGAACTGCTACTTTACAGGCTTTGTACAAGCCATTTTCATTAGATGATAAGAAATCTATAAATAGAATTATGGCGGCAACTAATTATTTTTATAAACGAACAGGGACAATATATTTGCTGATTGTAATAGCTATGTCCATAGGATATACTGCATTTATAAAAACAAGTATATCAAAGTTGTCGGTTTTTTTTGTTGTGTTGCTAAGTGGATTATCTGGAGCGATTAGTTATTTTTTTCAAGGCAAGTTCAAAATTTTTCTTAGGGCAGAAGGGAAATCTTTCATTGAAACAAATATCACTACCTTCACAACAATCGGTGTAAGCATAGCGAAGATTATAATTCTTAATTGTTATGCAAATGTTGTATTAATTCAAAGTACATATTTCTTCTTTAATCTTATCCAAATGCTGATTATTGTTTTTTACATGAGGAAAAATTACAAATGGTTAGATTTAAAGATTGAACCTGATTTCGAGGCTATATCTCAAAGAAAATCTGTTTTAGTTCACCAAATTAGTGAATTAGTGTTCAACAATATAGATGTTTTGTTGTTAACGTTTTTCTCATCATTAATGCATGTTAGTGTTTATACTATGTACGCAATGATATTCGGTATGGTGAAGTCTGTAACGGTGTCTGTATCAGATAGCTTTCTATATTCTTTGGGACAAAAATTTGATACTGATAGAAAAACATTTTTGAAATATTTTGATATATATGAAGTGTATAATATGTCTTTCACTTTTGCACTGTTCTGTATTACATATATATTGATATTACCATTTTTAAAATTATATACAGCAGATGTAAACGATATTGATTATATTGATAAGTATATCCCGATTCTATTTGTTACTTTCTATCTTATGGCAAATGGAAGAAAATCATCAAATATTGTAATAAATTTTGCACAGCATTTTGAAAAAACTCAGTGGAGAGCTGTATTAGAGACGATAATTAATTTATTGGTTTCTATATTTTTTACTGCAAAAATAGGCATCTATGGTGTTTTAATCGGTACAATTGTAGCTTTGCTTTACAGAACAAATGATATGATAATATATTCTTCAAAGTTGATAAATAGGACACCTTTAATAACCTATAAAAGGTGGATTACTAATGTAATAACTTTTGTTGGAATGGTGTTGATTGTAAATAAAATTGATTTATGGGTTGACAATTATTATCATATGATTATTACCGGTATTATATTATGTATATGTATTGTACCGTTATTTTTGATGATTAACTCTATATTTGAACCAAAAGTTGCAAAAAATGCAATAGGATTATCAATAAGTATAATTAAAGAAAAGTTTAAAAACTAATGTATATTGGAGAAAAACGAATGAAAGGTATTATTTTAGCTGGGGGCAGCGGAACAAGGCTCTACCCTTGACAATGGCACCGGCGGCAAGGACTGTATCGGAGGTTTTGTACGATACAAATACCACTCCGGATGATTACGATTTGATATTAACGGGTGACTTGGGATTTACGGGTACTCAGCTTTTGTATAAGCTTCTTGAACGCGAGTATGATATAAATATTGCCTCACGGCACAAGGATTGTGGCTTGATGATTTATGACCTTGAGGGACAGGATGTTAATTCCGGCGGCTCGGGTTGCGGAATTGTTTGTGAAAATAATGAAGAAGCATTGTACGAAGCAATAAAAAAAGTACTGATCAATAAAGAATTGCTTGATGAATACAAGGAAAAAGCAAAAATAAGAAGTAAGCTTTTTTCAGTTGAACAAAGAATAACGGATTTTGAAAGCTTAATCAAGTAAAAAAACGACTGTGACGTGGGTCACGGTCGCTTTGTTATCTGCTTTTTGATTTGTTCAGCAGGAGGGTGCTGATGAGGAGGGTTACGGGGAATGCTGTTGCAAACAGTATTCCTACCTTTAGGTTGTTGTTGAATGCCGATGACACAAAGCCCACAACGCTTGGGCCGGCTGAACAGCCTAAATCTCCTCCAAGCGCCAACAGTGCAAACATAGCGGTTGAGCCTGTCGGCAGCCTTGATGCCGAGATTGAAAATGTCCCCGGCCACATTATTCCCACGCTTAATCCGCACAATGCACAGCCTGCGAGTGATATTGCCGGAACAGGCGACAACGCAACAACCATATATGACGCAATACACACGGCAGATGCTATCGGTATCATTTTTCGCTGCGGAACCCTGTCTCCGTATTTTCCGTACAACGCTCTTGCCGTACCCATCAACACGGCAAACATTAATGTTCCTGTCAGGTCACCTACGGTTTTTGAAATCCCGAGTCCGCTACACGCAAAGGTGGAAACCCATTGAGATATTGCCTGCTCACTTGCACCGGAGCAAACCATCATAATGAACAGAATGATAAACACCTTTGATGTAAGCAATTCCTTAATTGTCATACCCTTTTGCTCCGACGATATGAGCATGGGTATCGGAACCCTTGCAAAGACAAAACAGTTTACTGCAGGAATAATTGCCCACAAAACAGCAATAACCCTCCAGTTATCTATACCGCAAAACCTGAAAAACAGAGTGCTCAAAAGTACCACGCCGACGTGTCCCCAGCAGTAAAACGAATGAAGCAGACTCATTGCCTTTTCCTTATTGTCAGACGGACAAGCCTCGACAATAGGACTGACAAGCACCTCCAAAATTCCGCCGCCGATTGCCGAAATCATAACCGACAGCAATAATCCGACAAAGTGATTGCTCAGTACAAACGGCAAAACTGCGAGGCTTATCATACCGAGTGATGATAAAAAATGTGCCGCAATCATTGAAGCGCGATAGCCTATTTTGTCCAAAACCTTTGCGGACAGAAGGTCCACCAAAAGCTGAACGGAAAAATTAAAGGTTATCAGCAACGTGATTTGCGACAGCGGTACAGTAAATTCATTTTGAAATTTTACAAAAAGCAACGGTGCAAAATTGTTTATGATTGCCTGAACTATGTACGCACAAAAGCAGGCGTTAATTGTTGATTTGTAGCTTTGCTTCATATTTTCTTCCGTTGCCTATATTATTATAATGATAATGCGATACACATACCATATCCATTATACCACAAATACAGATTAAAACAATACTTTTATTAGCATTTTTCGTGGGGTATAATTATTATAGAGGGTAGAAGCATACTCTCGGTTTGGAGGTATTAGTGTGAAAAATCACACTATTCCGATTATATTGCCCTCAAAATTTGCCTGTGGCATAATTTTGAGATGGCTGAATTCCCATTATACGCCTTATCCGGCTACAATAAGGCGTTAGGAATTTTTAATACTACTATTTGTAGCCGGAAAGGCTATGGGAATTTGTATGATTAACATTACAGCAAGAGGCTTTGACCTTAAGCAAGGCACAAAGGACGGAATTGAAAAGGAGCTAAAGAGAATTGAAAAAATGCTTCCCGATAACGCATCGTTTGATGTTACCATAAGCAGGGCTCATGATGAATATAAATGTGATATTACCGTAAAGCATGTAGGCTCATTCATTAGAGGTGAGGCTGTTGCAGAGCGTATTGAACCGGTAGTTGATATGGCTGTAGATGACCTTAAGCGTAAGCTTCGCAAGCTGAAAACCTTTTTTGTGGACAAAAAGCGTAAGGGCGGTATTGATGAAATTGCCGGAGCATTTGAAAGCTTTGACGACGATGTGGCTATGGACGACTTTGATCAAGTCTACTATGACTCGGTGGACATTGCAAGAACAAAGCACATCACCCCAAACATTATGACGGATGACGAGGCGATAGTGCAGATGGAAATGCTTGGCCACAGCTTCTTTGTTTACCTTGGAATTGACGGCGAAACAAAAATTGTATACAAAAGAAAGAACGGCTACGGCCTGTTAGTGTGCGAATAATTATTGGCTCCTCGGTCTTAATCGACCGGGAAGCTCAGACTGTCGATAAAGTGGGCTGAAACACGCCATATACATATAAATAAAACAAACCGATTTGAGCCTCACTTGTGTAAAGGGAGGTGGCAACGCGTATGCGTTGACGGAGGGATTGTAAAAGCGGCTTAGACATCGAATCTAAGCCGCTTTTGGCGTTTTTCGCCTTTTGCTCGGTCGAGGTACCCTCGTACATCTTCCCTCGCAAAATGCGAAATTCAGCTCCATTTCTCAACAGTCTACCAGCGTGTCGAAATTTATAATTTGACTTTTTCGACACGCTGAACTCCTCGGTCTTGATTGACCGAGGATATTTTTTATAAAGTAAAATGGTATGCAATGACAGTAAAATGGTTGCAAATATAACATCAATTTGATATAATGTTTTCAGTATTTTTATAAGGGGAGTATTATGAAAAAGATAAAGAAAATTACGGCGGTTTTGCTAAGTGGTGTTATGGCTGCAGGCATTGCCGGATGCGGTGCTACCGAGGAGCAAAAGGCGGCCGTTCAGGAAATATTTACCGACAGCTCAAAAATAAGCTACAGCCTTGATTACACACAATTAAAGGATGACGGTAAAAATAAAACAAAATCCTGGCGTCAGGGCATGGTTTCGGGTAACGGTATGCAGGGCTTTGTGGAAAGCGGTTCTCCGTACGAGGACACCTTTATTTTCCAAAATATGCACTTTATTATGCCAAACCCAAATGTGCGTTACTGTCCCGATACATCAAGCGAGCTTGAAACTGTTAAGCAAAGTATTGTTAAGGGCGAGGATATTGTTGACAATGCTTCATACGATGATGTTTACAGATTCCACCCGGGCGGTCAGTTAAGAATTTCTATCGACGGCTCCGGCGAAAAGGATTATGTTCGCTACACGGATTACGAAACGTCACAGGTCGGCGTTAGGTTTACGGATGACAAGGGCACCTGGGAGCGTTCATCATTTACCTCGATGGCAGACGGCGTTGTTATTACAAGGCTTTCGCAGTCGTCGGAGGCTTCATTGCTTAATTTGACGCTGACTATGGATGACCTTGCAAGCATGGCTAACTTCGGTGACGGCGACGAGGTTAATATGAAGTATAAAAAGGTTGTGGACATCAATGCTAACAGTATTTCCATGGTTGCCCACTATCCTAATTACGAAAACAGCGAGCTTAAAAACGGAGGCTATGCAACAACAACCTATGTTGTAACCGACGGCGCAAGGGAAAAGGTTGAGCTTGAAAAGAATATTGATGAAGAGATCTTCTGCGGTCAAAACAGCGGTATAAAAATCAGCGAGGCAAGCTATGTTTATCTTGTTACCGTCAGCGACAGAGCATATGATATGGGCAGTATTGATGAATTTGAGGATCAAAATTCATATGCACTTGTTGATGACCTTGTTGCAAAAACAAAGGCGGTTGCAGATAAGTACAAGAGTAAGGACGGCTTCAGCTACGAAAAGGCACTGAAAAGTCATCTTGACATTTATCAGCCGCAGTTTGATGCAGTTACCCTTGAGCTTGAGGACAGCGACAAGTCAAACGAGGAGCTGTTAAGGGAGCAAAAGGGTGCGAAGAAGCTTTCTGCCGAGCTTGCACAACGTTCATATTATGCAGGCAGATACGCATATCTTTGCTGCTCGGGCTATGCAACAAGCCGTTTGTACGGTATGTGGACAGGTGAGTTCAATACAGGCTGGGGCAGTAAGTATACAATGGACGCCAACGTAAACCTGCAAACCTCATCAATGAACACGGGTAATATGTCATCAACCCCTATCGGTTATACATACTTTATCCTGCGTCAGCTTCCCGATTGGGAGGAAAACGCAAGGGCTACTCACGGATTTACAGATGCAATTCAGGCACCTGTAAATACAGACGGAGACAAGGCGGTTATTACCGAAACCTGCTATCCGTATCCGTTTAGGTATTGGAATGCAGGCACCTCTTGGATGATTCAGCCTTTGTTTGAAGCATTGCAGACCTATGGTAATATTCAAATTCCGCTGTCCGATGAATTTGATTTGACCAAGCTAAAGTCGGTTTTGTCCATTGATGATAACGACATTGCAAAATATAACAAGCAGGGCTATATGATGCTTGAGGAGGATATTCTTCTTCCACTTCTTACTAAATCTGCAAATTATTGGGATCAGCTTTTGAGCCCGGAATACTACACCGACAAGGACGGTGCAATCCACTACGAGCAGGGCAAGACCTCTCTTAATGACGGCGAAACCTATTGCATTTTGCCGTCGTACTCTCCGGAAAACAATCCGTCAAATTATCCAAGCCCGTCCGATGCAAACTGTGCTATTGATATTTCAGCCTGCAGAGACAACCTTGAAATGCTCAGAAAGGTTATGGCTGATGTTACTCCCGATGCTGATTTTTCAAAATGGCAGGAGATTTTGGACAAGCTTCCTCCATATCTCTATGACGAAACGGGTGCTCTGAAGGAATGGGCAACAACAAGCTTTGATGAAAATAATGAGCACAGACATTTGAGCCACCTTTACTGTGTATGGCCACTGTTTGAAACTCAAAAAAATCCCGAGCTCGCAAAGGCATGCGTTCAGGCTATTGCAAACAGAGAAAGCGAAAACGAGGCTTCTCACGCACTTGTTCATCGCTCACTTATTGCGGCAAGGCTTAAGGACAGAGAGGCGTTGTCGGATGCACTGCTTAAGCTTCAAAATCATAAGATAAGATATGATTCGCTTATGACAAATCACGACTACGATCAGGGCAGCTGCTATTGTACGGACTTTGCTATCGGTTACCTCGGCATAATTAACGAGTCGCTTGTGTATTCCAATACGGGAGAAATTGAGCTTCTTCCTGCTTTGCCTACATCGGGCTTTGACAAGGGCGCAATTAAGGGCGTTAGAGCAAGAACAAGAGCTGTTGTAAACAGTCTTGAGTGGGATATGCAAAACGGCAGTGTTGAGGCAACAATCACATCTGATGTTGACCAGACAATTACCGTTTCATATAACGGCAACGAAAAGGTTGTAGAGTTTAAGGCGGGCGAGCCTCAAACAGTCAATTTTTAATTAATACTAGGGTAACGGTAATAATCCAAACCACGGTTTATCGTGGCAGATATTGCCCTTACTCTTTGTTAAAATACTCGTTAATCCGAAAGGATTAACTGCGTTTTTGCCTCGATTAAGACCAAATCTGCACACGATAAACTGCAAAGCATCAAAAATGCTTGGAGTAAAGATGAGATTTGGCATCTTGAGATGGCAGCCTTGCTGACGCAAGGCAACAGCGAAAGCGACAAATATCGCTTTAATACTGCATTTTTGACGGGTTCGGATTATTACCGTTACCCTACCCTATTTGCTACGATAGGGCTTAAAATAATAAATTTGTAGCAGAAAGGCTATGTGAACAGATATGAATATTGTATGTTTGGATATGGAGGGCGTTCTCGTCCCTGAAATTTGGGTAGAATTTGCCGAGGAGGCAAACATTCCGGAGCTTAAGCTTACAACCCGTGACGAACCGGATTACGACAAGCTGATGAATTACAGATTGAAAATTCTTAACGAGCACGGTATGGGACTTAAGGAAATTCAAGATGTTATTGCAAAGATTGATTTAATGCCGGGCGCAAAGGATTTTTTGGATGAGCTTCGCACAATCACACAGGTTATCATTTTGTCGGATACCTTTGAGCAGTTTGCCGCTCCGCTTATGGAAAAGCTTAACTGGCCGACAATTTTCTGCAACACTCTTGAGGTTGCAGATGACGGTAAAATCACAGGCTACAAAATGAGGTGCCCAAAGTCAAAGCTTACAACCGTTAAGGCACTTCATTCTATGGGCTACGAAACTATTGCAAGCGGTGACAGCTTTAACGATTTGGGTATGATTCAGGCAAGCAAGGCAGGCTTTTTGTTCAAGACAACAGATGCTATCAAAAATGATTATCCTAACATTCCTGCTTATGAGGAATATGATGAATTGCTTGAGGCAATAAAAAAAGCATTATGATTTAACCGATTACGGCTCCTCTTACAAATAAGGGGAGCTGTCGCATTTTATATGCGACTGAGGGGATTAATGCTTTCATAATATTTTTCTTGCTTTTCCTTTGGTTTTATATTATAATCTCCTTTGTCAGTTCGCAAAATCCTGACCAGTCACATGCCTGTGGCTTCTAAAAACAAAACTAAAGGAGAAAATTGAAAATGAGTATCAAAAAGAAAAATGCTTTTATTGCACAAACTGCAATAATCGGGGCAATGTACGCTGCGCTGACCTATGCGCAAAACCTTATTTTGCCCGGCACAACAACAATGGCTGTTCAGTTCAGGGCATCGGAGGCACTTAATGTTTTGGCGTTGTTTACCCCTGCGGCTATTCCGGGGCTAACCCTTGGCTGTGTGATTTCTAACATTGCAAGCATCGGTCAAGGCCTGCCGCTCGATATGATTTTCGGCTCGTTGGCAACGCTCGGCTCTGCAATTTGTATGTATGCGCTGAGGAATGTTAAGCTTGGCAAGTATCCGCTTTTGGCAATGCTTATGCCTGCTGTATGGAACGGTGTAATCATTGGATGGGAAATTGAGCATTTCTTTATTGAGGGCGACTTTGAATTTGTAGGATTTTTAACTCAAGGTGGTTTGGTTGCCTTGGGTGAGCTTGGTGTAATGGCGGTGCTCGGAACGGCTCTGTACTTTATCATCATCAAAAATAATCTTAACAAAACGGTGATTAAAAAGCCCGAATAAACACAAAAATAACACTCACATCCGGAGCGAACGGATATGAGTGTTTTCTTTTTGTTTAATCATTAATGGTGCTCGTGGTGATGGTTGCAATTTGCCTTGCTGTTTTGCACCATACTTCCGTTAAGAAATGAGATTACCGCACTGTCACAGTTACCCGTGTTGCCGGCATAAATTGTAATTCCTGCGGCTTCAAGTGCATCTACTGCTCCCTGGCCGAGCCCTCCGCAAATCAGCACATCAACCCCTATTTCCTTGATGTAGCCTGCAATACCGTGGTGAGTATGCTTGCCCATGCTTTCAAGGTGAACCTTTTGGATTTCTTTGCTTTCGTTTGTTTCGTAAATCTTCATATATTGGGTTTTGCCAAAATGCTGATTGATTACCCCGTTATCATATGTTACTGCAATAATCATTGTTGTGCCTCCTTAATAAATTCCTTGACCTCCTGCGCCCTTTGCAGTCCCTGCTTGTAGCCAAGCTGATAAATAGCCTCAAGCTTTGAAACATCTCTTTCAAGCGTAGATGTGCCGAGCGGGGCAGTCGGTCTGATAACAAGCGCCGTGCCGTTTTCTTCTGCCTCATTAACAAGCTCAAGCTGTTTGTTATACATAATATGTCTGTTAACAACAGCCTCGCCGATTTTTGGATATTTTTTGAAAATACGCTCTGCCTTTGGATTAACAGGCTCCTTAACATATCCCTTGTGCTGAGTAAGGATGACAACGGCTTTTTGGCATCCGTCATCAAATGCATGCTGTAACGGGATAGAATCAACAAGACCGCCGTCAAAAAATTTTATACCGCCGATTTCAACCCCGTTTGTAATTCCCGGAAGAGAACAGCTTGCCTTTAGCTCAGGACAGCCGTCTCGCATACTTTTGGGATAAAAATATTCGGGCTTGCCTGTTGTTGAGTTTGTTGCCACTGCACAAAGCACAGTGCTCTTTATATTTTCATCAAAGGCGTCCTGATTAAGCGGCAAAATATCGTAGGCAAGCTCGCCGAATATCCAATCGGTGTTTAGAAAGCCGTGCCCCTTAAGCAAATTGCTTATGCCCATATATCTTTTGTCGTTAACATAATTTATTTCCAAATCGTGCTGTCGCCCATGGTTGCCTGCAATAAATGAGGTTGCGTTACAGCTACCTGCCGATACTCCTATTGTATAAGGGAACCTAACATCGTTTTCCATAAAAGCGTCAAGCACACCGCTTGTGTATATTGCACGGTTGCCTCCGCCTTCAAGGACCAAACCTACATTGTACATATCTATTACCGTCCGTTAAAAATAAAGAGCAACCTTAGTTGCTCTTTGATTATTCAGCGTCTGCCTTTGCCGGCTTTTTGTTATTTTTCTTTGGGGCAGCCTTTTTCTTTGGCTCCTCCTTTACAGCTTCCTCTGCCTCAGGCTCGTTTTCAACCTCAACAATTTCAATCTCATTATCACATTCAAAGAAATCGTTATCGTCAAAATATTCCGGCTGCTTTTTTGCAGTAAGCTTTTGAACTGCTACATATACAGCTGCGGCAACAGCAACAAGAGCAGCAATAACACTGATAACCTTTATGATTTTCTTGAAATTCATTATTATGAACCCCCTTAAATATTCTACAATTATTATAATATCACCCTGTGTTAAAGTCAAGCAATTTAACCAACTATTTACATTTGAATATTGGTAATAAAATATTATATACTTTTTTGTATTTTAATGCTATAATATAGAAAAGACAGGGTGACGGTAATAAGTATGACTAATGAACAATACATTGAAGCAATAGAAAAAAGACATTCTCGCAGGGCGTTCAAGCCAAAGCACCTTGCAGATGATGTTAAGGATGTAATTAAGCAGATGGTAGACGTTGTTAACGAAAGTGCAGGGCTTGACTTTGTTTTTGTTGACGATGCCACACCCTTTTTCAAAATATTCAGCGGAAAATTCAGTATGATAATAGTTGCCGGACCTGACAGCCAAAAGGCTCGTGAGGATTGCGGCTACTACGGAGAGAGCATTGTTTTGCAATGCGTGTATCACGGTTTGGGCACATGCTGGGTCAGCGGTACATATAACGAAAATAAGGTGTACGAAAGCTTTGATTTTCCAAGTGAAAAAAGAGTGTATGCTGTTATTGCAATCGGCTACGCGAGGGACAGATATTCCATCGTAGAAAAAAGTATGTATTCTGCCACACACAAAAAGAGCAAAAGCTATCAGGATATGATTGAGGTTTGTGACGAAAAGCTACCTGAAGCATATTCCTATGCCTTAAAGCTTGTGGAAAAGGGACCGTCCGCGGTGAACAGACGACCTGTAAAATTCAGATACGAAAACGGAATCTTTTCCGCCTATGTTGATGAGCCTTATTCGGACAAAAGCATTGATTTCGGCATTGCAAAGCTTCATTTTGTAATAGGCACAAGGGCAAAGGGCATAAACGGTAAATGGAGCCTTGAAAATGTTTTTGAGGTTTCGGAGCCTCAACGATTAAAATTTGAACCAAAGGAGAATAACGATGAACAGTAAGGTAAAGCTTAGTAAAGGAAAAAAGATATTGATTGCGGTGCTGTGCGTTTTTTTGGCACTTGTAATTGTGATAACCTCGGCAGGCGCAATAGTGCTTAGGGAATATTGCAAAACAAAGGACTATCAAATTACCGCTATCGGTGACAATCTTGAACAACGTCCGCTCCTTGTGGCACACCGCGGCTTTAGAGGATATGCTCCCGAAAATACGGAGCCTGCATTTATAGAGGCAGGCGAGGCAGAGTATTGGGGCGCGGAGTGTGATATATATCGCACCAAGGACGGCGTGTGGGTTGTTCATCACGACCGTTCAACCTATCGTATGATGGACATCAGCAAAATGATTGAAAGCTCAACCTACGAGGAGCTTTTGGACGGATATACCGATAACGGTGTGAATATCGACAAGTACCCAGAGCTTCGTATTTGCAGATTTGTTGACTATATGAGAGTGTGCAACAATTACAATATGCGTGCCGTGATTGAACTTAAGGAGGATAATAATCAGGAATACTATAACGAAATAATTGATATTTGCAACGAATATCCATTGGTTAATATTACCTTTATTTCCTTCCAATTCAGCGACCTTCAGGCACTTCGTCAAGTCACCGACAAGCCCCTTATGTATCTTGTTAAGGAAATTAAGGATGAAGATATTGAGCTTGCAAAATCACTTGAAAATTGCGGTATTGATTTTGACGGCAACAATCAGGCAAATTACGATAACGACAGCGCAATGATAAAAAAGTGCAAGGACGAGGGCTTGAATATGGGCGCCTGGACTATTAATGATATGGACACCCTTAAAAAGCTTTTGGAGCTTGGCGTTTATATGATTACAACAGATTGCATTACTTATTAATATGTATATTGTGGACATTCGCAAGAATGTCCCTTTATGTTGTGGTTGAACAAAGGGCTGAATTTTGGTAAAATATTTGGTAGGCAATAAAGAGCAATCCGAACCGTGGTTCAAATTGGCTGATTTGCTCTTACTCTGTGTTAAAAATACTCGGAATACAAAAAGTATTCCTGCGTTTTTGTGCCTTGATTAAGAACAAATCAGCACAATTTGAACTCGCAGACCAAAAATGCTTGAAGTAAAGATGAATTTTGGATTTTGAGATGGAAGCCTTGCTGACGCAAGGCGACAGCGAAAATTTCAAAAGTCGCTTTAATTCTGCATTTTTGGCAGGCTCAGATTACTCTTTATTGCCTATGTGAAAAGAGGTGAGCAAAATGCTTTATCAGGTTGTTCCTGTCGGTGATATTTGGCAGGAGGGTATGGTTGCAGTTCCAAAAAAAATTGCAACGCATTATCTAAAGCTTGCAAGTGAATATCAGCTAAAGGCATTACTGCTCATTTTGGCAGGCAATGCTCCGTGCGACAGCAAGTATGTTGCAAAATGTCTTGGATGCACCGAGGCAGATGCAACCGATTTTTTGGAGTTTTGGGTTGAAGAGGGTGTGCTTTGTGTTAACTCAGAGGGTGGAATCTCACCTTTAGAACAAGGCGTTCTAAAGGCTGAAAGCAAGCCTGTAAGCACCGAGCCCGTAAAAGAAAGTGTTCCTGTTCCGCGCCTTAATCCAAGCGACATTGTTGCTATGTGCAGAGATAACAGGGAGCTCACCTTACTTGTTCAGCACGCACAGGAAATATTCGGCAGAACAATCAGCCATGTTGAGCAGGAGCTGATTATAAATATGGTTACATATTACGGTCTGCCGTGTGATGTTGTGCTTGTTATTTTGCAGTATTACAAATCCGAAAAGGAAAAGGGCAGAGCTATCGGCACGGCATACATCGCTTCTATGGCAAAAAGGTGGAGCGAGGAGGGCATTGTTACCCTTGAGGCTGCCGATGAACAGCTGAAAATGCTTGAAAGCTCCGACAGGCTTTGGAACGAAATCGTGGCAATCAGCGGTGTCAGTCATCGAAGTCCTACTGTTAAGCAAAGAGAAATGATTATGCGTTGGAGCGATGATTTTGATATTCAAATGATTTCCATTGCCTGCGATATTATGAAGGAAAACACCGACAAGCCTACCCTCAGATACGTTGATACCGTGCTGAAGAATTGGAAGAAAAAGGGCATATTTACTCCCGATGCCGTTGCAAAGCAGGAAAAGGAGTTCCGCGACAAAAAGGAAGCAAGGCAAAAGCCTGCTATTGATGAAACATACGATATTAATGAAATTAACCGTCGTGCAATGCTTAATGATGATTACGATATATAAGGGATAATTTATGGCATATTCTAACGAGATATATAACAAAGCAAAAAGGATATTGGAAAAGCGACACGATACCGCTGTTATGGAGGCGGACATTCGCAGTGCTCACATCAAGGAGGAAATACCTGAAATCAACAAAATTCAGGCAGGGCTTTCACAGGTCGGCATCGAGATAAGTCAGCTTTTCTTTTACAAGCAGAATACCGATGAAAAGGTGCAGGAGCTTCGTGCAAGAAGTGAGGCACTTGTTGAGGAGCGTTCAAAAATCCTAAAGGCAAACGGATACAGCGAAAACGCAATGAAGCCGCAGTATTTATGTGATATGTGCGAGGATAAGGGCTTTATTAACGGCAGAATGTGTACCTGCCACAAGCAGCTGCTCAAGGATTTGATGCGCAGGGAGGTATCTCGCTTTGCACCTCTTGACAAATGCACCTTTGATAATTTTATTCTTGATTATTACAGTGAGCAACCAATGGAAAATGCAATAGTACCCCGTCAAAGAGCAGAAAAGATTTTTGACACCTGCCGAAAGTATGCACAGAATTTTTCACTCGGCAGTAAAAATTTGATTTTCTTCGGCGGTGCAGGTCTCGGCAAAACTCATTTGAGCCTTGCTATTGCAAATGTTGTAATTAACAAGGGCTATAATGTTTGCTACGGTACAAGTCAAAATATTTGTGATGATTTGCAAAGTGAGCAGTTTGGAAGAACAGATAATATTACATACACAAAAAATCAGGTGCTGATGTGTGATTTGCTTGTGCTTGATGATTTGGGTACCGAAATTGACAATCAGTACAGCATTGCAGCCTTGTATAATATCGTAAATTCACGCCTGCTTTCAGGCAGACCGACAATAATTTCAACCAACTACACCTTTGACAGACTTGAGGAAAAGTATGACAAGCGTATCACCTCTCGCCTGACAGGTGAGTACGTACCGTTTTATTTTATAGGAAATGATATAAGAAATATGTAATAAAATCGAATTGATTAAAAGCACTCTGTTTTACAGGGTGCTTTTTTATTGTCAATTGTTTCAATTCCTACCTTGTTGCAGGTGTATGCACTCGATTTGAATAAAACACAAAAAATAAATTTATTTTGCAAAATTTTGCCGTGATTATGCATTGATGATGAATAAAAGTCTTGATTTTCGCCTATGGGTGAGGGGGTTTGTTGATGAACACAAACCGCTTCAAACTATATTGACTTGAGGTGAATTTATGGCGAGAAGAAAGATGACCGCCCAACAGCAAATTGAAAAAGGGTTGAGTGAGCTTGCCTTTGGCTCGTGCAGTGATGCGATAAAGCTTTTGTTTATGAGCGATGACGAAATTATGCAACGTCTTCCTAAGCTTAAGCTTATCAACATCAGCGAGATTAAGCGACCTAAGGGCGGCGGAATGGAAATAAAGTTCTTTGACAGAATAAAGGCTTTTGAACGGCTGATGGATGCAGGCAACAACGGTGCCGACGGCTCATTGAGCTTTTATGAGGCGTTAGAAAAAAGTGCAAGGAGCACTGCCGAGGATGACCGCAATGGTTAAGTTCTATCCTTTTTCCGCAAAGCAGCTACTGGCTCTTAACTGGTGGTGCAACGGCAGTAAATTCGGCGATAAAAACGGCTTGATATGTGACGGGGCGGTAAGGTCGGGCAAAACCCTGTGTATGTCGCTGTCGTTCATATTTTGGGCATTTTATTCGTTTAACGATACCTCGTTTGCGCTGTGCGGCAAAACAATCAGCTCGTTGAGGCGGAATGTGGTTACTCCCATTGTGCCGATGCTTAAATCACTTGGCTTTTGTGTAACGGAAAAAATAAGTAAAAATCTTTTGGAAATTCAAAGAGGAAGCGTTAAAAACAGATTTTACATCTTCGGTGGCAGGGACGAAGGCTCTGCGGCTTTAATCCAGGGTATGACCTTGGGCGGTGTCCTTTTTGACGAGGTCGCACTTATGCCACGCTCATTTGTTGAGCAGGCACTTGCCCGTTGCTCTGTTGAGGGTTCAAAATTTTGGTTTAACTGCAACCCGGAGCATCCGTTTCATTGGTTTTATAATGAGTGGATAAAAAAGACCGATGAAAAGAATATGCTCTATATTCATTTTACCATGGACGACAATCCTTCTCTTTCGCCTAAAATCAAGAGTCGATATAAAAGCTTATACACGGGTGCATTTTATGACCGCTTTATTGAGGGCAAATGGGTTGCCGCCGACGGCTTGGTTTACCCAATGTTTTCTGTTGATAAGCACATTAGGTCTGCCGGTGATGAATTTAGTGAATATTACCTTAGCTGTGATTACGGCACGGTAAATCCTTTTTCGCTTGGACTGTGGGGCAGAGGTAATGACGGTTGGTATAGGATAAACGAATATTATCATTCGTCGCGTGACACGGGAGTTCAGTTGACGGACGAGGAATATTACGGGCATCTTAAGGAGCTTATCGGGGACAGAAAAATTACTGCCCTTATCATTGACCCGTCTGCCGCCTCGTTCATCGAAACGGTACGTCGTCACGGCGAGCTGACCGTTATCAAGGCGAGCAACGATGTGCTTGGCGGAATAAACAGAGTTTGTATGGCTCTGAAGCAAAACGAAATATTCTTTTCTCCCGTATGCACTGATACGATAAGAGAATTTTCGGTTTACCGCTGGGATGATGACATAAAGCGAGATGCACCCAAAAAAGAAAATGATCACGCAATGGACGACATACGTTATTTTGTTAACACGGTTTTAGCCAAAAAAACAGATGACTGTATGTTTTCCGTTGCAGTAGAAAGGAAGTGAAGCCTTGAGCATATTCAGCAAAAAGAACAATAAGGTAACAGACAACGGTATGCCTGCCTGCTCTGTTCAAACAGCAGGCGAAAGCTGTCATCCGTTTGCTTCTATTTCAAGCTATACACCGCTATCGCAGTATAACAACAGAATATACAGGTCCATAAGAGAAGGCGTGCCTATTATAGACAGTGCAATCAACAAGATTGTAAGGCTTATGGGCGGATTTGAAATCAGCTGCGGTGATGATAACACAGACAAGGCTATGAAAAGCTTTTTCTCAAAAATTAATGTCGGAGGCAATCAGCAGGGAATTTATGCGTTTGTTGATAATTTTATGAGTCAGCTATTAACCTACGGCTCCGCTATCGGTGAAATGGTTACAGATGAAAACGGAGGGCTTTATGCTCTTTACAACGGCGACCTTGACAGCGTCAGTGTTAAAAGAGCGGATAATGGCATCGATTTGGTGTTTTGCTCCGGCGGTTTAAGCGGCGGTGAGCCTTTTAAGCATCAGCAACGTATACTTTTCAGTGTTCTGAATCCGGAGGGGGACAGCATATACGGTACAAGCCTGCTTCGCGGTTTGCCGTTTGTGGCTGACATTTTGCTGAAAATTTACAACACGATTGGCACAAATTGGCAGAGGCTCGGTAATCTGCGATATGCCGTTACCTACACCCCACAGGGTGACGGGGTTGACAAGGCATTTGCAAAGGAACGTGCAAATCAAATGGCACAGGCGTGGCGTGATGCTATGAGCTCTACCGATAGGGTTAAGGATTTTGTTGCGGTAGGTGACGTCAAGGTAAGCGTTATAGGTGCCGACAATCAAATTCTTGACAGCGAGGTTCCTGTTAGGCAAATGCTTGAGCAGATTGTTGCAAAAACAGGCCTTATGCCTTATATGTTTGGTCTGTCGTGGTCCACTTCGGAAAGGATGAGTCAACAGCAGGCCGACATTCTTACAACCGAGCTGGAGGCGTACCGTCGTATCGTTTCGCCGATAATCAGGCGAATCGGCGAGGCATATCTTGCCGGTATCGGCATTTACAGAGAGGTTGAGGTTTTGTGGGACGATATTACCCTGCAGGACGAAATTCAAACGGCACAGGCTCGTCTTTACAATGCACAGGCAGACAGAATACTAAAGGAGGAAAACAATTAATGATCGGTTGTATTCAAAAAAGTCTTGCATCGGATGATGATATGAAAAAAATCCACGAGTTTGCAAGGCGTGAATTGATGCCACAGGAGGTCTATACCTTTAATGTTGATTTGTGCAACAACGACATTGACAGAGATTTTGAAAAGTTTTCTGTTGACACCCTTTATCAAATGAAGGATATGTTTGTTGGCAAAACAGGAATATTTGACCATTCTATGAAGGCATCAAACCAAAAGGCAAGAATTTTTGACACATTCGTTGTAAAAGAAAATGGCAAAATTACTGCCAACGGTGAGGAGCTGTACACTCTTAAGGCGAAGGCATATATGCTTAACAATGAGGAAAACAGCTCGCTTATTGCAGAAATTGATGCCGGTATTAAAAAGGAGGTTTCTGTTTCGTGCAGTATTGATAGGGCTATTTGCTCAATTTGCGGTGCCGATAAGCGCAAACAGCACTGCGAGCATATTCCGGGAAAGACTTATGCAGACAAGCTTTGCTTTTGTACCTTGACCGATGCCAAGGATGCATATGAGTTTTCGTTTGTGGCGGTTCCGGCTCAGCGCGAGGCAGGAATAACAAAATCGTTTCAAACAGCAAAGGAGAGAAAAATGCAGGAAATCATTAAGGCGATGCAGGGCTGCGAGCCTGTTACCCTTACAAAAAAGGAGGCAGGCAGGCTTTATTCCTACATCGAGGAGCTAAAAGAGGAAGCACAAATCGGTGAGGATTACAAAAGGCAGCTGTCCAAGGAGGTTGTGGACTTGTTTAAGTCGGCGTTTCCGGATATGGACGCAAAGCTGTTCTCTTCCGTTACAGCGGTTATGACAACCAAGGAATTAATAGGCTTTCGTGACGGAATGAAAAAACACAATTCAAAATCAAAAATTAAGCCACAGCTTTCTTCTGTGGCAGAAAACACAGCGAAGGACTTTTCGCAATTTAGAATTTAGGAGGATTTATTATGGTATCTTATAAGGGATTTGATGTTAAATGTATTACTATGACATGCGTTAACGCAGAACCTGACAAAATTGAGGTTGGCGATTTTGTAACAGCTGACCAATCGGGAAATGCATTTTTGGCACAGGATGGCAAGCCTTTTGTAGGCGTTGTTGTTGCAGTAAAGGATAATTACTACACCGTACAGGTAAGCGGTTATTATGAAATCAAATATGCCGGTGAGGCACTTCCGGTTTATGCAAGACTTGTTGTAAACAAAAGAAAGATTCTTCATAACGGTGGTTCAACCGCAGCCGCACCGTACAGAACTGTGCTTTGGGTTGACTCATCAGAGCAAAAAGCAGGTATTTTACTTTAATTTTTTAGGGAGGAGCAATTTATGACATTTGATACAATAAAGCTTGACAAGGGCTTATACACATCCGATAAGGGCTTTACAAGCTCACTTGAGGCTATTGACCCAAGTGAAAACTACAAGGGCACAGAGCTTGAGGGACTCGATGCATATGAGCGTCAGCTTAAGCGATTTGACATTAAGGTTAAGGGTCCTAAATCAGACCCGATTTCAAAGTTTTTCCAGACATCCGATTCGGCAGTTTTGTTCCCTGAATTCATTACAAGATCTGTCGCAACGGTTGTTACAAGCAAAAATGTTGTTGATGAGCTTATCGCAACAACAACCAATATTGATTCTATGGATTACCGCTCTGTACAGTGCGAGGCTATTGAGCCCGACAATGCAAAGCAGTCATTCATTAACGAGGGCGCATTTATTCCGGAGACAAGCATTACTCTCAGGGACAAGCTTACAACACTAAAGAAGAGCGGTAGAACCTTTGTCGCTTCTTACGAGGCTATCAAATCACAGCGTCTTGATTTGTTCTCAGTAACACTCAAGCAGATTGGTAACTACATTAACACCTGTCAGCTTTCACAGGCAGTAGAGGTGTTGGCAGAATTAGGTACCGTTGATATTAACACAATAGAATCAAACAGCATTTCATACAAAGATTTCATTGATATTTACACCGCGCTTGCGCCGTATGAATTTAATACCGTTATCGCAGAAACAGCCAAGTTCAACAGCATTTTGAGCCTTGATGAGTTTAGAGACGGTGCAGCAGGTCTTAATATGCACGCAACCGGCAATATGATTACACCTTACGGTGCAAAGCTTATCCATTGCCAAACAAATATTTTGCACAACGATATTGTTGCTTTTGATAAGAATTATGCACTTGAAAAGGTACAGCTCGGCAATCCTGTTGATGTTGACTATGATAAGATTATAGACCGTCAGCTTGAACGAGCAACCGTTACAAGCACTGTAGGCTTCAACCGTATTGTAGACAAGGCAGTTGTGTACCTTTCTGAAACAGTTTAATCTATGGATACAGGCAGAATAACACAGGTGCTTTGCACAATAGGTAATGCTTCAATTGACGAGGCAGAGCGATATATGTCGCTCATCGAAATGAACTGTGCAGAGTTTTCGGATAGGGAATACAACGAAGCCGATACGGCATTGCTTGAATATTACGTTGCCGCAAAAACAAATTACCAAATTGCTCTTGCACGTAACGACGGCGAAATCTCGTCGTTTTCGGCAGGAGATGTAAAGGTCACGGCATCGTCAGGCAACGCAATCCAAAATGCAAAAGCCTTGTATGAGTCTGCTTATTCCGGTATTTCTCATTTGGCAAAGGACAGAGGCTTTTGCTTTATGGAGGTGTAAATGTGCAGTTAAATAATATTTCAGGTACAGTTTCAGGTCTTCTTGATAGGTATGCCAAGGATTGCACAATTACAACAGAGCAGGGACAGGTCATCACCGCAAAGGTGATGGCCCAGCACCTGTGGCGCAAGGACAAAACAAGATTTGAGGCAACGCCAACCAAAATCGGTCTTAACCGAAAAAATTATATCATCGGAATATTCAGCCTTGATGTAACGGGATTTGGCAGAAACGATATGCTTAACCTTTTGGATAAGGATTATTTTTTTATCAAATCAAGTCCTGTTTTTCTGGGCGAGGAGGTTTTGTACTATACTGCCGTGCTTCGAGAAGCGGTAAAGGGGGATGAGAATGTATTTGAGTAAGGAAACAAATGCCCTGCTTGATAAGCTTAAATCAAGCACAGGTGTTGAGGACATTTGCTTTATTAAGGCGTGTCCGTATGCAACAAAGCAAACAAGGCTTGAAAAAAAGATATGCACCTTATCTCCGTGCGAGCTTGATTTGGACAGCATAAGCGTTGACAATGAGTTTTTTTATGGCAAATACGGGATAGAGCTTGCACTTTATGTGCCGTACGATTTTGGCTCACCCGTTGCCTTTGATGATATGGAAAGAATAGTGCGTGCAGCAATGGATGATGCTGTATGCGGAATAAAGCTGTCAACGGTTTTGAAGGACTCAACAACAGAGTGCTACAAGGTCAAGGCAGTGTTGACCTTTTCATTGTCGTATAGTAGGGAGGCTTGATTATGAGTGATGATTTTGAATATGAGTCTGCCGAGCAGGTCAGCGATTATATTATGCTTGATTCAAGGCGATATGACAGTACGGTGAGGGGTGATTGATATGCAGTATATGAAAATGAAATACAGAGGCTTTGAGTTTAATGTAAATCCTAAAAGCCTAAAGATTTCCATGAACAAAAAAATATCAAGGTACGACACCGTATATGCCGAGGAGCTTTGTGTTCAAGGTACAAACAGGCTATACACGGTCAGCGGTAACGGTTGCTTTGTGGGTGAGGATTCGGCAAAAAAGGCTTTTGAGCTTGTCAGAGCCTACAATAAAAAGGGCAGTGATTATTTGTTTTTGCCAAATTCCGTGCCGATAAAGGCGTGCTTTTCCTCGCTTAGCATCAGCTATTCTGCAGGCAATGACAGGGTGGATTATTCGTTTGAATTTGTGCAGGAGTGTAAGGAAAAGAAAGAGGAGCATAACCCTGATTATACTGTTGCCGCCGACGGCGAAAATCTTTTTGACATTGCTCACCGTACCGGTATGCAAATAGAAAATCTTGTTGAAGCCAACGATTTCGGTGATGTTTTTGCAGTTAAAGAGGGTGACAGAGTATGGCTGATTTGACCTTTAAGCTTTATGCCCTTGATGATAACGAGATAAAACCGAAGGCGGTTTTGTCGTATGAGCTGAGCCGAGATGCAGATGCGGCTTGTGACGGCTTGAGGCTTAATCTTTTGCTTGATGAGGCAGGTGCGGAGCTTTATACGGTAAAGGCGTTTTACGGTAAGGTATGTGCCTTTAACGGCTATGTTGACACTCAACGGGAAAGTATAAATGCTAACGGCTCGACCTGCTTTTTGTATTGTCGGTCGAGTGCCTGCCTGCTTGTTGACAGCGAGGCAAAGCCTTTTACATACAATTCTCCAAGCGTTAATGCACTGTTTGAAATAGACATTTGTGACGGCTTTAGGCTTTGTATGGATAATGTATTCAGCGATATTCAATATCAGGTAAGCAAGGGCACTTCAAAATTCGGATTGCTTAATGATTTTGTGTTTAATGTTACAGGCAACAGAATAAGGGTTAATTCTAAAAATGAAATTGTTATGCTGAAATCCGAAAGGGTAATCAAAATTGACCGTGACGGCATCCTTAGCGTTAAAAGAGAAATCAACCGAGGTAATGCCGTTATGGGTGTTGATTACAAGCTGAACAGTTCGGATGATTACCTGTATCACAGAGTAAGCCGTTTTATGCAGAAAAAAAGAATATCCGCAACACGAATGTTAAATATGTCCAATGTTCCCGATTGGCAAAGAGAAACAAGGCTTTCCTCATTTGTAAGCAATGCAAATGCAGGCTACTGCTGTTGGGAGCTTAAGCTGTCGGGATATGCCGACATTGATTTGGCAGACATAATCAGGACAGACCTTGACGGCTTTGATGATTACGGTGACGTGGTGGCGGTCGGTATAAGGCATACCTGTAATGCCTCGGGTGAATACACGATAATTAAGGCATACAGTGCTTTGGATTTGGAGGAGCTTAGCTATGTGGATGAGTAAAAAAATATCACAATCTGTCAAAAGTGATTCTGCCGAAAAGGGCAGGGTTACTCTTTCTGACAAGCAGATAGAGGCAGGCGCAACCGTAACAAGAAGAAATATAGATTGCTACACGCCGTATGGCTTTAACAGCCTGCCTCCTGTTGACGAGCAGGTTATTATGGTGCCGTCGAGTGATGGAACGGTAGTGCTCGGCACCTTGAACAATCCCGAAAATATTGAAAGCGGAGAGGTTGAACTCCGTTCGTTGGGAGGTGCTTATATTTTGCTTAAGAATAACGGCGATGTTGTTATTAACGGATTGGTGATTAACAGGCAGGGAGTGATTGAAAATGAATGATGAATTGGATTTTACGGTACAGCTTATTGAGGATGCCGTAAGGTGCTTTGCGGTTAAGCGAGGAGAATTTTACGCAGATAAAAATTTTGGCTCAAGGATTAGGCAAAGCAGGTCTATGGCAGAGGTTCTTGCTTATGCAAGGCAAAGCGTTGCCGGGCTTGACGGCGTTTTTGTAAAATCCGCAAGGGCTGTATCTGACAGTGCAATTACTTTTGATGTTTTGATTAACACAGAGGAAAGGCAGGTGACTGTTGATTTTGGTAAGCTTTAATGAAATTTTGGAGAATATGAAATCAACCTATTTTGAACAATCGGGTCAGGTGCTTGATATGTACAGCGAGACCGGATTAAGACTTAAGGCGGTGGCAACCGAGCTTTTTAATCTTTATGTTAAGGGCGAGTATCTGCTTGGGCAATCAAGCTGGCAAACCGCCACCGGCGATTATCTTGACCGTATCGCAACCGAATGCAGTATTCAGCGAAAGACTGCAAGCAGGGCAACGGGTACATTGACCTTTTATATAGACGCCCCGAGAGAAGCTGAGGTGAGCATTCCGTCCGGTATTATTTGCTCAAAAAAGGGATACAAGTATATTCAGTACATAACCCTTGAGCCTGCTGTTATCGGCATAGGTGAGGTATCCTGTACAGTTGCGGCGCAGTCGATTGGCTGCGGTGATGAATACAATGCAGGCTATGGCGAAATATCGGTTATGGTAAATCCGCCAAGCAGTATTGTGGGCGTGCAAAATCTTGTCAGCTTTACGGGTGGATGCAGTGACGAGGATGACGAGGCACTGCGCAGCAGAATTAAATCGGCTCTTAAATATCCGGCAAACGGTGTAAACGTTGAATTTCTTAACGGAAGGGTTATGACTCTTGACGAGGTAGTCGGTTGCAGAATTGTCAGAGAAAACGAGTCTGTCGTTTGCTTGCTGAAAACAAGAGATAACACAATTTCGGATAATTTGAGGGATAAGGTTTTAGATATCCTTTCGCTGTTTACACTTTTTGATATTAACGTTGAGGTGAGAATAGACGATGCAGGCGATATATAACAGGCTTGACGCGCTTTACACAACGGCTTTGATAGACACATCGGATGCTCTTGTAAAAGCAGAGCTGACGGCTGTTGCGCAACAGATATATGCTTTGACCTGTTATCTGAACGGTATTTGTGCCGGCGGAGCAATCAATATTTTTCAGCCCATAAGCAGAGAGCTTATCTCCTACGCCCTTGGTGATACGGAATATTGTGTTGACGGAAAAAGCATAACAGTATCACGTTATGACATTGATACTATCGGTAAAATTTCAAACAGCTGGTTTGGCATAGGATATGATGTTTATTTGGCAGGCAGCGGCAAAAGCTGGAATGAGCTTGATGATGAGAATACGCCGTGGACAATGATTAACGGCAGAGAATTAAGATGGACTATGGCAGAAAGCAGGTGATTATTTGAGCAGTACAAACAAAACAGAGGAGCTTGGACTTAATCAATGGGTAGGCACGGATGTGCCCAAAATGGAGGATTTTAACAACGATAATGCTTTAATTGACAAGGCAATCAGCGACCATATTTGGAGCGCCTCTGCCCATGTTACCATGGAGCAGAAAAAGGCTTGGAGCAATCCTATTAACTGTGCGGTTTATCTCGGAGACGGTGCGGATACACGCAGAGTTAAGCTTAATTTGGGCTTTGAACCTTCAATTTGCTTTGTATTTGCCGTCAGTCAGCCTCCGAGTGTGGCAGACTTCGGCAACAACATGGACTATAATTATTTTGGTATTGCCACAATAAACGGCAGTATGGTTGGATTAAATCTTGACGGCAATTATCTTGAGGTTGCTACGGGCGCCACAACTGCAGTCTTTGAAAGGCAATGCTATAATCAGTTAGGTAAATCCTATTTGGTTATCGGCTTTAGATAAATTGTCTGAACCGGTTGGCTCCCCTTGTTAATATCTAATAAGGGGATTGTAAAAGCGTATTGAACATAAAGTTCAATACGCTTTTTGCCATATTATGTAAAAATATATTGCAATGCCCTTTTGATATATGCTAAAATATAAGCAGTTTTAGGAAAAGGGGGATTTTCTTTATGAAGGAAGAAAACAGAAAATATGCCCGTGAGGCAATGAGTATTGTTGAACACGCGGCACATAAAATCGGCTCTCGTCTGCCGGGTACAGACGGCGAAATTAAGCTCCACGAATATATGGGCGACAAGCTGAGAGAGATTGGCATTGAGCCAAAGACAGAGGAGTTTGCAGTATCTCCCCGTTCATCAATCGGCGGTCTTTCATATGCAGGCTGGGCAGGAGTTATCATCAGCATCGGTGCAATTATTGCTGTTGCCTGTGGCTTTAACAATCTTTGGTATGCACTTGCGGCTCTCGGCATTATCACAATTGTTTGGCTTGTGTTCAGCTGCTTTTTCTACAAAACATGGTTTGATATGTTCTTCCCGCAGGAAATCAGCCGTAACACCCTCGGCGTTTTGGAGCCGGAGGACGGCAAGTACGATTACACAATCATCCTTTCGGGCCACACAGACACATCTTGGTGCTGGCGACACAGCGAGCATGCATATAAGTACAAGGACACAAAGCCTGTTATGGGTCTTATTGCAACCTACGGTAAGGTTGGCTTTGGTGCAGTTTGCGTTATTTTAATGGCGTTGTTTTCAGTCTTTATGGCAGTTGTAAACATTGCAAGCTTTGCGGGTGCACAGTGGGCAGCTACGTTTCTTAACTCACAGGTTTACACAAACATTATGTTTGCCATGAATTTTGTTCCTATCGTAACAGCTATCGGCTCGTTGTTTGTTGTTATGTGGGGCGACCCTAACCCAAGAAATGCATCTCGCGGTGCAATGGATAATGCAACAGGTATCGGTCTTAGCTATGCTGTTCTTAAATATTTTAAGGAAAACCCGGATAAGATGCCAAAGAACTGCCGTATCATTGATGCGAACATCGGCTCTGAGGAAGCAGGCCTTCGCGGCTCAATGTTCTTTGCACAGGAGCACAGATTTGACGATATGACAAAGAATGCATGGAACATTAATATCGACTCTGTTGCCGACGAGGATTACTTTGAGGTAGTTATTAAGGACGATTGGCAGGGCTGTCGCTTTGACACCGATATGGAAAAGATGTTTAAGGACACCTTTGCTGAAATGGGAATTGAGTCAAAAACAAACGGTTGCATCCACAATCCTGTTGGAGGCTGTGATTCAACACCTATGACAAGGGCAGGCATTAAGTCTGTTACCTTTGCTGCTCAAAACCCAATGCTCACCTGGTACTATCACACATGGAGAGATATGCCTGAGCGCTTCAGTGAGGATACAGTAGGTCTTGGCTTTGATGTTGTTCTTTCGGTTATCGACAAGATTGCAAAATTCCAAGAGGAAAAGGGCTACAACGGTCCTCAAAAATAGTAAATAAAAATAAAAAATCCCGATGCTTTTTTGTGCATCGGGATTTTTTATTTTTCGGTTTTCAGCAGTCTTGCGCCGTGTGCTTCAATTGTGAGCGTGTCGGTACAGACTGTATTTTTTTGCCAAATATCGTAGGCGTTTTGAACGCTGTAATTAACTGTTATAGGCTTGTCGTCGGTGTTGAACAGGGCGGTGTATTTGTGTTTTTCGCTTTCCGCCGCCCAAATTATGTAGCCCTTGCCGTCAATCTCGTTGCGTTCGATTTCTTTTGCGTTTTGAGCCGTTTTGTGCATCAGCATATATTCCTCGTTTTGTAAAAGCGAGAGAGTGAAATCGTCGTTTTCAGGCATATTTCCGCCTATCATAAGCGGACTGCCAAATATTCCCCAAAGTGACATAAGTGTATAATGCTCGGCTTTAGTGAAATTGGACATCCTGTTTTGTGCTCCGTGATACGAGCAAAGCTTTGATATTCTGCCTATCGGCAGCATATCACAGTCGGGATAATTGCCTTGCTTTGTTACGCCCTGCCACTGCTTGCATTTGTCAAACATAGGATAAAGATGCTCCCACAAATCCCAAAAATCGCCGGTCATCCTCCACATATTTGCGTTTTTGCAAAGATGCTCCGCCTTTTCTCTCGGTGCAGGACCGGGCGACAGCGACAGCACGATTTCTCTGCCACAGCCGTCTATTGCCTTACGGAGCATTTCAATTTCGTAATCTGCGGAGTACGGATTATCCCATTTTCTGAATTCGGTTACGCAGATGTCGTCGCACTTAATGAAATCAACGCCCCAATCAGCGTACATATTTATGATTGAATTATAGTATTCCTGTGCACCCTCGCAGTTGTACATACCGTACATATCGGTGTTCCAGGAGCATACGGAAAAATGATGTGCAACCTCTCTGCAGGTTTTGTCGCTGTTGTAAATAGGACAGTTTTGGTGGACTGCCTGTCGCGGAATACCGCGCATAATATGTATGCCGAATTTCAGCCCGAGTGAATGAACATAATCTGCAATAGGCTTGAAGCCCTTGCCCCCGGCGCTTGACGGAAAACGGTTTTCGGCAGGAATCAGCCTGCCGTATTCGTCCATACAAAGCTCGGTAAAATTATTATAATCGTTGCTTCTTGCCTTTGGCTCGTACCATTGTATGTCGCACACGATGTATTCCCAACCGTACTGCTTAAGATTCTTTGCCATATAATCGGCGTTTGCAATAAGCTCCTCTTCGGTTACTCCGGCACCAAAGCAGTCCCAGCTGTTCCAACCGCACGGAGCAGTTTTTGCCCATTGTCTAAAATTGCTCATACTTGCCCTCCCAATTAATAAGCCTTAAATCATTAAGCTCAATCGGTGTTATGCCAAGGGTGTTAAGAAGCTCCTTTGCCTTGCCAAGATTTTCTTTGTCGCCGTACACGTTCGGGCTGTGCGCATCAAGACCTATGATAACGGGGTTGCCTGATTTTGCAACAATTTGCCAAAAGTCATTGTTTGGGTAGTTTCGCTTTGACGTGTAGCCCAAAAAATTAAATTCAAGCGGTATTCCCGTTTCCTTCAGCCTTTCAACAAAATAAGCCATTTTCTTTAAGTAAACCTGTTTGTCGCCTGTAAAATTAATTAAATCCGGATGAGCCACATAGGTGAACGCACCTGTTTTTACACCCATAATAACCTGCGAAATGTATTTGTCCAAAACAGCAACAGAGTCTGTTTCTACTCCCGAATACTTTGCATATGGCTCGTATTCATTGTCGGTGTAGTGCTGACCGAGAATTAAATAATCATACTTGAAGCTTTTAAGGTATTCAATCTCTTTGTCGAACAAATCAGGGAAATATTCAAGCTCAAATCCAAGCCTAATATCAATAATGCCTTTGTATTTTTCCTGCAAAGCTCTTACAGAGCTTACATAGTCCTGCGTATCTTCAAGGCTAATCCTGTATCCGCTTTTGTGTCCGTTAGGAAAAGCATACGGAGCATGGTCGGAAAAGCCCATAACGGTGTAGCCGTTTTGTATTGCACAAAGGACATATTCCTCGTCTGCTCCCGAGGCGTGATTGCACCTTACGGTGTGGGTGTGAAAATTAAAGCTCATTACTTTGTTTTAACACTTTCAAGGAATTTGATAAACTGAGCCTTGCCCGTTTGCGTTCTGTCGTAAACTCCGCATTGCTCAAGGATTTCGGTAAACACAAGACCAATCTCCTGCTTAAGAATATCGTCAATATTATTTGCGTTTATATTGTGCTTATTCTTAATCATTTCAGACCATTCGTAGTGCTTTGCAAGCACCTCGTCGTTGCGAATATCGTCGCCGTTAAGCATAGCCTTTGCAAGAGCCTCCATTTCGCCCTTGAGCCTTGACGGCAAAACAGCAAGCCCCATAACCTCGATAAGACCGATGTTTTCCTTTTTGATGTGGTGATGCTCCGGGTGTGGGTGATAATAGCCTGCGGGATATTCCTCGGTTGTGATGTTGTTCCTCAAAACAAGGTCAATCTCGAATTTGCCGTTTCTCATTCTTGTTATAGGGGTGATAGCATTGTGAAGCTCGCCGTCATATTCTTTTCCGAGGATAAATGCCTCCTCGTCGGTGTAGCCCTCCCATGCGTTAAAGATTATTCCGGCAAGGTCGGCAAGTCTGTCCTTGTCCTCGCAGGCGAGCCTGATAACACTCATGGGCCATTTTACGATACCGCCCTCAACGTCCTCGTAGCCCTCAAATGTAAACGGAGTTTCGATAGGAGCCTTTGCCATGGCAAATTCGTAGTTGCCTCCCTGAAAATGCTCGTGGGTGAGGATTGAGCCGCCTACAATCGGCAGACCTGCATTTGAGCCGATGAAATAGTGCGGGAATAATTCGAGGAACGAAAGGAGCTTTACGATAGCAGCCTTGTCAATTTTCATCGGGGTGTGCTTTGCGTTAAATACTATGCAATGCTCGTTGTAGTAAACATACGGAGAATACTGCATAAAGAAGTCCTCGCCGTCAAGCACCATGGGAATGATACGGTGGTTTTGGCGTGCAGGGTGGTTTACTCTGCCTGCATAGCCCTCGTTTTCCTTGCACAAAAGGCATTTTGGGTATGAGGTGGATTTCATTTTAAGAGCCGCCGCAATAGCCTTTGGGTCCTTTTCCGGTTTTGAAAGGTTAATGGTGATGTCAATATCACCGTACTCTGTTTTTGTTATCCATTTGACATCGTTTTTAATTCTGTATGTGCGTATGTAATCGCTGTCACAGCTTAGCTTGTAGTAATAATCTGTTGCCTGCTTAGGTGATGCCTTGTAAAGCTCGTTGAACTTGCAGATAACCTCGCTCGGCTTGGGTGTAAGAAGTCCCATAATTTTTGTATCAAATAAATCACGGTATACAACACTGTCCTCGCAAAGACCGTTTTCTACCGCATAGTCGAGGATTGAAGCGAGTATTTCCTCAAGCTCGGCATCCTGCACCTCACATTCATCGAAGGCATCCATCTCAAGAGCCTGACAAACGGAATTAATTGCCCAAATTTCATCCTCTTTTTTTATCATATCATTGTCAATAGCATATTTTACCAAAGATTTGATTGCTGTGTTTATGTTCATAACGCGACCCCTTTTCTAATTTGTTCTAAAATATTATAAATGTTATTAAAAGAGATTTCAATATATATTTGGTAATTGTATAACTTTTTGTTAACTTTTGCTTATTTTGCTTTACGGCATAGCATTTTCGTGTTATTCTGTTAATACAATATATAATACAGATAGGGTGATGATATGAATATTTGTGTTTTCGGTGCGGCAAGCAAAACAATAGATGAAAAATACATAAAGCCTGTTGAGGCAATGGGAGAATATCTTGCAAAGCACGGCCATAACCTTGTATTCGGTGCAGGTGCTACCGGTGAAATGGGCGCTGTTTCAAGAGGCTTTAAGAAGGGCGGAGGCAAAATTCACGGAGTTGTTCCGGAATTTTTTAAGGAAGACTTGGATGAATTTGTAAATTGGGGTTGTGATGAGCTTACTGTTACCCAAACCATGCGTGAGCGCAAGGGAATTATGGAGGACTTGTCTGATGCCTTTATAATCACACCGGGTGGCTCGGGTACATTTGAGGAGCTTTTTGAGGTGCTTACGCTCAAGCAGCTCGGCAGACACAGAAAGCCTATCGCAATTTATAATATCGACGGATATTATGATTTGCTTGTTGATACAATTAAGTACGCTATTGACACAGAGTTCATTAAGCCAAACTGCGAACGTCTTTTTGCTGTGTTTGATGAAACTCAATTTGACAGTATGATTGATTATATTGAAAACGACAATATGGATAATATGACCGTTAAGGATTTGAAATAGGGGTGCAAGGTACAATATGAAAAAATATGTAATCGCTATCGGCAGAGAGTATTGCTCGGGCGGTAAGGAAATAGGCAAAAAGGTTGCCGAGAGGCTGGGCATTGCTTATTTTGACAAGGATGAGCTTCGTGAACGCTCGCGTGAGCTTGGCGTTGACGAGGGCTTGTTTGAGATGTTTGACGAACAGCCTACTCGCTCATTTTTGTTTTCCGTTGTTATGGACCCTTACTCAATCGACAATGCCGTAAACTCGGGCAAGGTGCTTGAGGCACAGCGAAGGGTTATAGAAAATGCCGCCGATGAAGGACCGTGTGTAATAGTCGGCAGACGCGCTGACAAAATACTTGAGGATACCGACGGTGTGGAGGTTATCCCTGTGTTTATCGGTGCGGATATTGAGGACAGAGTTGAACGTTACTTAAAGAGTGATGCCTCCGATAAGCCTCGCAACGCACGTAGGTTTGTTGAGCAAAGGGACAGAGAGCGTGCCTCGTATTATAATTTCCTCGGCGACGGAAAGTGGGGCAAGGCAAGCAATTATGCAATGTGCTTTTCAACCTCAAAAATGAGCGAGGATAAGATTTGCGATGTGATTTGCGATTATGTAAAAGGTCTTTAATACGGTAGAATTTAACGCCTTGAATTTGACGAAAATTCAGGGCGGTTTTTTATACATATGTAAGAATTTGAAAAAGTTGAAAAAAGTTATTGACATATGTCAATAATGTAGTATAATACCAATGAAGCAAGAAAAGGTATTGTCATCTCGGAGGTGTTTTATGGCGAGACCAAGAAAGCCCAGACGCATTTGCGCTTATCCTGATATTATGGGATTTAGGCCATTTGGTGACTATGCCGATGTGGTTGATTTAACCCTTGATGAATACGAGGTTATGCGATTGATGGACACTCTTAGTTATTCTCAAGAGGAGTGTGCAAAGCAAATGGATGTTGCAAGGTCGACCGTTGCTGCAATATACGAATCGGCGAGGCTCAAAACTGCTGACGCTATAATTAACGGAAAGTCACTTGTTATTCACGGCGGCGATGTGGAGCTGTGCAGGAGCAGCAGTACATGCTGTCGCAGATGCGGTCAAAAGGCATGTGTTGACTGTGAACACGGTACAAGCCCACAGTGTAAAATCAATGTGACTCGATAACATTACAAATTTTTACGGAGGAAAAGAAATGGAAGCGTGGAGAAATTTTAACAAGGGTGTTTGGTGTGACGGTATTGATGTGTCAAACTTCATTAAGCTTAACTACACACCGTATGACGGAGACGGCTCATTCTTGCAGGGACCGACAGAAAGAACAAATAAGACAATGCAAAGAGTAAATGAGCTCCTTATTGCAGAAAATGAAAAGGGCGGCGTGCTTGATGTATGCACAGAGCGAGTTCTTTCAATTTTGTCACATGATGCAGGTTATGTAGTTGATAAGGATACAGACATTATTGTAGGCTTGCAGACAGATGCTCCTCTTAAGAGAGGCGTTTCACCGTTTGCCGGCTTTAGAAATGCAGTTCAGGCTTGCAACGCATACGGCTACGAGCTTTCAGAAAAAATCAAGGATGAGTTCACATACAGAACAACTCATAACACAGGTGTATTCCGTGCGTATACAGATACAATGAAGGCTGCACGTCATGCAGGTATTCTTACAGGCCTTCCCGATGCATATGCACGCGGCAGAATTATCGGTGACTATCGCCGCATTGCTCTTTACGGTATGGATTATCTTATTGAGCAAAAGAAGCTTGACAAGCAAAAGATGGGCGAAAAAGAGGTTCTTGATGAAGAAACAATCCACTGCCTTGAGGATTTGTCAAAGCAGCTTGACTTTATGAATCAGCTCAAGGGCTTGGCTCTTCGCTACGGCTATGATATTTCAAAGCCTGCTACAAATGCAAAAGAAGCAATCCAGTGGCTCTACTTCGGCTACCTTGGTGCTATCAAGGAGCAAAACGGTGCTGCAAACTCAATCGGCAGAATTGCTGAGTTTATGGACATTTATATTCAAAGAGACCTTGAAGAAGGCGTGCTTGATGAAACTCACGCTCAGGAGCTTATTGATGACCTTGTTGTAAAGCTTAGATTAGTTCGTCACCTTCGTACTCCTGAATATAACGATTTGTTCGCAGGCGATCCTGTTTGGGTAACAATGGCTTTGGCAGGTGTAACAGGCGAGGGCAAGCATATGGTGTCAAAGACATCATTCCGTGTACTTCAAACACTTTACAACCTTGGTCCTTCAGCAGAGCCTAACATCACTGTTTTGTGGTCTGACAGACTCCCTCAGGGCTTCAAAAACTTCTGCGCTCAGGTTTCTATTGATACCGACTCTATCCAGTACGAAAACGATGATGTTATGAGAAGAATGTACGGCGACGATTACGCTATTGCTTGCTGTGTATCTGCTATGAAAATGGGCAAGCAAATGCAGTTCTTCGGTGCAAGATGTAACCTTGCAAAAATTCTTCTTATGGCTCTTAACGGCGGTAAGGATGAAATCGAGGGACATCAAATTGCTCCTCAGGGCGATGTCTTCGATGAAAAGGAGCTTTCATACGAGGAGGTTTACACTGCATACAAGAAGTATCTTTCTTGGATGGCTCGTTTGTATGTAAATACAATGAACATCATTCACTATATGCACGACAAGTATGCGTATGAAAGACTTATGATGTCACTGCACGATACAGATGTTGAAAGACTTATGGCTTTTGGTGTATCAGGCTTCTCTGTTGCAGTTGACTCACTTTCTGCAATTAAGTATGCAAAGGTTACTCCTGTTAAGGACGAGCGTGGCATTATCACCGACTTTAAGGTAGAGGGCAAGTTCCCTAAGTACGGTAATGATGACGACAGAGCAGACCTTATCGGCAAGGATTTGATTGAGTACTTCTATCACGAGCTTTGCAAGACTCCTTGCTATCGCGGTGCAAAGCACACCTTGTCAATCCTTACAATTACATCAAATGTTATGTACGGCAGAAAGACAGGCTCAACACCTGACGGCAGAAAAGCAGGCGAGCCTTTTGCTCCGGGTGCAAACCCAATGCACGGCAGAGATTGCGAGGGCGCTTTGGCTTCTCTTAACTCTGTTGCAAAGCTTAACTATGCTTGCTGTCAGGACGGTATTTCAAATACCTTCTCAATCACTCCGGATGCTCTCGGCAGTGATAAGGATAATCAAATCGACCACCTTACAACAATGCTTGACGGTTACTTTGAGCAGGACGCTCATCATCTTAATGTAAACGTTTTGAACCGCGAAAAGCTTATTGCTGCAATGGAGGACCCAACCCTTTATCCGTCGCTTACAATCCGTGTATCAGGATACGCAGTAAACTTTAATAAGCTTACAAGGGATAAGCAGGAAGAGGTTATTGCGCGTACATTCCATCAGTCAATGTAATGGAATAAGAAATATTAACAAGCATCACACAGTATAGTTTTATACTGTGTGATACTGTATTTATATACATTTTATATATCGGAGTTAAAAATGGAATTGGTTAAGGGCAGACCTGCCGATACAAACGGCAGAGAAGAAAAGGAAATAAGGGTGTACGACCTTTTGGACGAGCTGGGAATTGAATATTACCGCACCGACCACGAGGAAGCAAACACTATGGAAAAGTGCAATGAGATTGACAAGATTTTGGATACAATAATATGCAAAAACCTGTTTTTGTGTAACCGTCAAAAAACGGATTTTTATATGCTTATGATGCCGGGTGACAAGCCGTTCAAAACAAAGGATATTACCAAACAACTCGGCTGCTCAAGGCTGTCGTTTGCATCACCTGAATTTATGGAGGAGTTTTTGGATATTAAGCCGGGAGCTGTTTCTATTATGGGATTGATGAACGATAAAAACAATCGTGTTCAGCTTGTGATTGATCGTCCTGTTGCCCAAAGCGAAACCTTGGGATGTCATCCCTGTGTGTGTACATCGTCATTGAAATTTCAAACAAAGGACATTTTGCAAAAATTCCTCCCTGCCGTTCATCACGAGCCTATCATAGTTGATATGCCCGATTACGAGGAGGATGATAATGGCTAATATTCATTCGTTTGAATCTCTTGCGGCGGTTGACGGCGAGGGCATTCGCTTTGATGTTTTCTTTACGGGCTGTCCGTTGCGATGTGCCTACTGTCATAATCCGGACACCTGGCATAAAGGTGATATAGAAATGTCGGCACGTGAGGTTTTTGAAAAGGCAAGGAGATATAAGCCGTATTTCAAAAACGGGGGCGGCGTAACATTTTCCGGCGGTGAGCCGTTGCTTAATGCAAAATTTATCAACGAGATTTATCCTATGCTAAAGAGCGAGGGAATCGGCTATTGCCTTGACACCTCCGGCTCGGTTGAACTGACTGATGAGGTTACGCAGGCGATTGACAACGCCGATATGATTATTCTTGATATTAAGTTTTACAACGCAGATGATTATGCCAAGTGGACCAAGGGTAATTTTGAGCTTCCGTTGGCAGTTGGAAAATACGCAACAAAAAAAGGCAAGCGTATGTGGCTTCGCACCGTTGTTGTGCCGGGCATTAACGACACGGAGGCTGATATGGATGCCTATGCAGAATTTGCAAAGCAATTCAAATTTGAAAAATATGAGCTTCTCGGCTTTCATACCATGGGCTTTTTCAAGTATGAGGAGGCGGGCATTAAAAATCCCCTTAAGGATACAAAGCCGCTTGACCGAGACAGACTCAGGGAATTGCAGGAATATCTTAACAGTAAAATAGAATCTGCTTGAGACGGCAGGTTCTTTTTTATACATAACGGTTAGCACTTTATGCCTTAAATTGCTAATAAATTGTGAATTTTCAAATTTTTTACCAAAAAAGTGTTGACAAATCGATATGTCGGTTATAATATAAGTACATAGAGTTAGCACTCACATATGCAGAGTGCTAATTGTAGAAAAGGAGGAAAGGATATGATCGGCAACAGGCGTTCGGATATACTTAATCTGATTATTAATCATTATATTCAAACCGGCGAGCCTATGGGCTCAAAAACCCTGTGCCAGCTTCTTCCTTATTCAGTTTCCTCCGCAACCATAAGAAACGAGATGGCTGCCCTCGGCGAGATGGGATTTTTGCAGCAACGCCATACCTCGGGAGGCAGAGTTCCCACAAAGGCGTCGTACAGGTATTATGTTGACAACTTGATTGTGCCGGAGCCTCTCACCCCATTTGAAAAGCAAAGGATAAATCAACTGCTCAGCGTAAATGCGGCAGACCCCGAACGATTACTTTCGGATGCGGCAAGGCTTTTGTCGGATGTAACGGGATGCACCTCGTTTTTCAGCACTGTTAAGGATGAATACGATTGTGTGCAGGGTGTTGATTTAATCCCTGCCGGTGAAAATAAGGCAATGCTTGTTATGCTTACCGTTGGCGGTAAAATCAAATCATCTGTTATCCAAATGCCGTGCAGAATTGACGACGGCTTCAGGCGATTGTTTTATGCAATAGCAAGGGAATTCTTCATCGGTGTTCCCGTAAATGAGATAAATATGTCGCTCATTCAGTCAACTGCTCCCGTGCTTCGCGACAGGTTGTTTGATATGCTTCCTGCGTTATCATCGTTTTGCTCTCTTTGTAAGGAGGCAAGCGACGGTACCTTGCAGGTTTTCGGTCAAAACAATCTTTTGTCGCAGGAGGAGCTTGGTGACAGCGTATTTGGGCTGTTGACATTTCTTGCTGAAAAAACAAAGCTTGAAAAAATGCTTACGCAATTTGCAAAAAGCAAAGTCAACAACGTTCTTTTCTTGGGCGAGGAAAACCCGGTGTACGAGCTTAAAAATACCGCTACGGCTGTTGCAAAGTTTAAGTATTACGACGATCAGCTTGCAACCCTCGGCATCATAGGCTCGTTAAGAATTGATTATAGTTCTATCCTCCCGAGGATAGATTATATAGTAAAAACCTGTTCTAAATTGCTTAGGCAGTAAAGAGTAATCAGAACTTGGATTTAGGAGGGTGGAGTAATATATGAGTAAAAAAGAAAAGGAAACAGAAGAAATCAAGGATGCTGCTGTTGACGTGACCGAGGAGGCTAACGAAGAAGCAACCGAGGAAAAGACAGAGCCAACCTTGGAGGATCAGCTTGCAGATGCAAAAAAACAGCTTGCATACACAGCGGCGGAATATGCAAATTTCAGAGCAAGGTCGGCAAAGGAAAAGGAGCAAACCTATTCCAATGCAAAGGGCAACGTTGTTGCCGAAATCCTGCCTGTTATTGATAATCTTGAAAGAGCAATCGCACAGGACACAAATGATTATGAGGCACTCAAAAAGGGTGTTGAAATGACACTTGACGGCTTGATGAATGCACTTTCAAAAATCGGCGTAGAAGCCTACGGCGAAAACGGTGACAGCTTTGATCCTAATTTTCATAATGCAGTAATGCACGTTGAGGATGAGGAGCTTGGCGAAAATGTTATCACCGACGTTTTCCAAAAGGGCTATAAAATAGGTGACAGAGTTATCAGACCGGCTATGGTTAAAACAGCAAACTGATAACAAAAAAATCTAAAACAAGTAAAGGAGATATTTATTATGGGAAAAATTATTGGTATTGATTTGGGTACAACAAACAGCTGTGTATCGGTTATTGAAGGCGGTGAGCCTGTTGTAATCGCAAACGCAGAGGGTGCAAGAACAACCCCTTCGGTTGTTGCATTCACAAAGGACGGCGAAAGAATGGTAGGCGCAGTTGCAAAGCGTCAGGCTATCACTAATCCGGACAAAACAATTTCATCAATCAAAAGACATATGGGCTCTGATTACAAGGTAAACATTGACGGCAAGGATTACACTCCGCAGGAGATTTCATCAATCATTCTTCAAAAGCTTAAGGGTGATGCAGAGGCTTATCTCGGTCAAAAGGTAACAGAGGCTGTCATCACTGTTCCTGCTTACTTCACAGACTCACAGCGTCAGGCAACAAAGGATGCCGGTAAAATTGCGGGCCTTGAAGTAAAGAGAATTATCAACGAGCCTACAGCTGCTGCCTTGGCATTCGGTATTGACAAGGAGGACGACCAAAAGGTTATGGTTTACGACCTTGGCGGCGGTACATTCGATGTATCAATTATCGAGATGGGCGACGGCGTTCAGGAGGTGCTTGCAACAGCAGGTAACAACCACCTCGGCGGTGACGACTTTGATAAGAAGATTATGGACTGGCTTGTTGCAGACTTTAAGGCACAAAACGGTATTGACCTTTCAACAGATAAGATGGCTATGCAACGTGTTAAGGAAGCAGCAGAAAAGGCAAAGATTGACCTTTCAGGTATGACACAGGCACAGATTTCACTTCCGTTTATAACAGCAGATGCAACAGGTCCAAAGCATCTTGAGGCAACTCTTACAAGAGCAAAGTTTAACGAAATGACAGCAGACCTTGTTGAAGCAACAATGGGACCTGTTCGTCAGGCTATGAAGGATTCAGGCCTTTCAATGAACGAAATTGACAAGATCCTTCTTGTCGGCGGTTCAACCCGTATTCCTGCTGTTCAGGAGGCTATCAAGTCATTCTCCGGCAAGGAGCCGTTCAAGGGCATTAACCCTGACGAGTGTGTTGCTATGGGCGCTGCAATCCAGGGCGGTGTTCTTAACAACGATGTAGACGGTCTTGTACTTCTTGATGTAACTCCGCTTTCATTGGGTATTGAAACAATGGGCGGTGTAAACACAGTAATCATTGAGCGTAATACAACTATCCCTACAAAGAAATCACAGATTTTCTCTACCGCTGCAGATAACCAAACATCAGTTGAGGTTCATGTATTGCAGGGTGAAAGAGAATTTGCAAGGGATAATAAGACTCTCGGTATGTTCCACCTTGACGGTATTTTGCCTGCACGCCGCGGTGTTCCGCAGATTGAGGTAACCTTTGATATTGACGAAAACGGTATTGTTCACGTAAGTGCAAAGGACCTTGGCACAGGCAAGGAGCAAAACATCTCTATCACAGCTTCGTCAAATATGTCAAAGGAAGATATTGAAAAGGCTGTAAGAGAGGCAGAGCAGTTTGCCGAGGAGGACAAGAAGAAGAGAGAGGCAGTAGACCTTCGTAACAACGCAGACCAGATGGTATATCAAACAGAAAAGATGCTTTCCGAGGATGCCGACAAGTTCTCTGCTGACGACAAGGCAGAGCTTGAAACAAAGGTAAATGCGCTTAAGGAGGCTCTTAAGGGCGAGGACCTTGAGGCAATTAAATCTACTCAAGAGGATTTGACAAACAAGTTCTACGAGGTTTCACAAAAGCTTTACGAGGCTGCACAGGCTGCTCAAAATGCACAGGCAGGCCCTCAGGCAGACCCAAATGCACAGGCAGGCGGTAACGCAGGCTATACAGATGCCGACTACACAGAGGTAGACGACAACTAATTATAAATACTAAATAGCAGGGGCGACTTCGGTCGCCCGTTCTATGATATTCACAGGAGGGCAATATGCCTGAACAAAAGAGAGATTATTATGAGGTGCTCGGCGTACAAAAGGGTGCCACAAATGACGAGATAAAAAAAGCATTTCGTCAGGCGGCAAAGAAGTATCATCCCGATTTGAATAAGGATGACCCTACTGCCGCAGAAAAATTTAAGGAATGTAATGAGGCATATTCTGTTTTGTCAGACCCTGACAAAAGAGCAAAATATGACCAGTTCGGCTTTGCGGGAGTCGACCCTAATTATGCGGCAGGACAGGGCGGCTACGGCGGCTCAGGCTTCGGCTTTGACGGCGATATAGACCTCGGCGACATTTTCAGCAGCTTCTTCGGCGGAGGAGGCGGAGGATTTGGAGGCAGAAATCCAAATGCTCCGCAACGCGGAAGAGATATTCAAACTACTGTTAACATTTCGTTTGAGGAGGCGGCTAAGGGCTGTAAAAAGACGGTAGAGATTTCCAAGGTTGAGGATTGCTCGCAGTGTCACGGCACTGGTGCGGCAGAGGGCACAAGCCCAAAAACCTGTACTCAGTGCGGAGGCAGGGGATACATTACCGTTCAGCAGGGCTCCGGCTTTTTCCAGATTAATACTCAAAGACCGTGTCCTACCTGTAACGGCACAGGCAAGGTTATCGAAAAGCCTTGTACCAAATGTGCAGGCAGAGGTAAGGTGCGTAAAAAGACAAAGGTTGACATCAATATTCCTGCCGGTATTGATAACGGTCAGGTTGTTACGGCACGAGGCCTCGGTGATGCAGGCGTAAACGGCGGACCGGCGGGCGACCTTCGAGTTGGGGTCATGGTTAACGACCATAAGGATTTTGTTCGTGACGGATACGACATTCATTACGAAAAGCACATCAGCATTGTTGAGGCTTGCTTGGGTGTTAAGGTGCGTATTCCGACGCTTGACGGCGATGTTGAATACTCTGTCCCCGCAGGCACTCAGCCAAATGAGGTGTTCCGCCTTAAAGGCAAGGGCATCCAAAGGCTCAACAGTGTTGCTAAGGGCGACCTTTACGTTCATATTGTTGTTGATATTCCTAAATCACTCACCGAAGAGCAAAAGCATTTGCTCAAGGAGTTTGACAAAACCTATGTTCATAACAAGGGCGGCAAGGAAGGCTTCTTCGACAAATTCAAAAAGAAATAACATAGGGTAACGGTAATAATCCGAACCCGTCAAAAAGCTGATTGAACAATCAAGTTCAATCAGTTTTTTGTTTGTTGCTAAATATAGTGAATAATTGCAATACGGTTTTTGACACCTTGGCTTGTGACGGCATAGTATGGTGTGTAATATAATACCTGTCCCCGAAAGGAAAGGAGCAAAACTTTGAACGGTCTGGCACAAATCATTATTACTGTCGGCGGTGTTGCTACGGCTTGCCTAACGGTTTTCGGTATTTTCAAATCGGTGGCAGGGCATTTGAGCTCTGCTAAAGAGAGGGCAAGGCTGCAAGCAGAACGCAACATTGCACAGGATAAGGATATAGAAAGACTCAAGGAAGAAAATCAGCTTATATGCTATGGACTTTCGGCAGCATTGGACGGCTTGGAGCAGTTGGGTGCAAACCACTCTGTACCCGTTGCAAAAAACAAGCTGCAAAAGTATCTTAACAAACAGGCACACAGATAGGAGGAATGGGTATGATGATAACAAAAAATACTGTTATGCGGGCATTAAGAACATTTTTTCAATCCGCTATTGCTTATGTAACAGTGAATATAATGTATATTAATTTTACCGATGATAAGGCAACGGTAAAATCTGCTGTAACAGGCTTGCTTGTAGCAGCAGTGTCGGCAGGAATTTCTGCAGTTATGAATTTGGAAAGGAAGGATTGCAATGACGTTTGATGAATGGGTGAAAAAGTATTCGGGCAAGGCTATTGATTACGACGGAACCTACGGTGTTCAGTGTGTAGACCTTGTAAAGCATTATGTCAAAAACGTGCTTGGTATATCTCCTCAAAGCATTGGCAATGCAATAGAGTATTACAACAAGCGAAATAAGGTAGCATACCTTAAGGATAATTTCAGTTGGCACAAAAACACTACTGATTTTATTCCCAAAAAGGGAGATATTTGTGTGTTCACCTCAAAAAGCGGAAATGGGCACGTTTCGGTTGCAACAGGTGAGGGCACAACCTCGTATTTTTATTCCTACGACCAAAATTATCCAAAGTCACAGCACGAGCCTATGACAAAAATCAAGCATAGCTACAAATCGCTTTTGGGTGTGCTTCGCCCAAAGAAAAAGAGCAAATCCGCATCAAAATACTACAAGGCATACAAGGGTGCAGGGGACAGCATTGTTGATGCACTTGAGTCGTTAAAAATTGATTCATCGTTTGCTAACCGCAAAAAAATTGCAGAGAAAAACAGGATTGCAAGCTACACGGGAACACCGCGACAAAACCTGAAAATGCTTGATTTGCTAAAGCAGGGCAAGCTGCTTAAGCCGTAAAAAATGAGAGGGAACTTTTTCGAAAGCTCCCTCTCTTTTTCTATTCATCTATTAAATCATTTTCCCTGAGCATAGCAACAAATTTTTGCACATCTGCCGTTGCCTGCTCGGTGCTTACCTCGTATTCACTTGTCAGCCTTGCGACAACCTCGTTAATTGTTGTGTCCTTTTGCATAGCCTTCCAAAGGAATGCACCGCTGTCGTTTAGGGTAATCATTCCGTTAAATGTCTTGCTTGCGTTGCCGACAGGTACAACAATGTCAGAGTCTGCAATGTTTCGTAGTGTAAAGCCGTCCTTTATCTTCATCAGCCCTTCAGACCTCTTTCCTGCCTGTCCATATCCTCAACAACAATGTCAAAGATTTCGCCGAGGCTTCTGCAATATTCCAATACCTTCCACGGCTCGTTGGTGTGGTAATGAATTTTGATTAAGTCCTCATCACCTACGGCAATAAGGCAGTTGCCCTTAAAGTTTTTTACAAAATAATCGTTAATTGCATCTTCATCAAGGTCTGTGCCTTCGATAAGAAGCTGTGTGTCATATCTGTATTCAAGCATAGTCTTTACCTCTTTTGTTAAATTTTTTCAAGTGCCTGCTCAATGTCTGCAATAATATCCTCTGCCGCCTCAATACCGCAGGAAAATCTTACAAGGTCAGGTGTTACACCGCATTCTGCAAGCTGTTCGTCTGTCAGCTGACGGTGAGTTGTGGAAGCAGGATGCAGGCAACAGGTTCTTGCATCTGCAACATGGGTAACAACAGCAGCAAGCTTAAGACTGTCCATAAATACGGTTGCAGCCTGTCTGCCACCCTTTACGCCAAATGACACAACACCGCAGGTGCCGTTTGGCATATACTTTTGTGCAAGGTGATTTTGCTCGTCATCAGGGAGCATAGCACATTTTACCCATTCGATTTTTGGGTGATTCTTTAGATACTGAGCAACTGCCTTTGCGTTTTCGCAATGTCTTTGCATTCTTAAGTGCAGGGTTTCAAGACCTACATTAAGCAAAAATGCGTCGTTAGGGGACTGAACAGAGCCCAAATCTCTCATAAGCTGTACGGTAGCCTTTGTGATGTATGCACCCTTGCCAAAGGTGTCTGCGTATACAATTCCATGATAGCTGTCGTCAGGAGTTGTAAGACCGGGGAACTTGTCGTTTTGAGTCCAGTCAAAGTTACCGCTGTCTACGATAGCACCGCCGATGGTTGATGCGTGTCCCTCCATATACTTTGTTGTTGAATGTGTAACAATGTCAACTCCGTAGTCAAACACACGACAGTTTATCGGTGTTGCAAAGGTGTTGTCAACAATAAGCGGAATACCGTTTCTGTGTGCAACCTTTGCAAAAACCTCAATATCAAGCAAATCAAGGCTTGGGTTAGAAATGGTTTCGCCGAAGATAGCCTTTGTGTTTGGCTGAATAGCAGCTTCGATTTCTTCCTCGGTAGCTGTCGGAGAAACAAAGGTAAAGTCTATTCCGAGCTTTTTCATTGTAACATTGAAAAGATTAAATGTTCCGCCGTAGATTGCAGATGATGATACGATGTGGTCTCCTGCCTGTGCAATGTTGAATATTGCATAAAAGTTTGCCGCCTGACCGGAGCCGGTTAACATTCCTGCAACGCCGCCCTCAAGTGCAGCAATTTTAGATGCCGCATTATCACAGGTGGGATTTTGCAGTCTTGAATAGAAATATCCGCTCTTTTTAAGATCGAACAAATCACCCATTTCATCACTGCTGTCGTACTTAAATGTTGTTGATTGAATAATCGGCATAACTCTCGGCTCGCCGTTTTTTGGCTTGTATGTGCCTTGCACACAAATTGTATCAAGCTTCATTTCTTTTCCTCCTAAATGTTTTTGTTGTATATAATTCTTAGACCGTCAATTAAAAGATTCTCATCAATAATCATATCGTGCTTGCAGTTTTCCGCGATAGACTTGCCAAGCCCGCCTGTAACAATGACGGTTGCCTTTTCGCCAAGCTCTGCCTCAAACCTGTCAACAAGTCCGTCAAGCATACAGGCTGTACCTATAACGCTGCCTGATTTCATACTCTCTATGGAGTTTGTACCGATGACCTTTTTCGGAGATGTAATGTCAATTTGCGGCAAAAGGGCAGCTCCTGCGGTTAAGGCGTTAAGTGATGTTTTAACGCCTGTGGTAATGATACCGCCGAGAAAATTACCGTTTTTGTCAAGCACCGAGCCTGTTGTGGCCGTGCCTAAATCAAAGATTATGGCAGGCATAGGGTATTTTTCCTTTGCCGCCACCGCAGCAACAACAAGGTCAGCACCAAGCTGTGCAGGGTCGTCAATTTTTATTGAAAGCCCTGTTTTTATTCCCGGACCGACAATTACAGCATCAATATCGCAAATCATTTTTACGGCATTTTTCAGTGTGCTGATTAAAGCAGGCACTACGGATGAAATAATTGCACCGTCAATTTTTAATGCCTTATGTATGCTCAAAAACGAATGAATTTTCATCGCATATTCTTCGTCGGTTTCATTTATGTTTGTGGAAAACCTGCCTGATTTGATAAGATGTTCATCGTCAATCAGGCCCAACACAATGTTAGTGTTTCCAACGTCAATGGCAAGTAGCATTGTTACACCTCGATTTGTTATATATCTTTTCTATTTTAGCACATATAATGCAATTTGTAAAATATAATAATTTTAATTTTGGTATTGACAAAATGTTTTTTTATGATATAATATGTGATGTTGACTCGGGAGCATAGCTCAGCTGGGAGAGCATCTGCCTTACAAGCAGAGGGTCACAGGTTCGAGCCCTGTTGTTCCCACCAAAGACATCCAATCGGATGTCTTTTTCTTTATGCTGTCGATAAATGGTCTGAACCACGCCAAAAAATATAATTGGCTCCCCTTATTGTAAGGGGAGCTGTTGAACGAAGTGAAACTGAGGGGATAAAAAACAGATTGAACATCGAGTTCAATCTGTTTTTGGCGTTTTTCGCCTTTTGCTCGGTCGAGGTACCCTCGTACATCTTCCCTCGCAAAATGCGAAATTCAGCTCCATTTCTCAACTGCCTAATATTACTTGACTAAAAGGACAGCAATTAAAAAACGCTGTCCTTTGTTATTATGTTGAATAATTCTTTAATTCGTTCAATCTGCTCTGTTAAGTACAGGTATCCAAACAAAGCCTCAACGCCTGTCGCAATATGGTATTCGCCTTGGCTCGCGGATTTGGGATTGTGCCCAACCTTTGCGTTTCTGCCTCTCTTGTAAACGGCAATTTCCTGCTCGGTCAGCATGTCTTTAATTTTGTCATATGCCAAGGTCTGCGCCTTTGCCGATACATATTTAACGCTTTCCCTGTGCAAATCGTTTACCGGTCTGTTGGCATTTAGCACAAGGCTTTCTCTTACAAGCATTTCGTACACACAGTCTCCGATAAATGCAAGATTAAGCGGACTTAGTTCGTTTGGGTGCGCTTCTTTGTCGGTAAATCTCATTACGGAATATACTCAAATTCAATGTCATAAAGGCTTACAATGTCGCCCTCCTGAATTCCTTTCTCTCTTAATGCGTCAAATACACCGCTCTTTTCAAGAACCCTTTGCATATATTGCAATGCCTCGTAGTCGGTAACATCAATGCCTTTAAGAACTCTCGGGAACCATTTTGCCTCAACAAGATAGTAGCCCTCGTCCTCTTGGGTAATCTTAAAGCTCATATCATTTTCCGGAAGTAATGCATCAAGCGGGATTTCCTCTGCTTCGTACTCCTTGATAGGAGGCAAATCCTTAAGCATATTCCACGTTACGTTCATAAGCTCCTTTGTGCCCTCCATAATCGGTGCACAAATTGAGTAATATTCGTAGCCCTTGTCGTTTACGTATTTTTTGAAGCTTTCGATTTGCTCCGGCTCTGCCATATCAATTTTGTTGCCTGCAACAATCATTGGTCTTTGAGCAAGCTCGGGATTGAATTTTGCAAGCTCCTCGTTGATTTTTTCAAAATCGTCGATAGGGTTTCTGCCCTCACTGCCGCTAACGTCAACAATGTGGATTAACATTCTGCAGCGTTCAACGTGTCGTAGGAACTGATGACCGAGTCCAACGCCCTCGCTTGCACCCTCAATTAATCCCGGAATGTCTGCAAGCACAAAGCTGTTGCCCTCGCCCATGCTTACAACACCAAGGTTTGGCACAAGGGTAGTAAAGTGATAGTCGCCGATTTTTGGCTTTGCCTGTGATACAACGGATATAAGACTGCTTTTGCCTACCGACGGATAGCCGACAAGCCCAACGTCTGCAAGAAGCTTAAGCTCAAGGTTAACCTCCCATTCTTCACCGGGAACGCCGGGCTTTGCAAAGCGAGGCACCTGACGGGTGGAGGTGGCAAAGTGCATATTACCCCAGCCGCCCTTACCGCCCTTTGCGGCAATAAAGCGCTCTGTTTTGCTCATATCTGCCATAACTGCCTTGCTGTTTGCTTCTCTGATTATTGTACCGCGGGGGACCTTTATTTCAAGGTCCTGTCCCTTTTTGCCGTTGCATCTTCCGCCTTTTCCGCCCTCACCGTTAGGAGCGGAATATTTGCGCTTGTATCTAAAATCGGCAAGGGTAGCCAAATTGTCATCAACAACAAAAACTACGTCGCCGCCTTTTCCGCCGTCGCCACCGTCGGGTCCGCCTGCGGCAACGTATTTTTCTCTGTGAAAGGCAACGGCTCCTGCTCCACCGTCACCGCCTTTTATTTTTATCTTTGCTATATCTACAAACATACTTCTCACCATTTTAATAGAGGGTTGTCGTAAAGACAACCCTGATTTGTGTGTATATGCGGTGGGCGGATTGCTCACCGCATATGTTATTCCGATGAGGAAATACTACCGCCTCGGCAATAACATAAAAAGTTTTATATGCGGTGGACGGATTGCTCACCGCAGATGTTATTCCGATAAGGAATACTACCGCCTCGGCAATAACATAAAAAGTTTTATATGCGATGGGCGGATTGCTCACCGCAGATGTTATTCCGATGAGGGAATACTACCGCCTCGGCAATAACATAAAAAGTTTTATATGCGGTGGACGGATTGCTCACCGCAGGTGTGGCATCCCCGACCGGAATCGAACCGATGGCCTACTGCTTAGGAGGCAGTCGCTCTATCCTACTGAGCTACGGAGACATATGATATATTATTAGTATTATAATTGTTGATTATTAAATTGTCAACAAACTAAACATAAAAAGCAAACAATCCGTAATCGCAAGACTACGGATTGTGTTTTTAATTACTGCTCTACCGGGTAAACAGAAACCTTTTTTCTGTCCTTGCCCATTCTTTCAAACTTTACTGTGCCGTCAACAAGAGCAAAAAGAGTGTCGTCCTTACCGATACCTACGTTAGTACCCGGATGGATGTGTGTTCCTCTTTGACGGTAAAGGATGTTGCCTGCAAGAACGAACTGACCGTCAGCTCTCTTTGCGCCGAGACGCTTTGATTCGCTGTCTCTGCCGTTCTTTGTAGAACCCATACCTTTTTTATGAGCAAAAAGTTGTACATTAAGCTTAAGCATAATTACACCTCCGTTATAGTTACTTTAATGTTTTTTGGATAATCCTTTTCAAGCTCGGTTAAGTGAAGCACCAAGCCGATCAGAATATCCTGTGCCTTTTCCGGTGAAGAGTTGATTTTCAGCGACATATATCCGTCGGCATCACTTGAACGGGCGTCAAGCTTGATGATGTCCGTTACAGTGTTTGCCGCAAGATAACACGCACTGCTGATGAATGCGCACACAACGTCCTCGCCGCTGTCGGCAAAGCCTGCGTGACCTTTGCACTCAAAGCCTGTCAGCATATCACCGTTTTTATAAAATTCAATTCTAATCATTGATAGTTAAAACAATTAAGCGTTGATCTTTGTGATTTCAACCTTTGTGTAAGGCTGTCTGTGACCCATCTTACGCTTTTCGTTCTTCTTTGGCTTGTAGGTGAAAACGGTAATCTTCTTACCCTTGCCGTTCTTAACAACAGTGGCATCAACAGTAGCCTTTGCGCAATCCTTGCCGGCCTTTAGACCCTTGTCTGTGCCAACTGCAAGTACGTTGTCAAATGTAACCTTTGAGTCAGCCTCAACATCAAGCTTTTCGATGTAAAGAACGTCACCCTCAGATACCTTGTACTGCTTTCCGCCTGTTACGATAACTGCGTACATAGTAAAAATTCTCCTTCATAAGTCTCGCTACGATAGGCGAATACATCGTGTGTATTTCTTGCTGCCCATAATATGCGGCTTAATTATTATAACAGAAAAAACAATATTGTCAAGAGAAAAAATCATTATTTGTTAATTTCGGTGTAGCACTACAATATAGTTTTGGAAATTATAAAAATAATGCTTTACAAATGATATTGTTTGTGCTATAATTCTATTGCTTTATGCGAATGACTCGGTTTTGGGGGCAAGTCGGGTACGACACACACCGGCCCATTTCTGTGTTTTTCGCAATGCAAATATTATTTAGAAAGGTGATTAATTATGACACAGGCAGAAAAGCAGGCTATTATGGCTGAATACGCTACTCATGAGGGCGATACAGGCTCTGCTCAGGTTCAGGTTGCTGTTCTTACAAAGAGAATCAACGAGCTTACCGAGCACCTTAAGGTTCACAAGAAGGACCATCACTCTCGCAGAGGTCTTCTCAAGATGGTAGGTCACAGAAGAAATCTTCTTGCTTACATCTACAAGAAGGATGTTAACGAATACCGTGCACTTATTGCAAAGCTTGGTATCCGTAACACAATCGAGCGTAACATGGCTGACAACGAGGATTAATAATCCAATGGCAAGTGATATCTGCTTGGTATCGCTTGCCTGTTTGTTTTTGATACCAAAGGAGGAGCAAACAATAGTAGTAAATTGAGGGTACAAATGTTCAATGCTTTGCACCTTGAGCTTATTACTATTGCCCTCCTTTTGATATAATAATTAAAATAAAAAGAGAGGTAAAAGTAATGTTTTTCAAGAATTTCAAAGTGTGGGAAACCGAGCTTGCAGGCAGAAAGCTTACCCTTGAAACAGGTAAGATGGCAGGTCTTGCAAATGCGTCAATCCTTGCTCGCTACGGCGAAACAGAGGTTTTGTGTAACGTAACAGCTTCTGCAAAGCCAAGAGAGGGCGTGGATTTCTTTCCACTCAGCGTAGACTATGAAGAAAAAATGTATTCGGTAGGTCGTATCCCCGGCTCATTCCAGAGAAGAGAGGGCAGAGCATCCGAAAAGGCAATTTTGACCTCACGTTGCATCGACCGTCCTATCCGTCCTTTGTTCCCAAAGGATTTGCGTAACGATTGCTCGGTTGTTGCAACAGTAATGTCTGTTGACCCCGATTGCTCACCCGAAATTACAGCAATGATCGGCGTATCTGCTGCAATCGCAATTTCGGATATTCCGTGGGACGGTCCTATCTCAGGCGTAAACGTAGGCCTTGTTGACGGCAATATCGTTATCAATCCGGGCCTTGAGGACAGAGCAAAGAGCGATCTTGTTCTTACAGTTGCATCTACCGCAGACCTTATTGCCATGATTGAAGCAGGCGGTAACGAAATCGATGACGATTTGATGTTTGACGCTATTATGGCAGGTCACGAGGAAAACAAGAAGATTGTTAAGTTTATTCAGGGTATTGTTGATGAGATAGGTAAGCCAAAGTTTGCTTATGAGTCATCCGATCCGGATCCTGAAATTCTTGCAGAAATCGAAGAGTTCTGTATCGAGGATGTTAAAAAGGCACTCGATACCGATGATAAGAATGTTCGTGACGAGGCATTGCTTCCTATTTATGATGCAGTTCACGAAAAGTTTGACGAAAGATTTGAGGGCAACGAGGGCAAGATTGACGAGATTATGTATCTTGTTCAAAAGCACGTTGTTCGTGCTTGGCTTAAGGACGAGCACAAGAGAGTTGACGGCAGAGGTATCGACGAAATCCGTCCGCTTAATGCAGAGGTTGACCTTCTTTCAAGAGTTCACGGCTCAGGTATGTTCACAAGAGGACAGACACAGGTTCTTTCAGTTGCAACACTCGGCCCTATGAACGATGCACAGCTTCTTGACGGCTTGGATGAGCAAACCGAAAAGAGATATATCCACCACTACAACTTCCCGTCATACTCTGTTGGCGAAACAAAGCCATCAAGAGGTCCGGGCAGAAGAGAAATCGGTCACGGTGCATTGGCAGAAAAGGCACTTGTTCCTGTTCTTCCTACTGTTGACGAGTTCCCATATGCAATCCGTGTTGTATCAGAGGTTCTTTCCTCAAACGGTTCAACATCACAGGGCTCAATTTGCGGCTCAACACTTGCTCTTATGGCAGCAGGTGTACCTATTAAGGCTCCTGTTGCAGGTATTTCCTGCGGTCTTATCACAGGTGATGAGGGTGTTTACGGCGACTTTATGACTATGGTTGACATTCAGGGTCTTGAGGATTTCTACGGTGATATGGACTTTAAGGTTGCAGGTACAAAGAAGGGTATTACTGCTATTCAAATGGACCTTAAGGTACACGGCCTTACTCCTGAAATTATCAAGGAGGCATTTGCAAAAACTCACAAGGCAAGAAATTATATACTTGATGAAATTATGCTTCCTGTTATCAGCGAGCCTCGTAAGGAGCTTTCAAAGTATGCTCCGAAGATGTACACATTGCAGATTGATCCTGAAAAGATCGGCGATGTTATCGGCAAGGGCGGCAAGGTTATTCAGGAAATTCAGGCAGAATACGATGTTAAGATTAACATTGAAGAGGACGGCAGAGTATACATTTCCGGTGTTGACGCAGACAAGTGCGAGGGCGCAGTAAATGTTGTTAAGCTTATTGCTACCGATCCTGAGGTTGGTGCTTTCTACAACGGTGTTGTAACAAGGCTTATGAACTTTGGTGCATTTGTAGAGATTGCACCGGGCAAGGAAGGACTTGTTCACATTTCTCGCCTTGATGTTAAGAGAACGGAAAAGGTAGAGGATGTTGTTAACGTTGGCGATTCAATCATCGTTAAGTGCATAGAGATTGATGACCAGGGCAGAATTAACCTTTCAAGAAGAGATGCGTTGATTGAGCTTGAGGGTATGACACCTGAAAACGATATTGACGAGGCACCTCGTAAGCCGAGAAGAGATAACCGTCGCGGCGACAGAAGATAATAAAAATTATTACGGCTCCTCTTGTTGCAAGGGGAGCCGTCGCATTTGAGCAGATGTAGGCAATTACAGCTTTGCCCTTTGTTTACAATGAGGTAAAATTTATTGTCTTGATTAAAGGGCTTATATATAGTATAATATCATTACTATATTTTAAGGAGATATTCTATGAGTGATAAAATTCCTAATATGGATTTTGACGCAGATGAGGTAATTGAGGACTTCAAGTCAAAATTCAAATGGCCTTCAAGCAACGAGGTTGAGGTTGTAGTAAGACCTCCAAAGGTTGCGCTAAAGCTTTTGCTGTCGTTTATCATTACGGCAGTTATCGGTGCAGGCGCTTACTATATGATGCTTCCTGCAATGAATTTCAAATCAACCGATTTTTATACATTCTGGTTTGTAATTATTGCGGTGTTCTGCGGAGTCTTTTACGTGCTTTGCGGTGCAAGGACAAAAATAGAACGCAGAGAGTATTGCAAAAAGCGTTCCGTATTCCCGATAGTTCTTGTGGCAATGATGCTTTTGGTTATGGTTGTCGGCTACATTTCGGGCTGCACATTGCTTAGGGCAAAAAGCTACAGCGAGCTTGTTGATGTTAAGGAAAGCAGCTTTACAGAGGATTTTAAGGATATAAATTATACCGATGTTCCACGTCTTGATGCCGCTACATCAAAGGTGCTTGCCGATCAGCAGTTGGGCTCTCTTTCGGAATACAAGAGCCAGTATGTTGTATCAAATGTTTCTACCCAAATCAATTATAAGAACCACCCTGTCAGAGTTGCATATTTGGAATATGCAAATGTTTTCAAATGGTTTAACAATACAAAGAACGGCTTGCCTGCATATATGATGACTGACCTTGTCAGCCAAAAGGTTGCCGTTGTTAACTGTGTTGAAAAATTCGGCAGCGGTATCAAGTATTCACCTACCGAGCTGTTTAACGAAAGGCTTATTCGTCACTTGAGATTCCAATATCCTACCGAAATTCTTGACACTCCGAATTTCGAGATTGATGATGATGCTCATCCGTATTGGATTACTCCTGTGCTTGACAAAACTATCGGCTTGTTCGGCGGTACAGATGTTAAGGGTGCTATCATTACCGATGCTCTTACCGGTGAAAGCGAGTATTACAGTATGGGACAAATCCGTACGGATAACTCTCTTAACTGGATTGACGTTGTTTACAGCGAAGCACTTGTTATTCAGCAGTACAATTATCACGGCAGACTGTCCAACGGCTTCTGGAACTCAATTATTTTCCAAAATGATGTTAACGTAACATCAAGCGGTAACGGTGTTATTGCTATGGATGACGACGTTTGGGTATATACAGGCGTAACCTCATCAGAGGCTGACACATCAAACTTCGGCTTCATTCTTTGCAATCAGCGTACAAAGGAATTGCGTTACTATAAGAACGGCGGTGCACAGGAAAGCTCGGCACAGGCGTCGGCTGTTGACCTTGTTCAAAACTACGGATATATGGCAACCTTCCCGATTCTTCTTGATATTGAGGATCAGCCAACCTACTTTATGTCGCTTTACGGCTCCGGCTACACCGTTAAGGGCTATGCACTTGTAAACCTTGATGACAAAACTATCGTAGGCACAGGTCTTCTTGATATTGAAAAATCACACACAAATGCCCTTAATGCCGCTGTTGAAAACTATATTTCAGCACTCAAGGATAAAAATGTGGTTGACGAAAATGCGGATGCCGACGACTATAAGGTTGATGCAAGCGCAAGCACTGTGGCAGGTGAGAATGTTGACGGCGATACCGATGCAGTTGAGCCTGAAAAGCTTACCGTAACAGGTGAAATTACGGATATTAAGACATCTGTAAACGACGGCAACACAGTATATTATCTTCAGGTAAAGGAAAAGTATTACTACATTAAGGTTACGGATTGTATGGATGTTCTTTTGATGAAAAAGGGCGACAAGGTTACTGTTACCTACACAAAGGATTCGGATAAATTCATAAAGGCAGATAATGTAGAAATAAAGTAATAAAAACGGGTTGAGAATTTCAAACTCAACCCGTGTTTTTATTATTTGTTATTTAGAAAGCAATTTTTTCTTCAATAAATGCTTCAAGCTCGGAGATAGGCAATCTAACCTGCTCCATAGTATCTCTGTCACGTACTGTTACACAGCCGTCCTCAACAGAGTCAAAGTCGTATGTGATGCAGTACGGTGTACCGATTTCGTCTTGTCTGCGGTATCTCTTACCGATTGAGCCTGCGTCATCGTAATCAACCATAAATTTCTTTGAAAGGCTTTGGAATACTTCCTCTGCCTGCTCGTTGAGCTTCTTTGAAAGAGGAAGCACGGCACACTTGTACGGAGCCAGTGTCGGATGGAAATGCATAACGATTCTTGTATCGTTCTTTTCAGCATCCAAAACCTCCTCGTCATATGCCTCGCAAAGAACTGCAAGGAACAATCTTTCAACACCGAGCGACGGCTCGATAACATATGGAATGTACCTTTCGTTTGTCGTACCGTCAAAGTATTCAAGGTTTTTGCCCGATGTGTTGATGTGCTGTGTGAGGTCGTAGTCTGTTCTGTCTGCTACGCCCCAAAGCTCACCCCAGCCGAACGGGAAGTTATATTCAAAGTCTGTTGTAGCCTTTGAGTAGAAGCAAAGCTCCTCGGGGTCGTGGTCACGAAGCCTTAGGTTTTCAGGCTTGATGTTGAGTGAGTAAAGCCAATCTCTGCAGAAGCCTCTCCAATATTCAAACCACTCAAGGTCTGTGCCCGGCTTGCAGAAGAACTCAAGCTCCATTTGCTCAAATTCGCGTACACGGAAGATGAACTTACCCGGAGTGATTTCGTTTCTAAATGATTTACCGATTTGAGCAACACCGAAAGGAACCTTTCTTCTTGTTGTTCTTTGGATATTTGCAAAGTTTACAAAGATGCCCTGTGCAGTTTCGGGACGAAGATAAATTTCGTCCTTGCTGTCCTCGGTTACACCCTGGAATGTTTTGAACATAAGGTTAAACTGACGGATGTCCGTAAAGTTGTGAGCACCGCAGTTTGGACACGGAATATTCTTTTCCTTGATGTATTCGCTGAGCTGCTCGTTGCTCCAGCCTGCAACGTTTGTGCCGTCAAAGTCTTCGATAAGCTGGTCTGCTCTGTGACGGGTTTTGCATTCACAGCAATCCATAAGAGGATCTGAAAATCCACCCAAATGTCCCGAGGCAACCCATGTCTGCGGATTCATCAAAATTGCAGAATCAAGCCCAACATTGTATTTGTTTTCCTGTATGAATTTTTTTCTCCAAGCGTTTTTGATGTTGGTTTTAAGCTCAACACCCAACGGTCCGTAATCCCAAGTGTTTGCAAGACCGCCGTAAATTTCGCTACCCGGATAAACAAAGCCTCTGCCCTTGCAAAGAGCTACGATTTGATCAAGTGTTTTTTCAGAATTTAACATTGATATATCCTCCAAAAATTGATGTTATATATTATACTATTAATATTTGCTTTAGTCAACCTATTTTGTAGTGCTCGTCTGCCAATACAGCCTCGGCACATTTTATGCCGTCAACTGCGGCAGACACAATGCCTCCGGCATATCCCGCACCCTCACCGCAGGGATACACACCCTGAATGTTACATTCCATAAATTCATCACGCAGAATACGCACACTGCTTGAGCTTCTTGTTTCAGGTGCAGTCAGCACCGCGTCGTACAGATTAAAGCCGTGCAGCTTGTTGTCCATTTGCACAATGGCGTCCTTCATTGTTGCACACACCTTTGCAGGCAGACATTCTTCTATGTCAGTCAGCGTAACTCCGGTAGGGCAGGTCGGATGAACATCACCGAGCCCCTTGCTTTCCTTTCCGGCAAGAAAGTCGCCCACAAGCTGGGCGGGTGCCTTGTAGTCGCCGCCACCGAGCACAAAGGCTTTGTGCTCAATCTCTCTTTGGTAATATATGCCTGCAAGCGGATGGTCTGACGGAAAATCCTTTGGCTCTATTCCGACCAAAAGTGCGGAATTTGCATTTTCTCCGTCTCTTGCAAGTGAGCTCATTCCGTTTACAATTACGCCCTCCTTTTCGCTTGCGGCGGCAACAACCGTACCGCCCGGGCACATACAGAATGTGTATGCTCCGCGCTCGTGCAAGCCGTGGCAGGCAAGCTTGTAATCAGCAGCACCGAGCTTTGGGTGATTTGCAAATTTGCCGTACTGTGCCTTGTTTATAAGGCTTTGCGGGTGCTCTATTCTTGCACCTACGGAAAACGGCTTTTGTATTATTTCTACACCGAGGTTGTACAGCATTTCCACCGTATCTCTTGCGCTGTGACCTATTGCCATTATTACGCTGTCGGTTTCCATATCGTACCTTTCGCCGTGGTGAATGTACGACACTCCCTGCACGGCACCGTTTGCGATTAACAGCTTGTCAAGCCTGCACTCAAGCCTTACCTCGCCGCCGAGTCGTTCTATTTTTTTTCGTATATTTTTTACAACTATTGCAAGCCTGTCCGTGCCGATGTGCGGCTTTGAAGAATACAGTATTTCCTCAGGTGCACCTGCCTCGTACAGCTCCTCAAGTACCTTGCGTATAAAAGGACTTTTTATTCCGGTTGTCAGTTTTCCGTCGGAAAATGTGCCTGCTCCTCCCTCACCGAACTGAACATTGCTTTCCTCGTCAAGCCTGCGTTTTGTCCAAAATTCGTTTACGTCACGTTGCCTTGCATCAATGTCCTTACCACGCTCCAAAATGATAGGCTCTGCGCCTGCCTGGGCAAGTATCAATCCTGCAAGCATACCTGCGGGACCGAAGCCCACAACAATAGGACGGAATTTTGATTTTCTTCTGTTCACAGGTATGTTGTATACATATGGCTTTACCAATGACACCTTGTTTGATTTGCATTTGCCTGCAATCTGGTTTTCGTCAAGGGAAATAGTGACGTCAACACTGTATGTAAAGTGCACATCGTCCCTGTGCCTTGCATCCACACTCTTTTTGAATATGGTAAGGCTCGTTATGTATTTTTCGTTTATCTTTAATATCTTTGCCGCTTTCTTCTTCAGCAAATCCTCGCCGTCGTCAAGCGAAAGCTTAATTTCGTTTATTCTTATCATATTAGCCTTGTACCCTCGCGGTAATACTGTTTGCGGCATTAATTCCGCTGTATAGTGCGTAGGTCAAATTGTATCCTCCGCATTCAAATTGATTGTCGGTTAACTCACCTATAATATAAAGGTTTTTATTTATTGTTGATTCATTACCTTCTGTAAGCTCGCTGTTCGGCACACCGCCGTTTGTGATTTGTGCAAAGTCATAGCCCTTTGTGCCTGTAATAATGATACGCTGATGCTTAATACATTTTACTACTTTTTCTACATCACCGCCCGATTGCTTTTCGAGCACCCTGCAAAGCTTTTGCCCGAGTATTCCCTCAAATGTGCCGAAGCGGTTGTAATGCTCTGCCAGAGCCTCCTCGCTTACCTCCGGTACAAAATCAATTACGGCAACCGATTTGTCCTCACCTGATGCAAGCCTTCTGTCGCTTATTAGGTGAGAAAGATTCATTATCACAATACCCGATAGGCCGTAATCCGTAAACAGTAGCTCGCCGTACTCTTCACCGACGATTTCTCCGTTTGTTTCAATCTTAACATTACATTTTGTTCTTGTTCCTTTAAGTATGCGACAGGTTTTGTTTGACGATGTCATCTGAACAAGAGCAGGGGACAGCTCTGTTACCGTGTGACCGAATGCTCTTGCGTATGCGTATCCGCTCCCGTCAGAGCCAAGTGCACCTTGCGCCTTGCCTCCTGTTGCAAGTACAAGCGCGTCAGCCTCAAATTCTCCCTTGTCGGTGTGTATGTAATAGGTGTTGTCGCGGTGCTCTGCTTTTTTTACCGTACATCCTGTAATTATTTTTATTCCAAGCCTGTCACACGCAGACCTCATCACCTGTACAACTGTTCCTGCCTGCAACGAGTATGGGTACATTCTGCCGTCTTCGTCCTCTCGAAGCATTAAGCCGAGTGACGTCAAAAGCTCCTCAACCTCGCGGTAATGCTCTGCGTTTTTGTTTGCAATGTTGCATCTGCCGTTGCCGGTTGCGTGTATCTTTTTCAGTATCTCGTCAAGATGCTCCAGCACCGTAACATCAATTTTGGGGTTATTCTGTTTTAAACTAATCGCTGCAGTAATGCCCGAGGCACCGCCGCCGATAATTACAACCTTCATCTCTTTCACCCAATATATATTGTAATAAATACAGATATATAATATATTATAAGAAGCAAAAAATCAATTGTAATTTTGCAATGTTTTTAATAATTTAATCCTTGACATATGTTGACAAATGTGGTATAGTCTTTGTACCTCGTCAAAAAGGGTTTATTTTTTGTGCCCTGATTTAAGCTCGTAAGCGTTGCGGGCGTGGCAACACGAGGGAGATTGTTATCGAAATTAATTAGGAGGTGCCAAAATGAGAGTTAAGATTACATTAGCTTGCACTGAATGCAAACAACGCAATTACAACACAATGAAAAACAAGAAAAACACACCTGACAGACTTGAAATGAACAAGTATTGTCGTTTCTGTAAGAAGCACACACTTCACAGAGAAACAAAGTAACGGAGGAATAACGATGGCTGAAGATAAGAAGGCTAAGAAGACAGACAGCAAAAAGTCAAAGTCTAAGAAAAATCCGTTCAAGTCAATCGCAAGTTTCTTCAAGAGTGTTAACAGTGAGGGTAAGAAGGTTACATGGCCTAAGGCAAAGGAAGTACTTAAAAATACCGTTGTCGTTATAGTAGTAATCGCTATTGTCAGTGCGGTTATCTATGTTATCGACCTTGGTCTTACAAGCGGTATGAAGGGTATTAAGCAGTTGGCTCAAACAACAACAAGCCAGGCAGAAGAGACAACAGCAGAAACAACTACTGAGGCTCTTACCGAATTAACAACAGAAGCCACCACTGCCGAATAATTAAGGAGGCAAATGATGGAAGAAGCAAAATGGTATGTTGCCCACACATTTTCAGGCTATGAAAACAAGGTGGCAACCGACCTTAAAAATAAGGTCGAAAACCTAAATCTTACTGATATGATTCAAGAAATTGTCATTCCTACCGAAACTGTTGTTGAGGTTAAGGACGATGGTACAAAGAAGGAAATCGAAAGGAAGATTTTTCCTTCATATATCATGGTCAAAATGGTTATGACAGACGACACTTGGTACATCGTTCGTAACACAAGAGGCTGTGCAGGCTTTGTTGGCCCCGAGGGCAAGCCTGTTGCTTTGACCGAGGAAGAGGTTAGAAATCTCGGCGTAGAAAAGGTTACGGTAGAGGTTCAGTACGAGGTTGGCGATATGGTAACCGTTATCGACGGTCCGCTTGAGGGCTTCACCGGTACGGTAGAATCTATCGACACAGCTAATAACAGCGTACAGGCTGTTGTATCAATGTTCGGTCGTGAAACTTCAGTTGATTTTGAACTTGACCAATTAGAAAAGGTCAAAGATTAATTTTAGTAATAAGCGGCTTAGTCCGCATTACCATAAGCCGTTATTTATAACGGATTTATGAGTGGGAGGAGATACAGCTTCTCCGCCAACAACCACATTTTTTAGGAGGAAAATAATTATGGCTCAAAAGGTAGTAGGTTTAATTAAACTTCAAATTCCTGCCGGTAAAGCAACTCCGGCACCACCTGTAGGTCCGGCTCTCGGTCAGCACGGTGTAAACATTGTTGCTTTTACAAAAGATTTTAACGAAAGAACAAAGAATGACGCAGGTCTTATCATTCCTGTAGTAATTACTGTATATGAAGACCGTACATTCACATTCATCACAAAGACACCGCCTGCAGCAGTTCTTATCAAGAAGGCATGCGGCATTGACAAGGCATCAGGTGTGCCTAACAAGACAAAGGTTGCTACAATCTCAAAGGCTGATATTCAGAAGATTGCCGAGCAGAAGATGCCTGACCTTAACGCAGCATCGCTCGAGGCAGCTATGTCAATGATCGCAGGTACAGCTCGCAGCATGGGTGTAGTAGTAGAAGACTAATTCCCTATGTGGGAGGAAAAATCCGATTAACCACTGGAGGTAATTTTTAATGAAACACGGAAAGAAATATACAGAAGGCGCAAAATTAATTGATCGCGCTAATTTATACACATCAACAGAGGCTTTGGATCTTGTAGCAAAGACTGCAACAGCAAAGTTTGATGAAACAGTAGAAGTACACATTCGTTTGGGTGTAGACTCACGTCACGCAGACCAGCAGGTTCGTGGTGCCGTAGTATTGCCAAACGGTACAGGTAAGGATGTTAAGGTAGCAGTATTCGCAAAGGGTGATCTTGCAAAGGCAGCTCAGGAAGCAGGCGCAGACATCGTTGGCGACATGGATCTTATGCAAAAGATTCAAGGCGGCTGGATGGAGTTCGATGTATGTATCGCATCTCCTGATATGATGGGCGTTGTAGGTCGTTTGGGTAAGGTTCTCGGTCCTCGTGGCTTGATGCCGTCACCAAAGGCAGGCACAGTTACCATGGACGTAGCAAAGGCTGTTCAGGAAGCAAAGGCAGGTAAGATTGAATACCGTCTTGACAAGTCAAATATTATCCACTGCCCAATCGGCAAGGTATCATTTGGCACAGAAAAGCTTCTTGAAAACTTTAACGCACTCCTTGACGCAGTTATCAAGGCAAAGCCTGAGGCTGCAAAGGGTCAGTACATTAAGTCATGTGCAGTTGCATCAACAATGGGTCCGGGTGTTCGTATCAATCCTGCAAAGGTTGGTTCAGCAGCAAACGCTGACTAAAAAAGGTGTTGACAAGGTTAGTTCCTTGTGATACAATATACAAGCTGTTCAACCAAAGACAGTAGGTGTCCCTGTGACATAAGCATTGTCGCCTACCGAGGAATGAGCATTATGTAGCACTTAGGTGCGTAATTATGTAATGTCGTGCATCCTCGAATTTTGGGGATGCACTTTTATATTTGTTTGGATAGCTCCTAAAGTCCGCACCTGCGGCAAAATAATTATGGAGGTAAACTAAAATGCCAAGTACAGTAGTTCTTGAAAAGAAAAAGCAACAGGTTGCCGATCTTGCAGAGCGTATCAAGGGTTCATGTGCAGGTGTAGTTGTTGACTACAAGGGTATCAACGTTGAGGATGACACCAAGCTCAGAAAAGAGCTTCGTGAAGCAGGCGTTACTTACACAGTAGTTAAGAACTCTATCCTCAAGCGCGCAGCTGAAGAAGTTGGATTGAACATTGACGCATCTGTCGTAGAAGGCACAACAGCCGTTGCAACATCAGTTGATGATTATGTTGCAGCAGCACGCATCTTGAACAAGTATGCAGAAGCAAACGAAAGCTTCAACATCAAGACAGGTTATCTTGACGGAGCAGTTATCGACAACGCAGAGGTTGTTGCTCTTGCAAAGCTCCCATCAAGAGAGACACTCCTTGCTACTATCGCAAGCGTTGTTGTAGAGCCTATCGCTTGTATCGCTCGTGCAGTTAATGCACTTGAGGAAAAGGGTGGCGCAACACCTGTTGAGGCTCCTGCACAGGAAGCTCCGGTAGAGGAAGCACCTGCAGCAGAAGAGGCACCTGCGGAGGAAGCTCCGGCAGAGGCACCGGCTGAAGAATCAGCAGAATAATTATAAACTTAAATTCTAATTTTTACGGAGGAAAATATTATGGCATCAGAAAAGATTACAGCAATTGTAGATTCAATCGCAGAGCTTACAGTTCTTGAGCTTAAAGAGCTTAAGGAAACAATCGAGGAAACATTCGGCGTAACTGCAGCAGCAGTAGCAGTAGCAGCAGCTCCTGCAGAGGGCGGCGCAGCAGCAGCTGAAGCAAAGTCAGATTTCGACGTTGTATTGACAGACGTTGGTGCAAACAAGATTCAGGTTATCAAGGCTGTTCGTGAGGCAACAGGTCTTGGCCTTAAGGAAGCAAAGGAGATCGTTGACGGTGCTCCTTCAACAATTAAGGAAGCTGTTCCTGCAGCTGACGCAGAGGCTCTTAAGGAAGCTCTTGCTGCAGCAGGCGCAACAGTTGAACTTAAGTAATTTTAGTTTAATTAAATCCATAATTTCAGAGGCTGCAAAATGTAGCCTCTTTTTTTATACACAATAGGTTGTATTTGCGGATATATCGTGTTATTCCTGTTGTATCAATTTATGAATAAATTGTAAATCTCATTTTGCCATATTCACAATATATTGATTTTTTGGGCGAAATATGGTATAATTAGCACAACATATAGAACAGCTGTTTTTATGTTAAAAAATAATGGAGGTAGCTGATATGTCAGATGCAATGATGTATATTATTTGGGCGGCGGCTATTATCGGATTTGCTGTGCTTGAGACAGTAACGGCTCAGCTTGTGTCAATTTGGTTTGTTGTGGGCTCGATTGCGGGGCTTGTGTCGGCACTATGCGATGCTCCGATTTACCTTCAGTTTCTTATCGGAATTGCGGTCAGTATTTTGGCATTAATAATTACCCGACCGATAGTTAGTAAAAGGCTACAAACCGAAATACAGCCGACAAATGCTGACAGGGTAATTAATTCCGATGCCGTTGTTGTAGAGGAAATAGATAACATTAAATCCACCGGTCAGGTAAAAATTGACGGTAAGATTTGGACAGCTCGCAGCTCAGATAACGAGATTATTCCGCCAAACAGCATTGTTGTGGTAGAAAAAATTGAGGGCGTAAAGCTAATAGTAAACAAAAAATAAACATATAATAATTAATAACCATAAAGGAGAAATACTATGAAACTATTTATTGTAATTATTGTGCTTATTGTTGCAATTATGGCACTTGTTTTTGCAAACATCAGGGTTGTGCCGCAATCAAAGGCATATGTAATTGAAAGACTCGGAACATATTTTTCCACCTGGGAGACAGGCTTGCACGTAAAGGTTCCGTTTATTGACAGAATTGCAAAAATTGTGTCCCTAAAGGAGCAGGTAGTAGACTTTAAGCCACAGCCCGTTATCACTAAGGATAACGTTACAATGCAGATAGATACCGTTGTGTTCTATCAAATCACAGACCCAAAGCTTTATTGCTACGGTGTTGAAAGCCCGATTTCCGCTATCGAAAATTTATCGGCAACAACCTTGCGTAATATCATCGGTGAGCTTGAGCTTGACTCCACACTTACATCCCGTGATACTATCAATGCAAAAATCAGAGTAATTCTTGATGAAGCAACTGACCCATGGGGCATTAAGGTAAACAGAGTAGAGCTTAAGAACATTATTCCGCCTCGTGAAATTCAGGACGCAATGGAAAAGCAAATGAAGGCAGAGCGTGAGCGCCGTGAGGCAATCCTTCGTGCCGAAGGTGAAAAGCAGTCGAGAATTCTTGTTGCAGAGGGACATAAGGAATCAAAGATTCTTGAGGCAGAGGCAGAAAAGCAATCTGCAATCCTTCGTGCCGAGGCTGTTAAGGAAGCAAAAATCAGAGAGGCTGAAGGTGAGGCACAGGCTATTGCAACAGTTCAGCAGGCAAGCGCAGAGGCTATTAAGCTTCTTAACGAGGCAAATGCAAATGATGCCGTAATTAAGCTAAAGGCACTTGAAGCATTTGCAAAGGCTGCTGACGGCCAGGCAACAAAGATTATCATTCCGTCGGAAATTCAGTCCGTTGCAGGACTTGCCGAGGGTATTGTAGAATCGGTTAAAAAATAACATATAAAATTGCGGCTCCTCTTGTTATTCTAATAATAAGAGGAGTCTTTTTGTATGGCTTGAAATATAAAAATATATATGGTATAGTCTATTGAGTATTAAACATTATAGAGGTAGATATGAAAATACAAATTTCCGACCATTTTAATTATAATAGGCTGATTAGGTTTACCGTGCCATCAATAGTAATGATCGTTTTTTCATCAGTATATAACGTGGTTGACGGATATTTTGTGTCAAATTATACAGGCAAAACACAGTTTGCCGCAGTCAATTTGATTATGCCTTTTTTGCTGATGCTCAGCGTTGCAGGCTTTATGCTCGGTACAGGCGGAAACGCTATTGTTTCCAAAGCATTAGGTGAGGGCAAAAAGAAAAAGGCTAACGAAATATTCTCAATGCTTGTGTATGTCACCATTGCTTTCGGAATGGTGATTTTTGTGCTTGGTGAAATCACTATGCCACAGATAGCAAGGCTTCTCGGTGCAGACGGCGAAATGCTTCCTTACTGCATTTTGTACGGCAGAATTATAACGATAAGTGTTGCTCCGTTTATGCTTCAGGTGTTTTTTCAAAGCTTTATGGCAACTGCGGGCAAGCCTCAAATAGGACTCGCAGTAACACTTACGGCAGGAATAACAAATATTATTTTGGATTTTGTTTTTGTAGGGTTCTTCAAATGGGGCATTGTGGGTGCCGCCGCCGCAACGGTAACGGGTGAAAGCCTCGGCGGAATTATTCCTCTTATATATTTTATGCGCAAGAATACAAGCTCTTTGCGTCTTTGCAAAACTCATTTTTACGCAAAGGATTTGCTCAAGGCTTGCACAAACGGCTCGTCCGAGCTTATGAGTAATTTGTCAATGAATCTGGTAAGTATGATTTACAATTATCAGCTTATGAAATATTACGGCGAGGACGGTGTTGCGGCATACGGAACAATTATGTATGTCAACTTTTTGTTTTTGTCAACGTTCTTAGGATATTCTATCGGCTCGGCTCCTATTGTGGGATATAATTACGGAGCAAAAAACAAAGCAGAGCTTCAAAACATTTTCAAAAAAAGCATTGGTGTGCTGTTTATGTTTTCGTTGTTTATCACGGTGGCATCGGTTGTTTTTGCAGGGCCAATATCAAAAATTTACGTTGGTTACGATCAGGACCTGTTTGAGCTGACTGTTATGGCATTTAGGCTGTTTTCGCTGTCGTATTTGATTGCAGGGTATAACATTTATGCATCTGCATTTTTCACCGCCCTTAACAACGGCTTTGTCAGCGCTGTAATATCCTTTGCAAGAACATTGCTGTTCCAAATTGTTTGTGTTTTTGTACTGCCTGCAATTTTCGGCAAGGGTGCAATATGGCTGTCAATCACGGTAGCGGAGACATTTGCATTGGTTGTATCGGTAGCCTTTATTGTTAGCAAAAACAAGAGGTATCATTACATCAAATCCAAAAGCGACAGCAATCTTTGATAAATTTTAACTTTTTCTTTTTTTCATATTTAACTTGATATGGTTAAATTACATCATCGGAGGGGATTCATATGTATACGGTGCTTGTGTGCGACGATGACACGGCAATCCAAAATTCAATAAAGATATTTCTTGAAAACAACGGATATAATGTTTTGACTGCATCCGATGGGGAAGAGTGCATAAGTGTAATTGACTCTAACGAAATACATTGCCTGGTGCTTGATATTATGATGCCGAGGATGGACGGCTTGAGCGCAATGCTTAAAATTAGGGAAAGTCAGAATTTCCCTATAATATTGCTGTCGGCTAAAAGTGAGGACACAGACAAAATCACCGGTCTTTCATTCGGCGCAGATGATTACGTTACAAAGCCGTTTAATCCGTTGGAGCTTGTGGCAAGGGTTAACAGTCAAATCAGAAGATATTCAACACTTGGCTCTATGGAAAAAACAGATAGCCAAATAATCACCGGCGGACTTGTGCTTGACACAAGGTCAAAGCAGGTAACCGTTGACGGTGAGCAGGTTCACCTAACTGCCCGTGAATACAAAATTCTTGAATATCTTATGCAGAATATGAATGTTGTTTTGTCGTCATCGCAGATATACGAGGCTGTGTGGAACGAGGCATCGTTCGGCATAGAAAAAACCGTTACCGTACATATAAGAAATATCCGAGAAAAAATCGAGATAAACCCCAAGGAGCCGAAATATTTGAAGGTGGTGTATGGACTTGGATACAAAATTGAAAAGCTCTAATTCGCAAAGGCTTGTAAGAGCCCTTACCGTTGTAATTGCAATTATCGCTATTGTTATCGGCGTTTTTAACGGAATAACTATTGTCAGCTCTGCTTCTGTTTTAGGACCTGCCGTTCTTGATAAAAATGCAACCCTGTATGATTGCCCCGATTTTCAAAGAGAAATCAGAAGCGATGTTAGCAACATTATTGCATGGTCCAACCGTGATTATAATGAAAAGCAAATTAAAAAGGCACAGCAAAGCTGTGTTGATTCCGTGCTTGCCGGTTATGTTTACGCAAAGGATTTTTACGACAGTAATTATCAGGAGATATACAAGTATTATACATACGGAGAAGATTATGGGCCGTACAATTATGTAATCGACAGAATGGAAGCCCTGCACATTAACGACCGCTACAATGAATACGGTGTGCATGAATTCTATTATTCCTACGATTTTTCATATAACTTCCCCGACGGAAGATATTTTTATTTCAGCTTCGAGCTCCCGCTTTCTTATTCAAAGGAGGAGGCACAGACCGAAATTGAAAATAAGTTTTACAACCTGGCAAAGGAGCAAAGCTACGAATATTATCAGGAGCCGAACGTGCCCGAAATAGTGAGCTTTTATGTTGAATCAAAGGACGGTGTGGTTTACACAAATGTTAAGGATTTGAATGTGCTTAAGCAAAGCATTAATGCTCATAACGGCTTTAGTCTTACGGACTCGGATTTGTCCGAAAACAAGCTTTACGGCATTTGTAAGGACACCGATACCTTTTACACGGGAAATACAAAGCAGGCATATTTTTTGCTTACCGATAACTACAAGGCAGGCAGTAAATATGCACTTATCAACAATCGATTTGATTCTGTCAGCCACGATATAAGCAAAAACATTACACTTTGTCTTGTATGCATTGCCGTGATGATTGCCATGCTTATTGTTTCCTGTTGTATGGCAGGCAGAAGGCAAGCCGAATACAGTAATATATCAATAGACAAAATGCCTAACGATTTGCATTTTTTACTTAACGGCGGTCTTGTTGCAGGAGGATTGTACCTTGGATTAATTGCAGTTTATCTTTATATAAACATTGTTGTATATAATGAAAATTCTTCTTATCATCGTCTGTTGACTATGCTTGCAGGCTCAAGGTGGTATGTACCGGCAATATGCGCACTTGCCTGTGGCATATATCTGCTTTTCTGTGAATGGCTGACATCTGTTGCACGTCAGGTAAAAACGCATAGCAAATTTTTCAAAAACACCATTGTTTATATGCTGGCAAGGCTTTGTGTAAGGCTGTTTAAGACGATTATTATTAAGCCTGCAAAGAAGGGCATCGGCTTAATAAAATACCGTCCCGTAGCCTTCAAAAAGCAGCTGATAGGATTTTTAATCGGCTACGGATTGGTTAACGTGTTACTGCTGTTTTTTGTTGCTGTGTGTGACGCAACCGGTCCGCGCCTGTTGATTGCATTTGCTTGGTTCGGCATCAATGCGGCAAGCCTTGTGTTTGTTGTAAAATATGTTGTAAGTCTTGACGAAATAATAAGAGCATATAACGAAAGGCGTCCGCCGAGGGTAAACTTTAACACTCTGCCTCAAAGCCTGAAAATGCTTGTGTATGCACAAAGGTATACGAGCGAGGAGCTTAACCGCGCAGTTGAAAAGGCAATTAAGGATGAACGAATGAGAAGCGAGCTTATTACAAACGTTTCTCACGATCTTAAAACACCGTTAACCTCTATTATCAGCTATGTCAAGCTGCTTAAGGATTGTAACATAGAGGACGAAAGAGCAAAGGAGTACATCTCCGTTCTTGATGAAAAGGGTAGCAGGCTGAAGCGACTTATTGATGATCTTGTAGAGGCGTCAAAAATTACCAGCGGAGTTATCACTCTTAATTTGGTACAGCTTGATTTGGGAGAGCTTGCTACTCAGGCGGTGGTGGAGCATCAGCAGGAATTTGCCGACAACGGCCTTGAGCTGATCTTTAAGGGCGACAAAAAGAGCCTGACGGCAGTTGCCGACGGCACAAAAACCTTTAGGGTAATAGAAAACCTGATGTCAAATGCCCGCAAGTATTCGGCAAAGGGCTCAAGGGTTTACGCAGATGTTTACGAGCAGGGCAACACCGCTGTGTTCGAAATAAAAAATGTATCTGCCCAACCTCTTGATATTTCAGAAGAGGAACTTAAGGAACGCTTTGTGCGCGGTGACAAATCGCGTAATCAAGAGGGCAACGGACTTGGGTTGTCCATTGCCGACAGCTTGTGCAAGGCAATGCACGGAAATATGGAAATAACCATCGACGGCGATCTTTTCAAGGTCAAGGTAATTTTACCTAAGCAATAAAAAAGCACTAATACTTGGCTCCCTTTGTTTGCAATCAAGGGGAGCTGTCGTCATTTAGACGACTGAGGGGATAAAAAAGCGGATTGAATTTTGATGTTCAATCCGCTTTAGTATTCTTACTGTTTAATTTCTTTTTTTGGCTTCCATATCAATGCCGACAGCTTGCCGGTTACAAGGTCAAACAACAGCGCCATAGCTATTGTTATGGCAAATGATGCGATAAGGAAGATGTATTTGTGCCTGCTTGACACTCCAAAATGATCAAGCACTATCACAGCCTATTCTTCCCAAACCATTATTGTTTTGCCGAATGACTTGTGAGTGTCCTTTTCAAATGCGTTTTTAATATCTGTTGTTGTCCTAACAACATTTACAGAGCTCACAAGGTTTCCGAGGTAATCAATAATTTCAGGGTGCTCAACATACATATTAACGGTTTTTTGAAAATCCTCAACACCGCTTCTTGATGAGCCGAACATACGTATACCCTTTTCCAAAATCATTCTTGTGTTGATAGGCACAGGGTATTCGCTTACACCTAAAATGGAGATGGTAGCCTCCGGCTTGATAAGTCCTATTATTTGTTCAATAGCAACAGGGCTTCCGTTTCCGCCCACACATTCAAATGCGTGGTCCATTGTAAAGCCGTCGGGAACATCGTTTACAAGATAGGTTTCGTCTGCAAATGTAAAGTCCGAAAGCTTTTCGTAATTGGTACCGAAAACAACGATTTTTGATTGCGGGAAGGTGTATTTTAGGAAAAGCGAGGTGATGTAGCCCAAATTGCCGTCGCCCCATACACCGATAGTTTCTCTGCGGTTGTGAGCAATTTTGTCAAATCGTGAAATTGCGTGAACCGATACCGATACAATTTCGGTAAATGCCGCAACATTTCTGTCAATGTCATCGGGGAGCTTTACCAATCTTTTCGGTGAAATTTCAACAAACTCCTGCAAAAGACCGTCCATTGATGAGCCACAGAATTTTGACGAACGCAAATAGTTTTCTGCGATGTATTCGTCCTCTTCTGTCGGACAGTTAGGCACCATAACCACAAGGTCACCCGGCTTGAATTTGCCGGAAGGGTCGTGCATAACCTTACCTATGCCCTCGTGAATAAGCGCCATAGGCAGCTTTTCGGCAAGCACCTTTGCATCACGGGTGCCGAGATAATATCTCATATCCGCATTGCATATGGAAAGGTTAGTCGGTCTTACTATCGCATTTTCACCGTACATACTGATGTCGTCAAATGCAATTTCAAATCGTCTTGGTGCAACCAAGCGATATATTGTGTTAATCATCGGATTCGTCCTCCAGCAAAGACTTTGCCACCCTTAAATCATAAGGGTAGGTTATCTTCATATTGTAGGTTTCGCCCTGCACAAGAGCAACCTTTTCGCCCTTGATGACAAAGATTTTTGCAGCATCGGTAAGGATGTTCTTTTCTTCGTCGGTCAGGCTTTCATACATATTTTTTAGCTTAAGTGCCTTAAATGATTGCGGTGTTTGTCCCTGATACATTTTGCTTCTGTCGGGGATGTTGGAAATGGTTGTGTTATCCACAGCCTCTACGATTGTATCGGTTGCAGGCACAACTGTATCACAGGCACCGAACTCCTCGGCAGCCTTGATGTTTTCTTCAATAATTCTGTGGGTAACAAACGGACGAACAGAGTCGTGGGTAACGATGATTGTGTCGTCGTTAAGGTTGCCCTCGCCGTCGATAAATTTGATTGCGTTCATAATAGTTTCGTTTCTTGTGGTACCGCCCTGAATAACGGCAACCTTGTCCTTTGCGGGAGCAATGTGCTTTTCAATCAGGTTTTTTGTATGCTCAACCCATTGGCTCGGGCAAAGCACGATAACCTTTTCAAATTCGGGAACGATCAAAAACTTTTCAATAGTATAGATAATGATTGGCTTGCCCTTAACAGTGAGATACTGCTTTGGCTTGTCACCGCCCATTCTTGAGCCTATACCGCCCGCAAGAATTACACCGTATGTCATAATATTATTATCTCCTTATTTAAGTTGGTTTAGTAGATTTTCAAGGCTGTTGCCGTTGCAAAGTGCAAGGTACTTTTCCTTGGTTTGATTATAACCTGTATAATCGTATTTTTCAATATCCAAAATGCCGTTAATGACATCATAAATGCTGTTGAATACAGGAAGCTTAACCTCGTTTTCAAAATCAATAAGAGGTTCAATTTCAGACAATGCCTTTGCCGTGTTGCCGGTATAAAGGAATATAGGCTTGCCCGTAGCTGTAAATGAAAGTATCGGTGCATTGATGTTGCCTATCGCGATGTCTGCAATAGAGAGTAGCTCGTATGGCTTAAAGCTTTCGCTTACGTCAACAATGCTGTCTGCATAGTATATTGAGGTTTCTGTCATATTTGCAGGATTTGTGTAGCACTTTAGGAGCACATAATCCTTGTAAAGATATTCATACATTGCAGAGTCATCAATAGGCTCACCGTTTGTGCTGATGTATGCAATAATTTTTCTGCCCTTTAGCTTCGGATACTTTTCGTAAAGCTTGTTAAGGAGCTTCTGCCTGTTTTCCTCGTTGAATAGGATGTCGCTTTTAACATCACCGATTTCAAGCACCTCAACATCTTTGTTAAAGCCTTTTTTGAGCAATTCACCGGTTGCCTTGCTCGGTGCAGTAACAGCGGTAACACTGCTGAACAGCGGTGCGTTTTCGTATATCTCTCTGCGCAGACCGCTTCTGTATTTTTTCGTTGCGTATCCAAATGCAGAAAGAGGGAACGCGTTAGACGGCAGATAGATTACCTTTGTTTCGCTTCTAAGCTCAATGCTGTCAAGCAATGTGCTCGGCTTGTCAATTATTATGAACTGTGACTGTGCAATGATTGGCATAGCCTCGTCAAGATTACCCGATTTTACAAGCTTAATGCCTGCCTGCTTTGCAAGAAGCTTGATTTCCTTTGACTTGATGTCAAGTGCAATGACGCTGCCCTTTTTCAGCTTACTGCTTTTAAGGGAAGCATAAAGGCTTGTCGCAGCTTCCTTTTGCCTTTTAACCTTTTCAACTCTTTTGAAGTATGGTGTTTTACTGCTTTCAACCTTAGGCACGGAATAGAAATGCTCAAATTTTTCACATTCCTTTCTATGCGCCTGTGGGTTTTCAAAAGCCGTGTCGATTATTCTTTGCGTTGCGTGACCGTCGCACGAGCGCATAAATTTGTATCTAAACTCTTGAATAGCCTTTTTGTCAAATCTTTCGTCGATGTGTTGAATGTAGTCAATCATTTCAAGATTTGTTTTTGCAATCAAGCCCGGAGCAAGCTCGTAGTAGTCGTAGTAAAAGCCTCTCCAGTCAAAGTACTCGTCAAGGTCATATGCAAAGAAAATCAGCGGCTTTTCAAACAAGCTGTATTCGAATACAAGTGATGAGTAGTCGGAAATACAAATGTCAGACACAGAAAGCAATTCTTCTATGCTTAATATGTTGCCGACATCCATTGCAAAATCCTTGTATGCCTCGGGTACGGCAGGGGGATTTTTAACAACAGGATGATGCTTGATAAGAAGAACATACTCCTCGCCGAGAGCCTCGTAAAACATTTTGATGTTGAGCATATCGGGAGTTTCTGCCTTTGCAACTCTGCCTCTGAAGGTCGGGGCATAAAGTATAATCTTTTTGCCCTTTGCCTGAGGAACAAGCTCGTAAACATGCTCTCTTGCTTCGTTCAGGAATTCCTTGTCGTAAAAGATGTCTGTTCTGCTCGAGCCGGTTGCCTGAACAATGCCTGTGCTTTCATCAATATTCATAGCCTCGTTGTATGCCCAGATAACCTCGGGTGAGCTTACCGTAACAAGGCTGTAATTCTTGTTAAACGGATGCCTTAGCTGTTCCTTTCTTGAGGCGCCGAACAAAAGGTCGGCGGTGGAAAAGCCGAATTTCTTAAACGCACCGCAACCGTGCCACAGCTGAATAATCTTTGTCTCGTGGCGTAGCGGCATAGCGGACATTGTATTTGATGCTTCGTTCATAAACACATACTTTGCGGTTGCAATATCCCTAACGGCATCAAGGCAACGCTTTCTGAAATCTGCTCTGATTGTGCCGTTGGTAAGCAAAAAGTGTGTGTGAATGTTGTAGTCGTAATTGTTTGCAAGCTCGTCAAACATAACCTGCATGCTGTTTGTAACATGAGGGTGCCTAACCTCAACAAACACAACCTTTTTTTCGTCAACAGGAGCCTTTGCCGCCTCCCTGTAAGCCTTTGGAATTTCCCTGTCCATAAGCTTGCACATAAACGCATATCTGCCTGCTCTGTGTATGGTTTTAATTATGTTGCTGTTAAGACTTAAAAAATTGTCAAGTATTGCCTTTTTCACCTTGTGATTTGTGCTTTTATCCTCTGTCTGGATAGACCTTAGCTCCGCATTTTTTTTATTGTTTTCGTTCATTTTGTACTCCATATTGCTTAGGCTGCCGCCAATCTAAATAAAGTATTTTGTAAGAATTATATCATAATAATGCTAATAAATCAACCGGAATAATTTTGTATATAAAAAATGACGATAATTCCAAAGGCAAGCCTGCCTTGCCCTGTGTTTTTGCAATTAAAGAATCCTTTAGCATAAGCTGCTCTCCTTTGATTGTTTATGTATCAATTTTACCATTTATCAGCTTGTGTAAATATTTTGTTTATTCTTTAGACGATATGTGTTATAATTAGCTTGTAAAAAAATTAGGAATGGTGTTGCTATGAACGAGATTAAGTGCCCAAAATGCGGCGAGGTTTTTACTATTGATGAGGCGAGCTATGCCTCTATCGTAAAGCAGGTTAGGGATAACGAATTTAATGCAGAGATAAGGAGTAAAGAGCTTGACTTCGGCAGAGATAAGGAAAATGCCCTGCGTATTGCAAAGGCGGAAAGTGACAAAGAGCTGCAGGAACAGCTTTCAAAAAAGGATTTTTTAATTCAGGAGCTTCGGTCAAGGCTTGAGCAAAAGGACTCCGAAAGGGAGCTTGCCATTACAAAGGCAGTTGCTCAAAAGGACGCACAGCTTGGTGAAAAGCAGCTTGAAATTTCACGCCTGTCCTCCGCTATTGAAAGCAGTAAAAATCAATATGCCCTTCAGGAGCGAACAATCAAGGAGGGCTTTGAAACTCAGCTTCGTTTGCGTGACGAGGAGATTGAAAGGCTAAAGGACTTTAAGGCAAAGCAGTCCACAAAAATGGTGGGCGAAAGCCTTGAGCAGTTTTGCTTTGATGAGTTTAATAAAATCCGTATGACTGCATTCCCGACGGCGTATTTTGAAAAGGATAACGACGCACGCTCCGGCAGTAAGGGTGACTTTATTTATCGCGAGTGTGACGAAAACGGCGTTGAAATTATTTCCATTATGTTCGAAATGAAAAATGAGATGGAAACCACAGCCACCAAGCATAAAAACGAGGATTTCTTTAAGGAGCTTGATAAGGACCGCAGGGAAAAGAATTGTGAATATGCCGTGCTTGTGTCTCTTTTGGAGGCTGACAGCGATTACTATAATGCGGGTATTGTTGATGTATCGTATCAGTACGAAAAGATGTATGTCGTTCGTCCGCAATGCTTTATTCCCATTATCACTCTGCTTCGTAATGCTTCACTCAATTCGCTCAAATACAAGCAACAAATGGAGGTTATGCGTAATCAAAATATAGACATAACCAATTTTGAAGCAAGCCTAAACGATTTCAAAAACGATTTTGCCTATAATGTAGACCAAGCACATAAAAGGTTTGACGAAGCAATTAAGGGTATTGACGACACAATGAACAAGCTTCAAAAAATCCGTGACGCCCTCACAAAGTCGGATGACCAGCTCCGCAGGGCAAACAATAAGGTGGAAGCCGTATCAATAAAAAAGCTCACCAAGGGCAATCCGACAATGGCCGCCAAATTTGATGAGCTGAAAAACGGTTAAGACAACGAATTATTACCGTTACACCGGGAGGTTCTTATGGACGATTTCAATCAGAATTTTAATTTTGAAAATCAGCAGAATAATCAGTATTATCAACCTGATAACCAGAATATTCCGCAGGAAAACCAATATTACCAACCTAATAATCAAAATGTTGCGCAGGATAATCAGTATTATCAGCAGGACGGTCAGTACTATCAGCCGGGGAATCCTAACGATAATCAGTATTACAACCAAGATTGGCAGGACTTTCCGTATTATAATTATGATAACCAAGAGCAAAAGGAAGCGGATAAGCTTGTAAAGGCTTATGTTATCTGCTTAATAATGCCTATTCTTTTTGCAGGAGTAGGAAGATTTCCAATGCTTATCATAGAGTATCTCGGCGGTAATTTCGCCTTTTCAGGAACTCTTTTATCAATAATATCTTACATAGTTAACAGCGTTGCCAGTGTGCTTGCGCTGGCAAAGCATGCTATTGCCATAATTGGCAAGGTTAAATATCCAAACAACAAAACCCTGTCCACAATATTTACGGTGGATATTGTGCTGTTCTTAATTGCTGTTGTTGCGGTAATAGTGTTTATGTTTGCTTTTATCAAGATGTGCGAGGATTGCGGCTGATATGAATTGGTATGCATTCTTTCTGCTGTCGGGCTTGCTTTTGTATTTTTTGTTTGTGTTTTTGCAAGCAAGAAAATACAGAATGGAGATGTATAAATCTGTTATATTGATAGTAATGGATTTTGCATTTGTTTTGCTTGGGGCAAAGCTTTTGGCAATGGCACAGGAGCATTCGTTGGATGTGTTGAAAACAGGATTTTCCTCTTACGGTGGGCTTATCGGTATTATTGTCAGCACGCTTTTGTTCATTAAGCTGACATCTGTTCCTGCACGGCAAATCCTTATTGTGTCGTTAATGCCCGTCCCTCTTGTTTATGGGGTAGGGAAAATAGGTTGCTTTATCGCAGGATGCTGTAAGGGTATTGCAATAAACGGTACAACGGTTCCGGTTCAGCTTTTAGAGGCTGTGTCGTTTTTGCTTGTGTTTATGCTGTTTTATTATTTTTACAAAACAAGACAGGTCACTGTTAATTACATATATTCAGAGGTGCTTGCCTGTGCAATTATAAAGGGCATGTTGTACTATTTAAGGCAGGAATCCGTAGGCAATCCGTTTGGCAGTCACCAATGGCTGTGCCTTTTCTGTGTTATTATTTCTGTATTTTTGCTTGTATACGGTAAGAATAAAAATAGACCTAACAATAAAACACCGTTTGTAAGCCGATGAGCTTGCAAGCGGTGTTTTTATGCTGATAGACTTAATGCTTATTATTTTCGGTACAGCTGTCTTAATTGTGATAACTCGAATTATTACCGATTTCGTATGTGCTTCTGTCTAAATCAACAGTAACTGTTGTGCCGTCGGAATATATGGCTTTCTGACGGCGGTATGAGCCTAAAAATTCGTGCCTGACCGTTTTCCTGCGGTCGCAGTGTAAAAGGTCCGTTATGAACAAGTGCAAGGTGATTTAGAAGCTACATTGCCGGCTCCTCCGAGGACATAATAAAGCCCTTGTCGTTGAGATAATCAAAGCAATCTGCACGGTGCTTTATGCTCTGTTTCTTCCGTTTGTGCATAATGAAAGCACCTATATTGCATACAGCAAAAACGGTGACTGTCGTGATTGGGATATTTTTGAAGCCGATAAATCAACAGCCGAAATATACAGAATTACCGAAAACGGAAATGAATATATCAGAGAAATTCCAATTAAGAACAACAAGCTTCATATAAATAACCCCGAACAAATTGCATATTTGGTTATACTGAAATAAACATAAAAACACATTGCCTATGATTGCAGGCAATGTGTTTTTTATAATTGTTCCCAAGAAATATTGTTACAGTTTTTAGTTTTGATTTTCTTTCCTGAAAAATTGTTATTCTTGATTAAAACTCCGTCGGTATCCTTTGCGCTTATACAATAACCGCTGTAATTCCTAAAGGTGTTGCCGATTATCTTAATGTTCCTGTGCACCGCACCTGCATACACCTTGTTTTCGGGCTTTATCAAAATAGGCGTTTGACCGCAGTAATCAAAGGTGTTGTTTTCTATCGTAACATCTCTGCACATTCCGCTTTCGTACCAGCTTTTTGCATCGTCGGACAGCAGAATACCGCTCATAGTTGTGCTGACGAAATGATTGTTCTTAACATTCACCCTGCCTCTTGTGGTAATCAGCAGACCTCTTGTGATAATCCTTGTCATATAATTATTTTCAAAATCGAGGTCAGGACAGGCACTTATGTCTTCAATAACATTGCCCACCTTTGCTTTGTCCGTATTGCTGACGGTGAGCCTGATGTTATACTCATCAACAAGCTCCGATTTTTCAATAACCGCCGTGCCCTCCTCAAGCAAGGTGTCGGTGTTGATGTATGCGATGGTGTCGCCCTCTCTTAAAGGATTGTATCCGTGCGATTGCGGGTGCATAAAGCGAACGGTTAGCTGATTGTCGTTAATATCCGTAATCTTAAAATGAACGCCGTGGACATTCAGGCTGTCGTCACCAGCACCGTCAAAATAACTGTTTTTAATTGATACGTTTCCTCTGCACATACAGATTTGTATAAAATCGGCAACCGATGCTACCTTCCTTGCCGAGTCCTTTTCGGGTGCAAATTCAACGCCTTCAACGGTTATGTCCTCGCTGTCCTGTGCAACGAGGGCAAGCGAGTAACTAAACCTTTGCTTAATATTTTCAAGCATTACATTTTTGCATTTGTTAACAAATATTCCCGCAAACTGACGGCGAACATCAAAAACATAGTAGCAGTCACCCGTTTTGAATCTAAAGGTATTAGGGTACGTAACACGAATTTTTCTGTTCCCCAAATCTTGTATCTTACCTGCGGCAAGAAGCGGATGACAAACTCTTTTTATTTTATCGGGTGTATTCTTTCTGATTTGTCCTATCCACCATGCGTTTTTTGCTTTATGGTCAATAGCGTAGCGGTAATCCTTTGAAAAGATATAGGCTTTACCGTCAACAAATTCAAGCTGTGTATCTTTGTCAATTTCAAAATCAACGCCGAACAATCCCTTGCGCACAACCTTAAATTCGTGCATGTCGGGGTGGCTGTGGCGAATTTCAATGTTCTTGAGGGTAATGTTTTTACAGTTTTCAATTGCAATATTTGTCACCTTGCCGTCAATTACAAAAACTGAATCACAGCCGTCAACAGTGATGTTGTCAATACCGTTAAGGTAAAAGGGAACTGCGTTGAGATGTGGTGTTTCGTCCTTTGAAAACTCATCATCGCCAACGGTATTAGTGATGTAAAGCATATATTTTTTGCATTTTTCACTGTCTATGTAATATGTGCCTTTATCAAATATAACTGTTTTTTCATCATCAACGGTTTTCAAATAATCAAAAAGCCCTATCAGCTTTTTTGTTACATCCTCATCTGTGCAAATGCCAAAATCCCTTGCGTAAATAGCTTTCATATTTTAACCCCTCTTTTAAGCTTTGTAGTCTATTATAGCATATAACAACGTGATTTGTTAAGGAATATTGCTCGATTATTTATAAAATCACCAAAAGCGGATTAGACTTGATGTTCAATCTTTTTTATCCCCTCAGTTTTGCTTCGCTCAACAGCTCCTCTTACCTCAAGGGTAGCCGTGTATATTCTATTTTGGTGTTGCTTATGTCGTTTCACGCCGTTTTAATGTCGTTTTACGCCAAGTCTATTGCAATTTTATTTTGGCTATTGTATAGTTGCAGTGTGTACCTTTGGTATATATGATGTTGCACAATTACAAAGGAGGACGATAATATGCAACAAAAATCAGGAATCAAAAAAATGTTGTGCGTATTGTTAAGCGTTCTTATGCTTGTGTCGGTGTGTCCTATCACCGCATCTGCATACGAAGGTGTAACCTTTAAGGCAATTGACGGAACACGCGGTGCAAGCACTGCCGGTGGAACGGAAAACTACGATAAGCTTTTTGACAGTGATTTGAACACAAAATGGTGTGTTACAAGTTTTTCATCGGCTTACGTGGTTATTGAGGCTTCAAGTGCCGTTAAGGTCAGCGGTTACCAAATGTCTACCGGTAACGATACAGCATCAGAGCCATCAAGAAATCCTAAGGATTGGGTTCTTTACGGCAGTAACGACTATAATGCCGAAACAAAGGCAGGTAAATGGGATGTAATCCATAAGGTTATCGGCGATACAGTTCTTCAAAGTGAAAATAAAACAACATTTTCATTTGCCTGTGACATGACAAATGTTGAGTACAAATATTTCAAGCTTGAAATCACAAAGAATTCAGGCAGTGAAAGATGTATGCAGTTAAGTGAATTTGCGTTTACCGATTGCGCTCACGAAACAACAGTTGTCGGCACTGGTGAAGCAGATTGTGCAAATTACGGCTATGTTGAAAAAAGCTGTAGCGTTTGCTCGCTTACATACAAAATGATTACCGAGGATGCAAAAGGTCATGATTGGACAGAGGTTGACAGAACACCTGCAACCTGTACCGTAAGCGGAAAAATCAATCAAAAATGCTCTGTTTGCGAAGCAACTCAAACAGTAAACGACCCCGATGCACCCGCAAAAGGTCACAATTGGGCAGAGGTTGACAGAACACCTGCAACCTGTACCGAAGGCGGAAAAATTAATCAAGAATGCTCTGCTTGTAACGAAACAAGAAGCATTTATGATCACAATGTGCCTTCATTGGGCCATGAATTTGATGTTGACGGACATTGTACACGTTGCGGTGCATCTATTAAAGCAACGGTTACGGCAGACAGCGCGACAGCCTTTGTAGATGAGAATGTCAAAATTTCGGTTGCCGGCGAATATCTTTTCTATAGGGTTACTGTACAGAAAGACGGTATGTTTACATTTTACACAACAGGTGGCATTGATATTGATACCTGTGGTTACCTTCTTTCGTCAAGCGATATTAATACTGATAACCCAATTATGGAAGATGATGATGACGGTGAAGGAAATAACTGTCGTATTGATTATTGTGCCTCTGAGGGAGAAACTGTTTACTTTGCAGTTAGGTATTATAGCCCGTCAACAGTAGATGAGCTATTCAATGTTCATATTGATTATAAAGAATCATATGTTGACAGCGGCGTTTTCTATGTTAAAGATACCGATGCCGACACAGGAAACGATTTTTATTATGTTGGCGGATATAGGTTCGACACTCCTACCGATGTAACAATTCTCAGCGAAATAAATGGCATTCCCGTAACATATATTGAAAAAAGTGCCTTTGAGGATTGTGAATATTTAACAAGCGTTACAATTCCAAGCTCTGTTAAAGCAATTTATGATTATACATTTTGTGACTGCAAAAATCTTAAAACAGTAACACTTGGTGAAGGTATTGATTCTATCGGTAAAAGCGCTTTTTACGGTACTGCAATTGAATCCATAACAATTCCAAGCTCTGTTAAAACAATTTATGAAAAAGCATTTTTTGACTGCAAAAATCTTAAATCAGTAACACTTGGTGAAGGTATTGATTCTATCGGTTACTGCGCTTTTTCCGGTACTGCAATTGAATCCATAACAATTCCAGGCTCTGTTAAAACAATTTATAACCAAGCATTTCGTGACTGCAAAAATCTTAAAACAGTAACACTTGGTGAAGGTATTGGTTCTATCGGTAAAAACGCTTTTTTCGGTACTGCAATTGAATCCATAACAATTCCAAGCTCCGTTAAGACAATTAATCAAGGCGCATTTGGTGAATGCATAAATCTTAAAACAATAATACTTAATGAAGGTATTGAGTATATATATGATTGGGCTTTCGGAAATACTGCCGTAGAATCGGTAACAATTCCCGCAAGCGTTAAAGATTTCAACGGCTCCGTATTCGCTTGCTGCTATGATTTGAAATCAATCAGCATTGCAGATGCAAATGAAACATATAAGTCAGTTGATAATGTTGTTTATTCAAAGGATGGAACTGTCCTTATCTTTACTCTTCCGTCATTAACAGGCACCTTCGTTGTTCCTGAAGGCGTTAAATCAATTGAATATTATTCATTCTATGCTTCCTTGATTTCGGGAGTAAAGCTTCCTTCAACAGTTGAATATATCGGTTATGATGCTTTTGAAGGCTGTTATAATCTCAGCTCGGTTGAATTAAATGAAGGACTAAAAGAAATAGATGACTATGCATTTGGATATTGTGAAAAGCTCTTCTCGGTTAAGCTTCCCTCAACACTTGAAACAATAGGCAATAGTGCTTTTTCCGATTGCGGTATTTATTGTGTTGATGTTCCTGCCTCAGTTACTGAAATAGGCAGTAATGCATTTTCTGACCCAAATATTGAAGCAATCATAATTAACGGTAAAGATACTACTTTATCAATTTATTTTGTTTATGAATCTGTTACAATTTACGGTCACACCGGCTCCACCGCTGAGGCATATGCAAATAATAGAGGCAATAAATTTGTTTCAATAGATTTGGAAGAAGGTGTGGAGTGTACTCATTCCTTTGTTAAAGATGAAATTATTACAGCACCAACCTGCACCTCAAAGGGACTTGCAAAAACAAAATGTGCAATCTGCGACGCCCAAGGTGAAAACGCAGAAGTTGAAATGACTGAGCATAATGCTCCGGTAGGCGTTTGTGTTGATTGCGGACACAAGGAGTCTTTTGTAAGCGATGTTAAATTAAACCAAAGCATAACCTGTACCTTTAGTGACACATATCAAATATCAACAGCATGCTTTACTGCTACTAAGGACGGAACCTATACCGCAACTATCAGTGATATGAATGGTATTGATGATTTTGTTGTTGCATCAAACACTGCGAGAGATGAATTTTATTTTGAATCTGAAAAAGAGACAATGGTCTTTGAACTCAAGGCAGGAGAGCAGATATTCATCGCAGCAATGACCCACGACCCGACGTCCGATGCTTCATTCAAAGCAACAGTAACATGTAATCACACAAATATGAGCACAACTGATGCTACATGCGCAGTTTGCGGTATCGCAAATCCAAATTATGTAGCACCAACACCTACTCCTACACCTACACCTGAGCAAACCCCAACAGATTATAGAATTTTAGATGGTGCAAACAGCAGTTGGACACAAAATTCTGACGGAAGCCTTTCCGTAAGAGGAAGCGGAGAATTTTCCAAGTTCGTTGGAGTTAAGGTTGACGGAGTCCTTATTGATGCTGAGAACTATACTGTAAAGGAAGGTTCTACCATTGTTACACTGAAGGCGGATTATCTTAATACCCTTTCTGTTGGAAGCCATACCCTTGACATTGTATGGAAAGATGGTTCTGCAAGCACAACATTTGTTGTTAATGCAAAAGAGGTAGCAAAAACCGATACAGAATCTTCAAGTGATACAAAATCTCCGCAGACCGGTAACAACAGCATGATGCTTCTTTGGATTGCTATGCTATTTGCTTCCGGCGTAGGTGTATCGTCAACATCCGTTTTTGTAAAAAAGAAGAAAAAACAAGTTGATTAATTTGATTTTTTAGGCAGGCATATATTGCTGCCGTTACCACAAATATAAAGGCCTTGACAAAGCAGTTGTTACTGTTCTGTCAAGGCTGATTTTTTTGTTTTATTAGATAAAAAATATAGTTCTTGCACTTTAAGATTATAATATGATATAATATTTTACGCGTAATTACATTTTGATTTTGAACGGAGAATAGACTTGTCGGTTTTATACGGAGTAACCTGCGTTGCTTCAATAGTCTTGTTAGCAATTTGCAGTGTTTCATATAGAAAAGAAAATAAGTGGCTTATGTGGCTGTTTCTTTCAGTAGCAGTAACGAATATTGGGTATTTTGCTTTGTCGGTGTCGCCGAATTTAGTATTAGCCATTACATCAAATACAGTTGCGTATTTAGGCAGTGTGTATATTTCTGTCTTTATGTTTTTAACTATCGCATCAATGTGTAAGCTGAAAATACCTAATAAGGTTGTTGCACTTTTGCTTTGCATAGGTGTAATAGTTTTTGTTATTGCCACAAGCGCTTGGTATTCGGATATTTACTACGTTGATGTTGCTATTGAAAAGGTTAATAATGCAACGGTCCTTGTTAAAACATACGGTGTTTTGCATCCAATATATAAGGTATATGTAATCCTTTATCTTGTGGCAATGATAGGAATTCTTGTTTATTCCTTTATAAGAAAGGAAAACAGGAGTGTATATGTGTCATTGTACCTGTCATTTTTGGTTGCAATAAATATAGGAATATGGCTTGTTGAGTCTATTCTTAAAACCAGGTTTGAATTCCTTTCCGTTTCGTATGTAATTTCGGAAATACTGCTCATTATGTTTTACAGCATAGTGAAAAAATTTATTGATGCATAAAATGCCCCACCCAAGCCGATAAAGACGGTTGAGTATTTTGATAGCAGGGATTCTCAAGCAGCTGCGGATGAATTTGCACAAACCGATTTGCTTTCAAAAAGAGAAAGAGAGGTTATGAAGCTTCTCCTTGAGGGTAAAAAGAGAAAGGAAATTGCCGAGGAATTGTTTGTTACCGAAAGCACAATAAAAAAACATTCTGCTTCAATCTATAAAAAATTAGAGGTTGAAAACAGAAAGGAGCTTTTGGAAAAGGTTAAAAGCGAAAGAATAAATAAATAGTTTATTATTATGCCGATTGTGAATCGTAAGGTTCATAATCGGCATTTTTTTGTTAAAGGTAGCCCTGTTTTCAGCAAAGGCCCATATAAAAGTAGCCCTAATTTGCCTATTAGTTCAATAGTTTTAATTTAGAAAAAAATATATAATGTAGATAAATAAATTATATAATTATATAAGGAGGAAAATTATGAAAAAAGTATTATCCACCCTGCTGGCATTTGTAATGCTGGCAACAACTCTAATGGCTGTTCCGTTTTCGGCACAGGCAGAGGTAAAGTATCCCGAAGCATCGGGAACGCTTTTGAGCGGTCAAACCTTTACCTACGATTCAACCACCGAAACGCTGACAATTTCGGGCGAGGGTGCTATTACAGGTTATAGTTGGACAGGTGAAAATGTATCGCCGTTCGAATACTGTACCGTAAAGCACATTGTAATTGAAGAGGGCATTACATCTCTGTGCAATTATTTATTCCACTATGTATATGATATTGAAAGCTTTTCCATCCCTGCATCTGTTACAACAATACAAGTTTATGCAATGAGCTATGCTACCTTTGTCGGCGGAGCAGGCAAGGGCATTACCGTTGCCGAGGGCAATGAAAGCTTTTGTGCCGATAACGGTACTCTCTACAACAAGAATAAGACAAAGCTTATAAAATATGTTAATAGCGATGCAACCGAATTTACAGTGCCCGGCACCGTATCATCAATTGAACAGGAAGCGTTTTACAAGGATGTTACTCTTGAAAAGCTTGTTCTTAACGGCACAAATCTTTCTTTGCAAAACTATGCAATAAGAGGTGCAAAAATAAAGAGCCTTGTAATTAACGAGGGTGTTAAAAGCCTTGGCGACTATTGCTCAATTGATTCAGACGTTTGGGCGGATGAAACAATTACTCTCCCTGCTTCGTTAACTGATATCGGCACTCAGTCATTGTTTGGCAATAAAATTCCTATCAAGAATTTTGTTGTAGCTGAGGGCAACACTATATTTTCTGCTATCGACGGCGTTTTGTACAAATACGGCACAACATTGTTCAGCTATCCCGGCGGTAGACCGGACACAAGCTATACCGTTCTCGATGGTACAACAAAAATCGCAGGCTTTGCTTTTACCTACCGTAACAATCTTGAGTCAATAGATTTCCCGGCAAGTGTAAAGAACTTTTCAGGTCGTTGTTTGTGTTATTGTTCAAATTTAACAACAGTCAACATCTGTGCCTTGGACGCTAAATTTCCTGCTACTGATTGCTTCTATGGTATGAACAGCAATGTTGTTTACAATGTTTATGAAAATTCTGTAACACACAAAAATTTGTTGGACTACGGCATTGAAGAATCAAAAATAGCATTTTTGCCGTTATGTGCAGAGCATAGCTATCAACTCACAAAAACCGTTGAGCCTACCTGCTATGCAAAGGGATACGATTTATACACCTGCTCCGTATGCGGCACAACGGAAAACCGCAACGAAACCAATATGGTTGACCACGATTTTGTAACCACCTATAACGAAGACAAAACCATCGAGCATCATCCGTGCAAAAATCATGGCTTTGTTATTGAGGAAACAGAAAATCTTCCCGAGTCGGAGCATGATTATCAAAGCAAAACCGACACATATTTTGAGCTTTCCTATCCCGGTGCAGATACCATTTCCATAACCTTTGACGATCAGTTCAAGACAGAAAAAAATTGGGACTATCTCATGGTTTATGACAGGGACGGAAACGAAATAGCAAAATATACCGGCACTGAACCGGCAGGCCAAACATATACCCTAAACGGCGACTATATTAAGCTTAAATTCCATTCCGACGATTCAGGTAACTATTATGGCTTTAAGATAACAAGAGTTGTTGCCGAAAAGGTAGGCTGTGATGAAGCCGAGCCTGATACCCCGCACACACATAGCTACGGTGACTATGTATCCGACGGCAATGCAACCTGCACCGAAAACGGCACTGAAACTGCAACCTGTGCCTGCGGTGAAACCACAAACAGAACAGAGGAAAACTCTGCACTCGGTCATGATTTTGTTGTAACGACAATCCGTCCTGCTACCTGCGGTGCAGACGGTTACACTGATTACGAATGTACTGTTTGCTCTGCAACCAAGCATGAGGATATTACAGAAAGACCTAACCATCAGCTAAGCGACAAATACGACAGCGAAACAAATTCCGTAATCACCTCCTGTGCAAACAAGGACAGCTTTGCTGTTGAATTTACCGAGAATTTGCCGGAGTCAAAGCACAATTACGAGAATAGCACCTCAGAGGAATATGTATTGGAATATCCCGGTGCAGATACCATTTCCATAACCTTTGACGATCAGTTCAAGACAGAAAAAAATTACGACTATCTCAAGGTTTATGACAGGGACGGAAACGAAATAGCAAAATATGAAGGCACTGAACCGGCAGGCCAAACATATACCCTAAACGGCAACTATATTAAGCTTAATTTCAATTCCGACAGTTCAACCAACTATTACGGCTTTAAAATAACAAAGGTTGCTGCAACATACCCCGGCTGCGGATATGAAACCTCGGCACCTCACACAACTCACAATGTTACAACCTACACAAGCGACAACAACGCAACCTGCACCGGGGACGGCACAAAGACAGGCACCTGCACCATCTGTAATAAGCCTGTAACCGTAACGGACGAAGGCTCAAAGCTCGATCACGACTACGACTTAAGAGCAGGCGAAACTCCAACCTGTACCACCGGCGGACATAATTTGTATCTTTGCTTAAACTGCGGTGAAGACTATAGAGAAGAGCTTGACCCACTCGGTCATGATTTAGTTAAGACAGCAGACGCAGTAAATCCAACCTGCTTCAGTGTTGGCTGGACAGCAGGATATAAATGCTCACGTTGTGATTACGAGGTAAGACAGGAAGAGGTTGCTAAGATTGCCCACACTACAAAGCCAACCGTAACAAAGGCAACCCCAACAGCAGACGGCAAGGTTGTAAACACCTGCACAGTATGCTCAAAGGTTGTTTCCACAACAGTAATACCAAAGGCATCATACATTAAGCTTTCTGCAACATCATACACCTATGACGGCAAGGTTAAAACACCGTCAGTAGTCGTTAAGGACAGCAAGGGTAAGACTCTTGTTAACAATAAAGACTATACAGTATCATACGCAAGCGGCAGAAAGTATGTTGGTCAGTACGCAGTAAAGATTACGTTCAAGGGCAACTACACAGGCACCAACACTGTATACTTTACTATCAAGCCAAAGGCAACAAGCATTTCTTCACCCTCTGCAATTTCGAAGGGATTAACAGCAAAGTGGAAGAAGCAGACAAGCCAAACAACAGGCTATCAGGTACAAATTGCAACCAACAGCAAGTTCACAAAGGGTGTAAAGAGCTACACCGTATCAAAGAACAAGACCGTTTCAAAGAAAATCACAAAGCTCAATGGCAAGAAAAAGTATTATGTAAGAGTTCGCACCTACAAGACAGTTAAGATTAACGGCAAATCAACAAAGATTTACTCATCTTGGAGCAAGGTAAAGGCTGTTACAACGAAGAAATAACAACATATTGTTCAAAAGAAAAGCCTTGGATTTCTCCAAGTTTTAGACTGTCGATAAAGTGGGCTGAAACACGCCATATAAAATAAACAAACCGATTTGAGCCTCTCTTGTGTAAAGGGAGGTGGGTGCGATTTATCGCACTCGGAGGGATTGTAAAAGCGGCTTAGACATCGAATCTAAGCCGCTTTTTAACGCTAAGACCTTCTCAGGTTCAAGTCCTGTCTTATATAAATAATAAAGAGCAGATACCCAAAATGGTATCTGCTCTTTATGGTCGAGGTGACAGGACTTGAACCTGCGGCATCCTGCTCCCAAAGCAGGCACTCTAGCCAAACTGAGTTACACCTCGGTATATGTAAAACTCCCGAAGGAGTGATACGCTTTTTCTTAATGCTATAAAAGTATACTATAATTTATTTTACTTGTCAAGAACTATTTTATTTTTTATTTTTCAAAAAATATATTTACTTATTGGATTTTTGTGGTAAAATATTCTGTGATATATTTTTGGAGTTATTAGTTATGAATTGGGAATTTAATTTGCCTGTTAAGCTTGCTTTCGGCAACAACAGGCACGAGCAGATTTATGATTATATTTGTGAAATCGGGGGAGAGGTTGGCGTACTGGTTTGCTCCCATTCCTTTGCAGGCAACGGCCTCGCAGACAAGCTTGTAAAGCTCTCCGGCGGAAAGATAAAGGCAGTTTTTTCCGACATCAGACCAAACCCCACCACAGACAATGTAAACGCCTGTGTAGATGTTATGCGTAGTATTGGCGCTGATTTTGCTGTTGCGCTTGGCGGTGGTTCTCCTATGGATTGCTGTAAAGCAGCCTGTGCTATTGCAAAGGGTGATGACAAAATTGAGGCATATCACAGCGGCGGTAAAGCAATTTCGGCTGATGAGGCAATACCTATGATTGCCGTAACAACAACCTCGGGTACTGCAAGTGAGGTAACCAACATTTCGGTTTTAACAGATTTGGCAAAAAATCTTAAGCAGCCTATGAATGACCCTGCTATGTATCCTAAAATTGCTGTTATTGACCCTGTGTTAACCCTTACCGTTCCGCCGCAGATTACTGCATCAACCGGTCTTGATGTTTTGTCTCACGCGATAGAAAGCTATTGGGCAACACTAAATCAGCCTATTTGTTCTGCTTGCTCTGTGTATGCGGCAAGGCTTGTTTTTGAATATTTGGAACGTGCGTACAATCATCCGGATGATCTTTTGGCAAGAGAAAAAATGGCAGAGGCATCTATTGTTGCCGGAGTGGCATTCAGTCATCCGAGAACAACAGGCTCTCATGCCTGCTCGTTTCCTCTTACAAATATCTACGGTGTGCCTCACGGCGAGGCGTGCGCGTTTACTCTTGATTACTTTGTAAAATTCAACGCCGAGCACGCAGATGAGGAAGGCAGAATTACTGCATTTGCAAGGGATTGCGGCTTTGATACTCCCGATGCCATGGCCGATGAAATTGCGGCAATGAAAAGTCGAATGGGTATGCGTACCAACCTTTCGCAAATCGGTTGCACAACCGATGAGCAAATTAGGGAGCTTACCCAAAAAAGTATGTCTATGCTTATGAAGCGAAATCCTATTGAATTGACAGAAGAAAATATATATAATATGTATATAAATTTGAGATAAGGAGATTAATTACTTATGGTTAAAATCAGTGATGCTGTAAAGTATGTTGGCGTAAATGATTACAATATAGATTTGTTTGAAGGTCAATATATGCTTGAAAAGGGAATGGCATACAATTCATATGTTATTTTGGACGAGAAGGTTGCCATTATGGACAGCGTTGACAAGATAGCAGTTGACACTTGGCTCAATAATATTGATGAGGCACTTGGTGACAGAATTCCCGATTATATTGTTGTTCATCATCTTGAGCCTGATCACAGCTTCGGTATTCAGGCACTTGCCGATAAGTTCCCTGAAATGAAGATAGTTGTTTCAACCGTTGCTGTCAGAATGCTTCCGCAGTTTTGCGACATTGATGCATCAAGAGTGATTGCCGTAAAGGAAGGCGACACACTTGAGCTTGGTACTCACACACTTACCTTTGTTATGGCTTCAATGGTGCATTGGCCGGAGGTAATGGTTTCATATGAGAGCAGCGAGAAAATTTTGTTCTCTGCCGACGGCTTTGGCAAGTTTGGCACAACTGATGCCGACGAGGCTTGGAATTGTGAGGCAAGAAGATACTACTTTAATATTGTCGGCAAGTACGGCAAGCAGGTTCAGGCACTTCTTAAAAAAGTCTCAGGCCTTGAAATTAAGACAATTTGCCCATTGCACGGACCTGTGCTTACAGATACAATTCCTGAGGTATTGAGTCTTTACAACACATGGTCATCATACGAGCCTGAAAATCAGGGTGTGTTCATTGCCTGTGCTTCTATCCACGGCAACACATGGCAGGCGGCAGAGAAGATGAAGGAAATTCTTGAAGAAAAGGGATGCCCGAGAGTTGCTATTGCCGACCTTACCCGTGATGATATTGCAGAATGTGTGGAGGACGGCTTCCGCCACAGCGTATTGCTTTGTATGGCTTCGTCATATGATGCAGGTGTGTTTACTCCTATGGATGATTATCTTAATCATCTTGAGCATAAGGCTTTCCAGAACAGGACAGTTGCTCTTGTTGAAAATGCGTCTTGGGCTCCGAGTGCTATCAGAGCAATGAAGGCTCATTTTGAAAAGATGGCAAACATCAATATTATTGATAAAACCGTTACAATCAAAACAAGATTTACAGATGTATATGCAGCAGAGCTTGAGGAGCTTGCTGACGAAATTATGAAGCTGTTTTAATTATCTTAATATATAAAAACACCTTGGATGCTTTCGTGTCCAAGGTGTTTTTGTGTTTATTCGGTTTATTCTTCTTTAGCCCTGTCAGTATTGTAATCAACCATTTTTACTTTTTCTTTTTCGTTAATGGTTTCATATTTATCCTGATAGTAGTTTTCAAGCTGTCTGTCATATGTTCCGTCAGGGTGAACGGTGAATACTGTGCATCCACGTTGCAGGCCGTAGCTTTTTATGTCCATGTAAGCAAGGTAATCGATGGTGTATGTATATCCAAGCTGAATACCCTTGTACATCATTGAAAAGCTGTTTGTGTGGTCGTGGCCGAAGAATGCACCCTGTGTTGAGCCGAGCTCAAGCATTTTGTCAAACATACCGTTGTTGTGTTCGCTTGAATATACAACCTTGCCGGTTTCACCAATCAAGCCGTCGACAAGCTGAACATTTTCGGTATCCTTGAAGCCGTTGTCTTTATATTCATTGTAAGCATCCTGAAGCTCTATCAACGGAATATGGCAGAACATCAGAGATTTTGGTGTCTCACCGTTATTTTGCTCGGTAAGGCTTAAAATTTGGTTTTCATACCATTGGATTTGGTTTTCATGTATGCAATCGTATTTCCACAATGCACCAAAATAGTCGCCGTCCGTGTATGAATGAGAGTCTATCATAAAGAAAGCCTGTGTGATTTTGCCTGCGGTATCCTTAACCTTTATTACATAGTTGCCGTATCCGTCAACATCATCAGGACCTTCTTGGAACAGACAATGAGGATATTTGTCCCTGTCACCGTAAACCTTTGAGATGTCGCTTCGGTCAAAGTAGCTGTAAGCCTCGGTGTCGTGATTACCATAGGTAAGGCACCAATAAACCTCCATTTTTTCCATAAGGTTTGCAAAGATTTTTGCGGCGTTTTTGTTGTTAAAGGTTCCTGCCTGGAAGGGAACGGGATAGCCAATATCACCGGTAACGATAACAAGATCCGGCTTTTCGGCACTTACCATTGCCTCAACGGCATTGATAGCCATTGCATCCTTTTTAGTGCTCATAAAGCCTGCTCCGATATGTATGTCGGACAGCTGAACAACCTTTAGGTCGTTATCTGTTGTAAAGGTATAGTAGCCATCCTTTTCATCTATTTCAGGCTTTAGCTGATTTTCATATTCGATAGCCGAAATGGATGCAATCAATTTGTTGCTTGATTTTACGGATGCGATATTCATAGCGGCGATTACTGCGGCAAGAATTGCAATTACAATTACAATTCCCAAGATTACTTTCAAAAAAATGCCCCATTTTTGCTTTGCAGTCTTTTTTACTTTTGTTGTAGCCATATTCTAAAACCCCTTTTGATTATAGCATTAATTTATCTGATTTTTGTGCCTGCAGGCATATCTACAAACACAACCTTAACGTCGTTGTCAGACACGTCACCTGCCAACAGCATACCATTGCTCATTTCACCGCAAAGCTTTGCAGGCTTCAAATTTGCAACAATAATTACCTTTTTGCCGACAAGGTCCTCCGGCTTGTACCACGGAGCAATGCCCGATACAATTTGGCGAGGCTCTGCGGTACCGTCATTTACCATAATTTTGAGTAGCTTTTTTGCTTTTTTTATCGGCTCACATTCTGTAATTTCGGCAACTCTTAATTCAACCTTTGCAAAATCGTCAAAGGTAATTTCTGCAAGACCTTCAATTTCTTTTGGCTTTGCCTTTTCCTCTTCCTTTGCTGCTGCCTCCTGCTTTTGGGCAATTTCCTCAAGCATCTTTTCTGCATCGATTCTTGCAAAAAGCGCCTCTGCCTTACCAACCTTTTCTCCTGATTTGAGTGCCCCAAAGCTTGCAAGTGAATCGTAATTTTTGATGTCACAGTTCATTTGTGCAAAGATTTTTTCGCTTGTTTCAGGCATAAACGGAGAAAGCAGAATTGCAATGTATCTGATTGCTTCAAGTAAATTGTAAAGCACGGTGCCGAGGCGAGGGAGAGATGCCTCATCCTTTGCAAGCGCCCAAGGAGTTGTTTCGTCAATGTATTTGTTTGAACGCTTAGCAAGGTTCAAAACAGCCTCAACTGCATCCGCAACTCTGTATGTTTCAAAGCATTTTTCAACTTTTTTAACGGTGTCGAGAGCAAAGCTCTTCAGCTCGTCATCAACAGGCTGTGCAATAGTTCCGGGTTGAATAACGCCGTCAAAGTATTTGTTTTGCATTGCTATTGTTCTGTTTACAAGGTTGCCAAAGGTGTTTGCAAGGTCAGAGTTGTAGCGTTCAATTATTGTTTCGTATGTGATTGAGCCGTCAGATGCATATGGCATTTCGGACACAAGATAGTATCTTACCGCATCAACACCAAGAAGATTTACAAGGTCATCGGCATAGATAACATTGCCCCTTGATTTGCTCATTTTGTCCTCGCCGAACAAAAGCCAAGGATGACCGAAAACCTGCTTTGGCAACGGCTCACCCAAAGCCATAAGCATAATAGGCCAGTAGATTGTGTGAAAACGCACAATGTCCTTGCCGATAATATGAACATCGGCAGGCCAGTATTTTTTGTATTCATCAGATGAACCGTCAGGATCGTATCCTATGGCTGTGATGTAGTTTGAAAGAGCATCAATCCAAACATAAACAACATGGTTTGGATCAAAGTCAACAGGGATGCCCCACTTAAAGCTTGTTCTTGATACGCAAAGGTCTTGCAAGCCGGGCTTGATAAAGTTGTTGAGCATTTCTTTTTTTCTTGCTTCGGGATAAATAAAGTTTTCGTTTTGCTCAATAAATTCTTCAAGTCGCTTTTGATATTTTGAAAGCTTGAGAAAATACGCTTCTTCCTTTGCAGGCTTTACTTCTCTGCCGCAGTCCGGACATTTTCCGTCAACAAGCTGACTCTCTGTCCAAAAGCTTTCACAAGGGGTGCAGTACATACCCTCATAGTGTCCTTTGTAAATGTCACCTTGCTCGTAAAGCTTTTTGAATATTTTTTGCACAACTCTTTCGTGCTGTTCGTCAGTTGTGCGAATAAAACGGTCATAGCTTGTGTTCAAAAGGTCGCATATGCCACGGATTTCGCCTGACACCTTGTCAACATATTCTTTCGGTGTTATGCCGGCTGTTTTGGCATATTCTTCTATTTTTTGACCGTGTTCGTCTGTGCCTGTGAGCATAAACACATCGTAGCCCTGAAGCCTTTTGTATCTTGCGATTGCATCGGTGAGTACAATTTCATAGCTGTTGCCGATGTGTGGCTTGCGAGAAGTATATGCTATGGCTGTTGTAATGTAAAATTTTCCTTTGTTTGCCATTGTATTATCTCCTGTTTATAAAACTTTAATGCTTGTAACTTTATCTGTTTTAAGGTTTCTTTCATTTGCCCTGCCTGTTACCAAATCAACAGTGATTACTGATGTTATTGTGTGCTTATCAGGGTTTGTAAATACAGCAAAATAAGCATAGTCACCGTTGTTGTTTGGATCGTAGTTAGGGAAGATGTTAATCCATTTTTCAGGATAGTTAGCTTGAAGATTGATAAGTGCCATAGATTCTGATAATTCGTTATCATCTTCAGGAGCATCAGGAAGTTCTATTACTCCGTTTTTAGGCTTTGTTGTATAAGTTGTTGTGCCCTCGTAATGCTTGGTAGTTTTTTCACCTTTTTTTGTGGTTTCGGTAACTTTTTCAGTTACAGCATTGCCTTTTTTATCGGTTACAACTTCACCTTTTTTGTTTGTAACCTTTACATAAGCGGCTGTTGTGGTGATTTTTTTACCGTATATATTTGTAACATAGTAAGGCTTTGCGGGTTTTTCCTTCACCTTTTTTGCTTTTTTGCTCTTTTGAGTAGTTGTTGTGTTTTCTGCGGCAGCAGTTGATGCGTTTGTGCCTTCGGTTGTTACGGTGTTACCGTTTTCATCGGTAACCGTTTGCTCCTGTGATGAGGCAGAAACATATTCTCTGTCGGGCTTTTTGTTGTTCGCAGAGCAGCCTGCAATGCAAGCGGCAATAGATACTGCGAGAGCTAAAGATATTATTGCGGTTGTTTTTCTTTTCATTTTATTCACCTTGAATTATGTATAAATTTAGATTAATGATGCTGCTCCTTTGTCAAGCATAAGGGTAACATCTTTGTGGAATTGCAGTACGGAAGCGGGGCATTGAGGAGTAACGTTGCCGTCAATTAATTGCTTGATTGCTTTTGCCTTGTTTTTGCCGATTGCAATGATAAGGATGCGCTTTGCCTGCATAATTGAGCCAATGCCCATGGTAACGGCGTGGGTAGGTACCTCTTCTATTGAATTAAAAAATCTGGAGTTGTCTTGAATTGTGCTTTCCTTAAGCTTAACAACATGGCTCCATCTTTGGAACGAGTCGGCAGGCTCGTTAAATGCGATATGACCGTTTGAGCCTATGCCAAGCAGCTGAATATCAATTCCTCCGCATTTTTTGATTTTTTCTTCATAAGCCTTACATTCCGCATCCATATCTTCTGCATTGCCGTTAAGGAAATTGATGTTTTCATCCGGAATGTTAATGTGGTTGAAAAGATTTTCATACATAAAGCTGTGATAGCTGTTTTTGTCCTTAACATCAAGGTTGCAGTATTCGTCAAGATTAAAGGTTTTAACCCTTGAAAAGTCAACTGCACCCTCGTTGTAAAGCTTAATCATATGGGCATAGGGCTTGAGGGGAGTAGAGCCTGTTGCAAGTCCTAATACACTGTCGGGCTTTTGCAAAACCTGACCGCACATATAGTATCCTGCGGCAATTCCTATTTGTTCTTCTGTGTCAAATGTAAGTACGTTCATTTTATATATCTCCCTTTGTTTGATTTTTATGTTTATTTATCCGTTGGATAATACAAAATATTGCTGAAAAAATAAGTGCGCCGGTGATAATCCCCACTGTGTCAAGCATCCAATCCGTTAGCTGACAGCTTCGCCCGTCAACAAATATTTGGTGAATTTCGTCTGTCGCGGCATAGAGTGACGCAATGACAACACCAAGATACATTTTGTTAAAGGAAAGGTAAACCGAACAGGTTGTTAAAAATCCTAAGCCTGCGAACTCAATGAAATGTGCTGTCTTTCGCACCATATGATTTGTGATAGCTTCTGTGTGTAAAAGCCTTTGCAAAAGCAGGGTGACAGCGGAGCTTTGGCCCGATGATTGAACGGCAGGCTGTGATGAAAAATAGAATATCGCCGCCATACAAAGCACGGTCAGTATCCAAAGCATGATGCATAGAATTCTGTTATGCTTATTCTCTGGTTGCATTTACAAAGCTCACCCTTCCCGTTCCCGGATGGAATTGAATACCCTTTACACCCTTTGCCGATGCATAAAAGCTTTCTTCATATACAACAGGGCAGACGGTGTAGCTTGCAAGGATAGTCTTTTCAGCTTGCTTAAGAATATTTGCTGTTGCCGAAAGAGTGCCTTGTGCTTGCGCATTGTTGATTAGACTTGTTGCCTTGTCGGAGTTAAACTCAACATTCCTGTCGCCGATAACACTGCTTAAAAAAGCAGATGCATTGTTGCTTGTTGCTCTAAACGGTAAAAATGCAATGTCATATGTATTTGTGCTGATTGCATTTCTTATGTCCGCCTCGTACATAGTCTCAACCTTCAACGTAAGATTTACAGCATTGCCATTGCTGTCCGTTAAATATGAGCCGAGACCTGCCTGAATACCCTGCAAAAGAATTTTCACTGTGGTTTCCATATAATCAGGGGTGATGACAGTTATGCTGATGTCTGTTGTGTCAAGAATGTCTAACGCCTTTTTCCAGTCGGCAATGCTTTTATCCTGATTTTGAGGCTCAACCGTAGCTCCCATCGCCTTGACTGCATTGTTGCCGTTGATGACGCAGGAGGACGGAATAAGGTTTTGAGCAGGGGACAGGTAATCTGCATTAAAGTCCGATGACCTGCTGAAGCCTTCGCAAAAAGCCTTGCGCATTGTTTTTGATTGGAGCGCTTCGTCATTTGGATTGAGTATAAACGCCCAGGTTGTGTCCTGGTATGATGTATATGTAACACCGCTGTTCTTATCAATGCCATTGCTGTCATGACCGCTGATGAAGGCGGCATCGTAGTATCCGCTTTGGAGCTTTGTCAGAATATCGTTTGACTCGGTCTTGCTGTCGGCAATTTTAAGAGTGAGCTCCTTTGCCTCGGTAGGTGAAGGACCTGTGTATCTGTCATTTGCCTTTAGAAGATATGATGCCTCAAGAATTTGGCTGACATAGAATTGACCGTTGAATAGGGTGTACCTGCCCTCTAAACCGTATCTGCCCTTTGTGGCATTAAAGAACTCCTCATTGCACGGCATAGCAACAGCCGATGCAAGCGTTTGCATAAATGTGTCGTCCCTGCGCTCAAGGGTAATGGTTAGGGTGTAATTGTCGCTTGCAACAGCACCGAGCTGTGATACAGGCATAGCACCCGAATGTATCTTGCTTGCATTTTTTATGCATGATACTGATGAAAACATAGGGCAATCCGTAACAGGATTTACAGCTCTGCGCAGAGCAAATACAAAATCGTTTGCTGTAATGTCGGGATTAAATTCTCTGCCAAGCATTTTAAGGCGCTTGTCCTTAAATTCACCCTTGTTGTCGCCGGAGGTGTATTTTTCAGTGTTTATATCCCATTTCATCCCCGGCCTGATGTGGAAGGTATATGTCAAGCCGTCACTGCTAACCTCCCATTTGTCAGCCATACCCGGCTTGATTTCGCCGTCGTCGTTAATTCTTATTAATCCCTCAAAGGTATTTTCTATAATTAAATATTCGTCCGATGTTGCTGCAACCTGTGGGTCATAGCTGTTAACATTTGCGGAAAAGGGATAGATAAAATCTATTGTTTTTTCCTTGCCGCCGCAGCCTGAAAGCAGGCTTACCAAAAGCAACGCAGACATAAATATGGATAAGAATTTTTTCATTATAATATATGTATCCTCAAAAATAGTATATATATTATAACAAACAAATTACCTATTTTCAATACATAATTATTGACAGTTTTTGAATTTTGTTATTGGTGAAAATAGCTGATAAAAATTCCGCCGATTTGTTCATTGCTACAAAACGCGTGGCACAGTTGATAAAAAATATTAAAACGGTGCCGAAACCCGCTTAAACAGAGGAATTGTTAACAAATCTGTAATTTATAAAAATTTTTCTTGACTTTAATATTTTATTAGTGTAAAATATCAGCACGATTATATACTGGCAGTATGTGTCCTTATGTCAGGCTATTATATAAGCTATATATTAGGACGGGCAGCTGATGGCTGTCAAGCACGGCCGGTCTATGTATTGCAAATAAGAAACGAATGGAGTGAATACCTTTATGGTAAATGTGAAGGATGTACAGCTTGGTACAACTACACGAAAGAGCTTTGCAAAAATCAATGAAGTTATGCAAATGCCTAACTTGATTGAAGTGCAAAAGAAATCTTACCAATGGTTCCTTGACGAAGGTCTTAAGGAGGTATTTAGGGACATCGGTTCAATAACCGATAATTCCGAAAAGCTTGTTCTCGATTTTATCGATTACAGCATGGATGATGAGCCTAAGTACAGCATTGCGGAATGTAAGGCAAGGGATACCACCTATTCCAAGGCTCTTAAGGTGCAGGCTCGTTTAAGAAACACCGAAACAGGCGAGGTTAAGGACAGCGTTATTTATTGCGGCGACCTTCCTCTTATGACAGATTCCGGCACCTTTGTTATTAACGGCGCCGAAAGATGTATCGTGTCTCAGCTTGTTCGTTCACCGGGTGTGTACTACAATATGGACCACGACAAGACCGGTAAGGAGCTGTTTACAAATACAGTTATTCCAAACCGCGGTGCTTGGCTTGAGTACGAAACAGATGCAAACGATATTTTTTATGTTCGTATCGACAAGAACAGAAAAATCTACATTACCACCTTCCTTCGCTCATTAGGTCTTGGCTCTGATGAGCAGCTTCGCGAATATTTCGGCGAAGACGAAAGAATGGAAGCTACTATTGAGAAGGACATAACAAAGAACGAGGAGGAGGCTCTTCTTGAGGTTTACAAGAAGCTTCGTCCGGGCGAGCCACCGACAGTAGATACTGCAAGGGCACATCTTGATGGCTTGTTCTTTGATTCAAGGAGATATGACCTTTCAAGAGTCGGCAGATACAAGTACAACAAGAAGCTCGGCTTGGAGGAAAGGATTACAGGTCAGATTTTGGCAGAGCCTGTTATTTCACCTATGGGTGAGCTCCTTGCAGATGCCGGTGAAAAAATCACTGCCGAGAAAGCACTTGAGATTGAGAACGCAGGTGTTATGTCTGTACTTCTTAAGCTTGAGTCAGGCAAGGTGATTAAGGTTCTTTCCAACGGTATGGTTGACATTGACAAGTATGTAACCGTTGATAAGAAGGAGCTTGCAATTAACGAGAAGGTATCATACCGTGTACTTTCCGAGATTATGGAAAAGGTCGGCGACGACCAAGAGGCTCTTGTTGCAGAAATTAAGCTTCGCCACGATGACCTTATTCCAAACCACATTATCATTGATGATATTTTTGCAACAGTTTCATATTTGCTTAACCTTGCAAACGGCGTAGGCAAAACAGACGATATTGACCACCTTGGCAACCGTAGAATTCGTGCCGTAGGTGAGCTTCTCCAAAACCAATTCCGTATCGGCTTCACCCGTATGGAAAGGGTTATCAGAGAGCGTATGAATGTTCAGTCACAGGATGACAGCGATGCTATCACTCCACAGGCTATTATCAATACCCGTCCTGTTAATGCCGCAATTCGTGAGTTCTTCGGTTCATCACCGTTGTCACAGTTTATGGACCAGAACAACCCGCTTGCAGAATTAACACATAAGAGAAGACTTTCGGCTCTCGGTCCCGGCGGTTTGTCAAGAGACCGTGCAGGCTTCGAGGTTCGTGACGTACACTACACACACTATGGCCGTATGTGTCCTATCGAAACTCCGGAAGGTCCGAACATCGGCTTGATTTCTTATCTTGCTTGTTACAGCCGTCTTAATGAGTATGGCTTTATCGAGGCACCTTACCGTAAGGTAGATAAGGAAACAGGTGTTGTTACCGACGAGGTTGTTTATATGACAGCCGACGTAGAAGATAATTATGTTGTAGCACAGGCTAACGAGCCTCTTGACGAAAACGGCAGATTTACCAACGCAAGAGTAACCTGTCGTTGCAAGGACGAGTTCCTTACAGTTCCGCCTGAAAAGGTAGACTATATGGACGTTTCGCCTAAGATGGTTGTATCTGTTGCTACTGCTATGATTCCGTTCCTTGAAAACGATGACGCAAACCGTGCTCTTATGGGTGCTAACATGCAGCGTCAGGCAGTACCTCTCCTTAAAACAGAGGCTCCCGTTGTCGGCACAGGTATGGAATACAAGGCTGCTTACGACTCAGGCGTTGTAGTTATTGCAAAACGCGGCGGTACAGTAGTTTCACTTGATGCACGTACTATTGAGATTAAGACCAAGGACGGTGAGATTGACAGGTACGAGCTCATAAAGTATGCAGGCTCTAACCAAGGCACCTGCATCAACCAAAGACCAATCGTTTCACTTCATCAGGAGGTTGAGGACGGACAGGTTATCGCTGACGGTCCTGCTACCTGCAACGGTGAAATTTCCATCGGTAAGAATGCACTTATCGGATTTATGACCTGGGAGGGTTATAACTACGAGGACGCTGTTCTTATCAACGAAAAGATAGTAAGAGATGACGTTTACACCTCTATCCACATCATTGAGCATGAGGTAGAGGCTCGTGATACAAAGCTCGGTCCGGAGGATATTACAAGAGATATTCCTAACGTCGGTGAGGATGCACTCAAGGATTTGGACGAGGACGGTATCATCCGTATCGGTGCTGAGGTTCGCTCGGGTGATATTCTTGTAGGTAAGGTTACTCCAAAGGGCGAAACAGAGCTTACAAGTGAGGAAAGATTGCTGCGCGCTATCTTTGGCGAAAAGGCAAGAGAGGTTCGTGATACCTCTATGAAGGTTCCTCACGGTGAATACGGTATTGTTGTTGACGTTAAGGTATTTACAAGAGCAAATCACGATGAGCTCAACCCGGGTGTAAACAAGGTTGTTAGAGTTTACATCGCACAGAAGAGGAAGATTCAGGCCGGCGATAAGATGGCAGGTCGTCACGGAAACAAGGGTGTTGTATCACGTGTTCTTCCGCAGGAGGATATGCCGTTCCTTCCGGACGGTCGTCCGCTTGACATTGTTCTTAACCCGTTGGGCGTACCTTCACGTATGAACATCGGTCAGGTTCTTGAGGTTCACCTTGGCTATGCAGCTATGGCTCTTGGCTGGAAGATGATGACTCCTGTATTTGACGGTGCTCACGAAAACGATATTAGGGATTGCCTTGAGCTTGCAGACATCGGCTACTACGTAGACGAAAACGGTAACAAGGTATACGACGGTAAGGTTCAGCTTACAGACGGCAGAACAGGTGAAAAGTTTGACAACCGTGTAACAGTAGGTTATATGTATTACCTCAAGCTTCATCACCTTGTAGATGATAAGATTCACGCTCGTTCAACAGGTCCTTACAGCCTTGTAACTCAACAGCCGTTGGGCGGTAAGGCTCAGTTTGGCGGACAGAGATTCGGTGAGATGGAGGTTTGGGCACTTGAGGCTTACGGTGCTGCCTACACCTTGCAGGAAATCATTACTGTTAAGTCGGACGATGTTGTCGGCCGTGTTAAGACATACGAGGCTATCGTTAAGGGTGAGAACATTCCGCCTGCAGGAACTCCGGAGGCATTTAAGGTGCTTTATAAGGAGCTTCAGGCACTTGGACTTGATACCAAGCTTTATGACAGCGACGGCAACGAGGTTATTCTTAAGCAAGATCTTGACGATGACGGAATACCAACCGTAACAGATGATCAGGCATTTACCGAGGTTAATGACTTTGAAGGTCAAGAGGGCTATGGTATGCTTGACGAAAGCGGTGAGGAAATCGCGGAAGCAAATCAAGATGAGGAAGATGATTTGTTCGCTTCAATGGATTCATTTGGCGACGACGATTATTATGAAGAATAATAATTAATATTTACTTTCGAATTTAGATTACTTTCCAATATATTACAGAAAAGGAGTGCTTCCAAATGGATAATAATTCAACTAACGAATTTAGTTCAATAAAGATTGGGCTTGCTTCTCCCGAGGCTATTCGCGGATGGTCCTACGGTGAGGTTACAAAGCCTGAAACAATAAATTACAGAACTCTAAAGCCTGAGGCAGGCGGCTTGTTCTGCGAAAGAATTTTCGGTCCTATGAAGGATTGGGAATGTCATTGCGGTAAGTACAAGAGAGTTCGCTATAAGGGTAAGGTCTGTGAGCGTTGCGGTGTAGAGATTACCCGTGCCAAGGTTCGTAGAGAGCGTATGGGCCACATTGAGCTTGCCGCCCCTGTATCACACATTTGGTATTTTAAGGGCATCCCGAGCCGTATCGGTCAGGTGCTTGATATTAACCAAAGAAATCTTGAAAAGGTGCTTTACTTTGCACTTTATATCGTAACCGATCCGGGTGATACTCCGCTTCAAAAGAAGCAAACCCTTACCGAAAAAGAGTATCAGGACATGCGTGAAAGATACGAGGATGACTTTAAGGCAGGAATGGGCGCAGAGGCAATCAAAGAGCTTCTTGCAGAAATTGATGCCAAGGAGCTTCGTGATGAGCTTACCGCAGAGCTTGAGGGTGCAACAGGTCAAAAGAGAGCAAAGCTCCTCAAAAGACTTGATGTTGTTGATGCCTTCGTTAACAGCGGCAACAAGCTTGAGTGGATGATTCTTGACGTTATCCCTGTAATTCCGCCGGATATTCGTCCTATGGTTCAGCTTGACGGCGGCAGATTTGCCACATCCGACCTTAACGATTTGTACAGACGTGTTATCAACAGAAACAACCGTCTTAAGAGGCTTATCGAGCTTCACGCTCCCGACATCATTATCAGAAACGAAAAGAGAATGCTTCAGGAATCTGTTGATGCTCTCATCGATAACGGCCGTAGAGGCAGACCTGTTACAGGTCCAAATAACAGACCTCTTAAGTCACTTTCGGATATGCTTAAGGGTAAGCAGGGACGCTTCCGTCAAAACCTTCTTGGTAAGCGTGTTGACTATTCAGGCCGTTCCGTTATCGTTGTAGGCCCTGAGCTTAAGATGTATCAGTGCGGTCTTCCTAAGGAAATGGCTATTGAATTGTTCAAGCCGTTTGTTATGAAGCGCTTGGTTGAAACAAACATTGCTTCAAACATCAAGCAGGCGCGTAAGATGGTTGAAAAGGCAGATCGCTCGGAGGTATGGGATGCTCTTGAGGTTGTAATTAAGGATCACCCTGTAATGCTCAACCGTGCCCCCACACTTCACAGACTTGGTATTCAGGCATTTGAGCCTGTATTGGTTGAGGGTAGAGCAATCAAGCTTCACCCACTTGCATGTACTGCATTTAACGCCGACTTCGACGGTGACCAAATGGCTGTTCACGTACCGTTGTCAGCAGAGGCACAGGCAGAGGCAAGAATGCTTATGCTTGCGTCAAACAATCTTTTGAAGCCGTCTGACGGTAAGCCTGTTGCCGTTCCGTCACAGGATATGGTTATCGGTTCCTACTACCTTACAATGATTAAGGAGGGTGAGCCGGGTTGTCCGTACACAGAGGTTATCAACGGCGAAGAGGTTAAGAGGTACAGAATATTCCGTGATGTCGATGAGGCTATGATGGCTTATCAGGAGGGCTCACTCGGTCTTCACGCTGAATGTAAAATAAGATTTTCAGGCGAGATTAACGGCGAGATGAAGAGCAGTATCGTTACAACTACTATCGGCCGTGTAATCTTTAACAAGCCTATTCCGCAGGACCTTGGCTTTGTAGACAGAACTGTTCCGGGCAACGAGTTTGTTCCCGAGGTTAGCTTTGTTGTAAAGAAGGGCGGTCTTGGTAAGATTGCCGATGCCTGCATCCGTACTCACGGTGTATCAATTGCATCAAGAGTTCTTGACGACATCAAGAATCAGGGCTACAAGTATTCAACGGTTTCAGGTACCACCGTTGCCGTTATCGACGCACTTATCCCTGAAAAGAAAAAGGAATTCTTGGCAGAGGCAGAAGCAAAGGTTGACGAAATTACAACTAACTACAACTACGGATTGATTACAAATGAGGAGCGTTACTCACAGGTAGTCAAGGCTTGGGAAACCTGTACAAATAAGGTATCCGACGAGCTTACAAATAACTTTGACGGTACCCACAACCCAATTCATATGATGGTAGATTCAGGTGCTCGTGGTAGTACATCACAGCTTCGTCAGCTGGCAGGTATGAGAGGTCTTATCGCCAATACATCGGGTGCTACCATCGAAATTCCTATTCGTGCTAACTACCGTGAAGGTCTTAACATTTTGGAATACTTCATTTCATCTCGTGGTGCACGTAAGGGTCTTACAGATACTGCGCTTCGTACAGCTGACTCTGGTTACCTTACAAGAAGACTTGTAGACGTATCACAGGATGTTATCATTCGTGATGACGATTGCGGATGCCACGACGGTATTGAGGTTTATGCTATTATGGACGGCAACCGTGTTCTTGAGTCACTTGAGGAAAGACTTGTTGGCAGATTTGCCGCAGAGCCTATCGTTCATCCTGAAACCGGCGAGGTTCTTATGGACACCGACCGCATTATGAACGAGGACGATGCTGCAAGAATTGCTGCAGCGGGCATCAAGAAGGTTAAGATTCGCTCTCTTATTACCTGTAAGTCACGCCACGGTGTATGCCGCAAGTGCTATGGCTCCAACCTTGCATTTAACGAGCCCGTACAGGTTGGTGAGGCAGTTGGTATTATCGCTGCTCAGTCAATCGGTGAGCCGGGTACACAGCTTACAATGAGAACCTTCCACACCGGTGGTGTTGCAGGCGGTGAGGACATTACTCAGGGTCTTCCGAGAGTTGAGGAATTGTTCGAGGCAAGAAAGCCAAAGCAGCTTGCTATTCTTTCCGAAATCAGCGGTACCGTTAGATTTGAGGAGATTAAGAAAACCCGTCACGTTGTTGTATTCAATGAAGAAACAGGCGACGAGAAAAAGTACCTCATCCCTTACGGATACAGACTTTGCGAAAACATTGTTGAGGGTGCTCATATCGAAAAGGGTACCGAGCTTACATTAGGCTCAAAGAACCCTCACGATGTACTTGCTATTCTTGGCGAAGAGGCTGTATACAACTACTTGATTAAGGAAGTTCAGTATGCATATCGTACACAGGGTGTAGATATTAACGATAAGCACATTGAGGTTATCGTTCGTCAAATGCTTAAAAAATGTATCGTTGACGAGCCGGGTGATACTGACCTTATCTCCGGCACAAACGTTGATGTTGCTGCAGTTGCAGAGGCAAATGATAAGATTGATGCAAGAATTGCAGCAGGTGAAACCGAGCTTAAAAAGGCAACATATATCCCGTTGCTTTTGGGTATCACCAAGGCTTCTCTTGCAACAGATTCATTCTTGTCTGCGGCTTCATTCCAGGAAACTACAAGAGTACTGACAGACGCTGCTATCAGAGGCAAGTCGGATCCTCTTATCGGTCTTAAGGAAAACGTTCTTATCGGTAAGCTTGTTCCGGCAGGTACAGGTATGAGCGTATTCAGAAAGGTTGATGTTGTTCCAAGCTATTTCTCTGCCGAAAGCGGTATTGAAATAAAAGATTTGGAACAATTACAACAGCTATTGACAAATAGCAACAATTAAGTTATAATATTTATCTGTGCGTTGGCAATCTTGTGCATATCTAACAAGATTTACCACTTTAATTTGTCAAATTCGTCTATCGAGGCGTAAGCAATTATGCCTCGGTAGGCAAAGCTGTATATACATCTGATACCTATTATTATAGGTATGAAATGTGTATATTGTATATGAAATACACAAATAATCAGAAAGGAGAATAAACTATTGCCTACCTTTAACCAATTAGTTAAGACCGGTCGTAAGTCACTTGAGAAGAAGTCAAAGACTCCTGCTCTTATCAAGGGTCTTAACACAAAGAAGAATGTTATGACAAACAATGCATCACCACAAAAGCGCGGTGTATGCACAGCGGTTAAGACAGCTACACCTAAGAAGCCTAACTCAGCTCTTCGTAAGATTGCCAGAGTTCGTCTTACAAACGGTATGGAAGTTTCTGCTTACATTCCGGGTGTTGGTCACAACCTTCAGGAGCACTCTGTTGTTATGGTACGTGGCGGAAGAGTTAAAGACCTTCCCGGTGTTCGTTATCACATCATCCGCGGTACACTTGACACACAGGGCGTAACAGGCAGAATGCAGAGCCGTTCAAAGTACGGTGCAAAGAAGCCAAAGGCTAAGAAGGCTTAATTATCTTAGCTGACATTTAACGAGGAAACCCGACAATAGTTTATTTATTCATATAGAAGGCTGATTGTTGGCTCCACGGAAAAACCGAGTACCTATGAACTCATATTACAATATTAATGAAGGAGGGAAGCGAAGATGCCAAGAAGAGGCCAGATCGCTAAGCGTGATGTACTCCCTGATCCAATGTACAATTCAAAGGTTGTAACAAGATTGATCAACAACATCATGCTTGATGGAAAGAAGGGTGTCGCACAGAAAATCGTTTACGGTGCGTTCGACATCATCCAAGAAAAGACAGGCAACGACCCATTGGAGACTTTTGAAGCTGCTATGGAGAACGTAATGCCGGTTCTCGAAGTTAAGGCTCGCCGTGTCGGCGGTGCAACATATCAAGTTCCTTTAGAGGTTCGTCCGGAAAGAAGACAAACATTGGGTCTTAGATGGATCACCTTGTATGCAAGACAGAGAAGTGAGAGAACTATGAAGGAGCGTCTTGCAGCAGAGCTTATGGATGCTGCAAACAAAACAGGCGGTGCAGTTAAGAAGTGTGAGGATACTCACAAGATGGCAGAAGCAAACAAGGCTTTTGCACACTTCAGATACTAATCAGTCGGACAGGAGGATATCATGTCAAGAAAAGTTTCTCTTGAACAAACAAGAAATATTGGTATCATGGCACACATCGATGCCGGTAAGACTACAACAACAGAGCGTATTCTTTACTACACCGGTATCAACCACAAGATTGGTGAAACCCACGAAGGTGCCGCTACAATGGACTGGATGGAGCAGGAGCAGGAAAGAGGTATTACAATCACCTCAGCTGCTACAACTTGCTTCTGGAAGGGCCACAGAATTAACATTATCGATACACCGGGCCACGTTGACTTTACAGTAGAGGTTCAGCGTTCACTGCGTGTACTTGACGGTTCAGTTACCGTTCTTTGTGCAAAGGGCGGCGTTGAGCCACAGTCTGAAACCGTATGGCGTCAGGCTGATGATTACAATGTACCTCGTATGATCTTTGTTAACAAGATGGATATTATGGGTGCTGATTTTTACAACGTTCTTAATATGGTATTAGAGCGCTTCAAGTGTAATGCACTTCCAATCCAGCTTCCTATCGGCAGAGAGGATACATTTGAAGGTATTGTTGACCTTATCAACAACAAGGAAATCGTATATATCGATCCTGCAAGCAACGCAGGCTCTGTATTCGAGGAAAGAGAAATTCGTCCTGAATTAGCTGATAAGGCTGCTGAATACAGAACTCAGCTTATCGAGTTTATCGCAGAGCAGGATGAAGAGCTTATGGAAAAATACTTTGAAGAGGGCGAGGATGCAATCTCCGTTGACACTATCAAGAAGTATATCCGTAAGTGCACAATCGCAGGCGAGATGGTACCTGTATGCTGCGGTACAGCTTACAGAAATATGGGTGTACAGCCGTTGCTTGATGCTATTGTAGACTTTATGCCGGCTCCAACCGACGTAGAATCAATTAAGGGTATCAATCCTGATACAGACGAGGAGGAATTCCGTCACTCATCAGACGACGAGCCGTTTGCTGCTCTCGCATTCAAGATTGCAACTGACCCATTTGTAGGTAAGATTTGCTATTTCAGAGTATATTCAGGTACAATTGAGGCCGGTACTCCTTGCTACAACTCTGTAAAGGGCAGCAAGGAAAGAATGGGTAGAATTCTTCAAATGCACGCAAACCACAGAGAAGATATTCCTATCTGCTACGCAGGTGACATTGCAGCTGCTGTTGGTCTTAAGAACACAACAACAGGTGATACACTTTGCGATGAAAATCACCCAATTGTCCTTGAATCAATGAACTTCCCGGATCCTGTTATCCGTGTTGCTATTGAGCCAAAGACAAAGGCAGGCCAGGAAAAGATGGGTATTGCTCTTGCAAAGCTTGCAGAAGAAGACCCAACATTCAAGGCTTATACCGATGAAGAAACAGGACAAACAATCATCGCAGGTATGGGTGAGCTTCACCTTGAAATCATCGTTGACCGTTTGCTCCGTGAATTTAAGGTAGAGGCAAACGTAGGCGCACCTCAGGTAGCTTATAAGGAAACAATTACTGCCGAGTCTATGTCCGATACAAAGTACAAGAAGCAGTCAGGCGGTAGCGGTCAGTACGGTCACTGTAAGATTCGTATCTATCCTAACCTTGATGAAAACGGTATCGGCAAGGGCTACGAGTTTGAAAACCAAATCGTCGGCGGTGCTATTCCTAAGGAATACATTCCGGCTGTTGACGCAGGTATTCAGGCTGCAATGAAGAGCGGTATTTTGGCAGGCTATCCTGTTGTGGACGTTCGCGTTGAGCTTTACGATGGATCATACCATGAGGTTGACTCATCCGAAATGGCATTTAAGATTGCCGGTTCTATGGCATTTAAGGATGCTGCAAAGAAGGCAACTCCTGTAATCCTTGAGCCTATGATGAAGGTAACAGTTATTGTTCCTGAGGATTATATGGGTGATGTTATCGGTGACTTGAACTCTCGCCGTGGTCAGATTCAGGGTATGGAAGACAGAACAGGTGCAAAGCAGATTAATGCAAGAGTACCTCTTTCAGAGATGTTCGGTTATGTTAACGACCTTCGTTCAAAGACTCAGGGCCGTGGACAGTACACTATGGAGCCTGACGGATACGATCAAGTTCCAAAGTCAATCTCCGAATCAATCATCAGCGAACGCGCTAAGAAAGACTAATGTAAAAAAACACTTGATATTTACTATCGTTTTTGGTAAAATATTATTAACAAATTTTTTAATTAAAATTTTAGGGAGGAAATTCCAATGGCAAAAGAACATTTTAATCGTACCAAGCCACACGTAAACATTGGTACAATCGGTCACGTTGACCACGGTAAGACAACTCTTACAGCTGCTATCACAAAGTATCTTGCAAACAAGGGCTTCGCAAAGTTCGAGGATTATGCTGATATCGATAAGGCTCCTGAAGAGAGAGAGCGTGGTATCACAATCAACACTGCTCACGTTGAGTATGAAACAGAGAAGCGTCACTATGCTCACGTAGACTGCCCGGGTCACGCTGACTATATTAAGAACATGATTACAGGTGCTGCACAGATGGACGGTGCTATCCTTGTAATCGCTTCAACAGACGGTCCTATGGCTCAGACTAAGGAGCACCTTCTCCTTGCTCGTCAGGTAGGCGTTCCTGCAATCATCGTATTCATGAACAAGACTGACCAAGTTGACGACCCAGAGCTTCTTGAGCTTGTTGAAATGGAAATCAGAGAAACACTTGCTGAGTACGAGTTTGATGATGAGTGCCCAATCATTAAGGGTTCTGCTCTTAAGGCTCTTGAGGCTACATCAAATGACGATCCTGCATGTGCTTGCATTCAGGAGCTTATGGATGCAGTTGATTCATACATCCCAACTCCTGACCGTAAGGCAGACCTTCCTTTCCTTATGCCTGTAGAGGACGTATTCACAATCACAGGTCGTGGTACTGTTGCAACAGGTAGAGTAGAGAGAGGCCAGCTTAAGACTAACGACGTTGTAGAAATGGTTGGTCTTGAGGATGAAATCAAGTCAACAGTTTGCACAGGTATCGAGATGTTCCGTAAGATCCTCGACTACGCTGAGGCTGGTGACAACGTAGGTTGCCTCCTTCGTGGTGTTCAGAGATCTGACATCAAGAGAGGTCAGGTTCTTGCAGCTCCCGGCTCAATCAAGCCACACACAAAGTTCACAGGTCAGGTTTACGTTCTTTCAAAGGACGAGGGTGGCCGTCATACTCCATTCTTCAACAACTATCGTCCACAGTTCTATTTCAGAACAACTGACGTTACAGGTGTTATCACACTTCCTGATGGTGTTGAGATGTGTATGCCTGGTGATAACGTTGATATGAACGTTGAGCTCATCACTCCTATCGCTATCGAAGAAGGTCTTCGTTTCGCTATCCGTGAAGGCGGTAGAACAGTAGGTTCAGGCGTTGTTGTTTCAATCAACGAGTAATTACCTAACATAAATAATTAAGAGTAGATTATCATTAATCTACTCTTTTTTATTTGCGCAAATTGTGTTATAATATGTGCAGTATATTTTAAGGATAACATTATGGAAAATGAAGCACAGGAAAACTTAATAGGCACTGTGGAGGATGTTTCCTATTACAACGAGGCAACAGGCTTTTGTGTTGCAGAGGTCAACACGGGCGAGGAAGGTGTAACCGTTGTCGGCGAGCTTGGCGCTCTTGCAGTCGGTGCAGAGGTGGAGTGCCGAGGTGTTTGGGTGATGCACCCATCGTTTGGCAGACAGTTTAAGGCACAGACCGCTGTGCAAACAATGCCTGCCGATGTTGGCGGAATACTTAAGTTTTTGTCATCGGGTATTATTCGTGGTATTCGTGAAGCAACCGCAACAAAAATAGTTGAAAAATTCGGCACACAAACCTTTGACGTTCTTGAAAACGATCCTGCAAGGCTGGCAACAATAAAGGGAATTTCAAGTGCCAAGGCAAGAGAAATATGCACAAGCTTTAAGGCGCAGTTTTCTGCAAGGGAAATGCTGACAGGATTGACAAATCTCGGTCTGTCTCAAAGCGAGGCTATCAAAACCTATAATCTGCTAAAGGACGATGCGCTTGATGTTTTGTGCGCAAATCCGTATTCGCTTATCGGTGCTCAAACGGGAATAACCTTTGACAAGGCGGAGGAGATAGCAGATAATTTAACCGAAAAGCCTCCGTTTGAATACAGAGCCATTGCCGGTGTGTGCTATGTTTTGCATCACAATTTGGGCAACGGACATACCTGTATTCCGCGTGAAAAGATGATAAAGCCTGCTTCACAGCTTCTTGGTTGTGACGATGATAATGTTGAAATTGCTATTGATAATGCTATTGAGCAAAGGGCAGTAGTTCAGCGAAAGATAAACGGCAGAGATTTTTTGTTCCTGCCCGAAATATATCACGCAGAGCGAGGAATTGCCGACCGCTTTAGGATAATGGTTGAATATCCGCCTGCCGAAAACAAAATTCATCAGAGTGAGATTTATGCCTTTGAAAAGAGCAGTGCAATAACCTTTGACGACAAGCAGAGAGAGGCTATTGAATACGCTGTTTCGAAGGGTATGCTCATTCTTACAGGCGGACCGGGTACAGGTAAAACTACAACCGTAAAGGGTATAATTCAGCTGATGAAAAATCGTGGATTAAAGGTTTGCCTTGCCGCTCCGACGGGTAGAGCAGCACAGCGTATGGAGGAGCTGACCGGCTACGAGGCAAGCACAATTCATCGCTTGCTTGAGGTTGAATTTAAGGAAAACGATGCAAGTCAAAGCTTTGTACATAACCTTAAAAATCCGCTTGATTGCGATGCAGTTATTGTTGATGAGCTGTCTATGGTGGATGTCACCTTGTTTGCGGCACTGCTTGATGCCCTACCGCTTCATTGCAGGCTGATTATGGTAGGCGATCAGGATCAGCTTCCGCCCGTGGGCGCAGGCAATGTTTTAAGAGATATGATAGACAGCGGAGTAATCCCTGTTGTTGTGCTTGACAAGGTTTTTCGTCAGGCAATGAAAAGCAGAATAATTACTAATGCACACCGTGTTGTTAAGGGCGAAATGCCTGAATTTGACAATTCGGCGGAAAGTGATTTCTTTTTACTTAGGGAAAACTCAAGATACCTTGCTCCGCGCAAGATACTTGACCTTGTAACAAAACGCCTCCCCGCAGGATACGGGCTTGACCCTATGAACGACATTCAGGTGCTTTGCCCAAGCAGAAAGGGAGAGGTTGGCACCCAAAATATTAATGCCATATTGCAAGAGGCACTTAATCCTCCGTCAAATGAAAAGCACGAAATTCGCTATAAGGGCTACACTCTGCGCGAGGGTGACAGAGTTATGCAAATCAAGAATAACTATGATGTGCCGTGGTTTAAGATAGGCGAAAACGGCACGGGTGTATTCAACGGTGACATAGGCGTTCTTACAAGAATTGATAAGGCGAATGACGTTATCAATGTTAGGTTTGACGATAAGGAGGCAATGTACAGTATAGAAAATGTTAAGGAGCTTGAGCTTGCCTATGCTATGACTGTACATAAATCACAGGGCAGTGAGTTTGCCGCCGTGGTTATGCCCGTGCTTGCCGTGCCCGAAAGACTTGCATACAGAAATCTCTTTTATACTGCGCTTACAAGGGCAAAAAGTCTTCTTGTTCTTGTGGGCAACGAGCAGGGCATACAGCAAATGGTTAATAACGACAAAAAATCAAGACGGTACAGTGCACTTAAATATTTTATTGAAAATGATGACAATGATGATTTGTTGACTTTTTAGGTGCGCTATTGTACAATAGATATTCAGTAAAAGCAGTAATTTATTAGGTGGTAAAAATGTTTGGTTATGACCTTGGAATAGATATGGGTACAAGCAATGTGGTAATCACCGTGCCCGGCAAGGGTGTGGTTATTAACGAGCCAAGCTACGTTGCATATGATACCGAAACAGAAAAAATTTTATACGCAGGCAGACGTGCATATCATCTTGAGGGTAGAGAGCCAAACGGCATTACGGTTTTGCAGCCACTTCGCAACGGTGCTATCAGCTCATATAATATGACTGCACAGATGATAAAATACTTTATAGGCAGAGTAATTAAAAAAAGTATTTTTAAGCCAAGGGTAGTTGCCTCTGTTCCTGCACTTGCAACGGATGTAGAAAAAAGAACAATTATTTCTGTTTTGATTTCGGCAGGTGCAAGGTCGGTGTGCTTGGTTGAGGAGCCCCTGTGTGCCGCCTTCGGCGCAGGGATTGATCCGTTACAGCCAAACGGTGCATTTGTTATCAATATCGGCGGCGGCACAACCGATATGGCTGTTGTCAGTCAGGGTTCAATGAGTCAGTGCGAAACGGTTAAGGTTGCCGGCAATGCATTTGATGAGGAAATTGTAAGGTATCTAAAGGAAAAGCACTCTCTTTTAGTCGGCGTCAGAACAGCCGAGGAGGTTAAAAAGCAAATCGGCGGTGCAATTCCCAGAGAAACACCGATTACAATGGTGGTAAACGGCAGAAGCTCTGTAACATCACTGCCTCGAACTGTTGAGGTTACGTCGGACGAAATATATGAGTGCCTGCATCCTTTGCTTCGTGAAATTGCGGCGGCGGCACAGATTATGTTTGAACGCACCTCGCCGCAGCTTGTTGCCGATATTACCGTATCTCATGTTATTTTGACGGGCGGCTCATCAGAGCTTTACGGTATGGATGAGATGCTGAAAAAGGAATTAGGCCTTGATGTTGAGGTTTATCCTATGCCCAATCTTTGTGTAGGCAAGGGCACAACCGTAGCACTAAACAAAATGCACATTTTGGACAACTACGGATACAGATATCAAACAAAAGAGGAAGTAAGAATAAAGTAATTAATTCTATCGGAAAGGACTATATATGGACAGATTCAGCAAATTGCACCCGATATTTCACTTTTTGTATTTTATCGGAATGTTTGCACTTGTTGTGTCCGTATATAATCCTTTTTTTGTTGCTGTTTCATTTTTAGGTGTTCTAATGTATGAAATAAAATGCAGGGGCAGGCAGACTTTGTCATCGTTAAAGCTTACAATAGCAGTCGTGCTTGTTGTAAGTATATTCAATATGCTTTTTGCCCATTACGGAGAGGATGTTCTTTTTGTTATAGGCAATACCGAGTTTACGCTTGAGGCACTTTTTTACGGTGTAAATCAAGGTTTTACTTTGGCTACAATGATTTTGTGGTTTGGTGCTTTCAGCAGAACAACGGATAGCGAAAAGGTGATTTATGTTTTTAGATTTGCACCCAAAACCGCACTTCTTTTTTCTATGGTGCTCGGCTTTATTCCAAGGTTTTCAAGAAAGCTTAAGGAAATAGAGGACGCACAGCTTGGACTAAACGGCGGACATAGGCGGGATAGCAGAATAAAAACTGCAATAAATAATCTGTCCGCACTTGTTTCATATAGCCTTGAAAGCAGTATCATAACGGCAGACTCAATGACCGCAAGAGAATATAATCCCAAGGCGGTGCGATATAACAGATATAAAATTACGCCTGCCGATTTGGTTCTTATTGCAGTCAGCGTGCTTGCGATAGCCTGTGTTGCGTTTGCAAAAATTACCGACAGAATAACATTTATTTTTGAACCGACAATTTATTCAAAAAGCTTTGATTATACGGCGTTTGCGGTTTTTTGCTTTTTAAGCCTGTTGCCTGTTGCAGTTGATTTGACGGAGGAGATATTATGGAAAATATCATATGCAAAAAACTGAATTTTTCATATCCTAACAGTGAGTCTCCTGTTTTGAATGATGTTAGCTTTTCCGTTGACGAGGGAGAGCTTTGTCTTGTTATCGGCAAGTCGGGTGCCGGCAAGTCCACCCTGCTGAAGCTTATGAAAAAGGAAATTGCACCTGTGGGTGACATCAGCGGTACGGTGCAAATTAACGGCAGGGTTGGCTACGTTGCGCAAAACACAGAGGAAAACATTGTAACGGACAGAGTGCGCAGTGAGCTGTCGTTTGGGCTTACAAATATGGGCTTCGGCAGGGATGAAATTGAACTGTCGGTATCCGAAATTGCAAGCTATTTTAATCTGTCTCAAAAGCTTGATGCCGAAATTTCAACTCTTTCGGGAGGGGAAAAGCAGATACTTAATCTTGCAGGCGTTATGATAATGAAGCCGGATATTTTGGTGCTCGATGAGCCAACCTGTCAGCTTGACCCGGTTTCTGCTCAACGATTTTTAACTGTAATAAAGCGTCTGCATCGTGATTTCGGCACAACCGTTGTTATTTCGGAGCATTTGACCGGGGAGCTTTTTCCTTATGCAGACAGCATTTTGATTATTGATAACGGACAGGTTCTTGCCAAGCTTGCGCCCTTGCAGGCAGTTGAATTTTTAAGGCAGAGTAATAGCTCGGTATTAGGCTTTGTGCCGGCATTTATGCGACTTTTTGACGGTGTGGACACTGTTGCGGGGTGCAGAAAAATATTAAAAGCCAAAGGCTTAAACTCACTTTCATCAATACCTGATGAAACAGCCTGCGATATGAGAATTAAAAATATATCGTTTGCATATGAAAAAAATCAGGATGTTCTCAAACGCCTTAGCCTTGACATTTATAAAGGAAGGGTTAATGTAATTCTCGGAGCAAATTCAAGCGGTAAATCCACTCTGCTTAAGGTTGCTAGCGGAGTTCTTAAGGCTCATCACGGTAAAATTAAGAGCGACAGGCGTGTTGCTATGCTTTGCCAAAACCCGTTCGATTTGTTTACAAAAGATAAATGTGCCGATGAGGTAACATTTGGAAAGATTACGGAGTTTTTGCAAATTGATGACATAAAGGAACAGCACCCGTATGATATTTCGGGCGGACAGGCACAGCGTCTTGCACTTGCCAAGGTGCTTGAAATAGGGGCAGATATTATTCTTTTGGACGAGCCTACCAAGGCTCTTGACAGCGAGCTCAAGGAAAAGCTGGCGCAGATATTAAAGGAGCTTTGCACATTAGGAAAAACCGTTGTTATTGCCACTCATGATATAGATTTTGCAGGGGAGTACGGAGATTACATTTCGTTTTTGTCTAACGGCGAAATCGTAACAACCAAGCCAAGGAGAGAGTTTTTCTCATCGCTCAGCTTTTACACCACCTGCGTGTCAAAAATCACAAACGGTTTAGCTGACGGCTATGCCGGCGAAATTGATTTAAGGGACGGTGGGGTGCTATGAAAAAGGCGTTAATGCTTTTTACGGTACTCGGCAGTCTTGTGTTTGTTTTGATTTGGCAGACCTTGTTTGCAAAGAGCATCAATTATTACATTTCATCAATAGTTGTTTTGGTTCTCTCTATGCTTCCGCTTTTTGCAGTTTTTGAGGCAAAAAGCCTAACCGCAAGGGATTTAACCTTAACCGCTACCCTGATTGCGTTGGCGGTTGTGGGCAGAGCAGCATTTTACCTGATTCCGCAGGTTAAGCCAATTGCGGCAATTGTTATTGCTTCTGCAGTATGTCTTGGTAGTCAAAGGGGATATATTATCGGTGCTTTTTCCGCCTTTGTGTCAAATTTTATTTTTGGACAGGGCATTTGGACTCCGTTTCAAATGGTGGCATTGGGAACTGTCGGATTGCTTGCGGGACTTGTGTTTCAACGCCTTAAGGTTAACAGATACACGCTTAGTGTTGTGGGATTCTTCCTTGCCTCGTTTGTTTACGGAATTATAGTTGATATGTCAACGGTGTTGTCCGTTTACGGAAATAACATTACTCTAAAGGGCGCCTTGTCGGTTTATGCGTCAGGTGCCGTGTTCAATCTTGTTTTCGGCGTGTCAACGGCAGTGTTTCTGTTTTTGTTCGGTATGCCTTTTATAACAAAAATAGAAAGAATAAGTACAAAATACGCAATAAAATAATACCTGCTTTCACAAAATAAAGCAGGTATTATTTGTTATTATTGTTTTTATTTTCTGTAGGTCTTGTCCGGCTCAAAATCTATTTTTTTATCCCTAATCATTCCCTTTCGTTGTTGAGGTTTGAAGCGGCAGCTTTGTGTATGAGTTGCCGTTCTTTTTTAATACCTCGCTTGAATCAAAGCTAATAAAATATTCACCCTTTGTTTCAAGTGTAAAGGTTGATTTACCGTTGCCGTCCTTATGCTCGTGCTTTATTGCCGCAATAACCTTAACGTATTTTTTGCCGTTAATGTCCTCTCCGTCAGATGCCACCATAAAGCTGCACCTTGCTCTGTCATCGTCAGACAGACCAAGATCCTTGTTGGAATAGCTTTCGATGTATGAAACGGCATCTGCGTTTTTTATTTTTGCTTCGTCGGTGGGAACCTGAACGGCAGTTGATTGCTCTGTCTGTGTTGTATCTGCTTGCTTTGAGCAGGCAGAAAGAACAACTATACTGCTTAATACACTCACACAAATTAATAATGTAATTAGCTTTTTCACATCAAATACCTCATTCATATAAATTGATTAATCTTTTTACCTGACTTTCACCGAAAATCTGAATTTCGTTGTCGTATAACAGCTGTGCGGTTATTCCGTTTCCGTCGATTTTGTTGCCGCTGAAGGTTCCGTCGTATATTTTACCGAATCCGCAGGACGGCGAATTTTCCTTGAGCACGGCGCAGGGAGCATTTGCTTCCTTGGCTATGTACAGTGTTTGCTCTGCACCGGATAAAAACGCCTCTGTTAAATCTTCACCTGTTTTTGAATACACCCTGCCGTCTTTGATTTCGCTCGGTACTCTCGGAATAGGTAATCCGCCAAAGCATTCAGGACAAACGGGAATAATCTCAAATTTTTCTGCCAACGCGATAACGTCATCGCATTTGTTGTTGCCGCCGTTGTACTTGCAGTTTTCGCCAAGCAGGCAGGCAGACACAATGATTTTGGTTTTCATTTTTTCACCAACCTTTGTTTTATGTAAATATTATAGCATAATAGTTTGACTTATACCACATATTTATGTTATCTTACTAATATAGGACGTTTATTGTCTGAAAAAGGGGAAAAATTATGGAACAGAATTATATTCCAAAAAAAGAAAAGCTTGCCTTTAGCATAGGCGCTCTTGGCCAAGGTATGATTTATGCTATGATGTCAAGCTATATCAGCGACTATTATCTTAATGTTCTTCAGCTTGCACCGATGTTTGTGCTGTTGCTTATGCTTCTTGCAAGGGTGTGGGATGCAATTAACGACCCGCTTATGGGTGTTATTGTTGACCGTCGCACAACAAAGTGGGGCAAAATGAAGCCTTACATTTTGTTTGCATCAATTCCTATCGGTGTTCTTACAATCCTTATGTATTTAAGCCCCAACCTTTCAAAAACAGAGCTTGCAGTATATTCTGCTATTGTATATGTTTTGTGGGGTATGATTTACACAATGGCAGATGTCCCGTTTTGGAGCCTGCCTAATGTTATGACACCAAACGCAGCGGAGCGAAGCTCAACAATATCAATGGGCAGAACGTTTAACGGTGTAGGCTCTGCGGTGCCCGAGGTGCTTTTCCTTGCTATCGGCTTGATACTGCCACGAATTTTGGGTGCGTCGGACGGCCTTGAATACAACAAGAAAAAATATCTTATTATGGCCATTATTACAGTTGTGATTGGCTTGGCTCTTTACGCAAGGTCGTATTTTTACGTTAAAGAAAGAGTGGTAATTCCCGATGTAAAGCCTGGTAAGGGAGAACCGTCAAGGCTTTCAAGAATCTTTAAGTGCAAGCCCCTGATGCTTGTAATACTTATGGGTGTTTTGTCGTCAGGTCGTTATATGGTTCAGGCTGCCGCTGTTCACGTTGCAAGATATTCATTTTACATCGGTCCGGATTTAAGTACGTTAAATGAGGTTGAACGTGTGGCTGCTATTGAGGCAAGCGTTTCGAGCGTAAAAACAATCTTTCAGGTGTGTGCAATTGTCGGTATGTTCGGCGCTATGCTGTTTATGCCGGTGCTTATGAAGCATTTTGATTACAAAAAGATTGTAATAACAACCTGTCTTGCAGGCTTTGTTGCAAGCATCGGCACAACCCTTATCGGTTGGTTTACAATGAATTTGTATGTTTGCATACCGTTTATTCTTGTGTCATGTATTCCGCTCGGTGTGCTTAACGTTATCAGCTACGCAATGATAGGCGACTGCCTTGATTATATGGAGCTTAAAACAGGCTTTAGAGATAATGCACTTGGCTCTGCGTGCCAGGGCTTTGTAAATAAGCTTGGCAATGCCTTTGCAACATCGGGAATAGTTGTTATGTATATGATTATCGGCATTCAGCCTGAAAAAATGCTGTCAAACGATGTCATAATGGCTGCAACGGATTTGGCACTTAATCAGCGCTTTGCAATGTTCTCGCTTGTTTCAATCGTCCCGGGTGTCAGCCTGCTTCTTTGTGCTATTCCTATGTTCTTCTATAAAATCAGCGGTAAGGCAAAGGTTAAGATGGAGCAAGAGCTTGCCGAACAGCGAAAACGCAGAGGTATAGAAATAGAATAAAAGTATGTTGGATATTTTTAGCATTTGCTATTGCAATTTGTTTTAATATTTTGTAAAATATATTTGTAAATTTTTATAAGGAGGTAATGGAATGCTCTGGACTTTGAAAAAAATTTGGTACAGAATTTACCAAAATGTTTTTAAGGTTGCAATGTGCTTTATGGATTGGTCCGAGCCGGAGCTTCTTGAGGCTGCAGGTTCTATTTTGAAATTGCCTGAATTCATCAAGGGCAAGGGCATTAATAAGGTTCTTGTTGTAACAGATAAGGGTCTTATGGGGCTTCATCTGCTTGACCCTATGTTTGCCAAGCTTGATGAGGTTGGCATAGAATACGTTGTTTATGACGGTGTTCAGCCAAATCCTACTATTCCAAACATTGAAGAATGTAAGGATATGTATATCCAAAACGGCTGTCAGGGTATTATTGCATTCGGCGGCGGTTCTCCTATGGACTGCGCAAAGGCTGCCGGCGCAAGAGTTGTAAAGCCTAATCAGTCGGTAAGAGATATGCGCGGACAGCTTAAGGTACATAAAAAGCTACCACCATTTTTTGCAGTACCGACTACTGCAGGTACAGGCTCAGAAACAACAGTTGCTGCTGTTGTAACCGATCCCGAAACTCATGAGAAGAATGCAATCAACGATACTTGTATTCGTCCTAAGTATGCTGTGCTTGACCCGGAACTTACCGTAGGTCTGCCACCACACATCACTTCGACAACAGGTATGGATGCTATGACTCATGCTGTTGAGGCTTATATCGGCCACAGCAACACAAAGGATACTATCAGAGAGGCCGAAATTGCTGCTAAGCTTATTCATGAAAATCTTGAAAAGGCTTACACAAACGGCAAGGACCTTGAGGCAAGAGGCAATATGCTTAAGGGCTCTTATTATGCAGGTCGTGCCTTTACCCATGCTTATGTAGGCTATGTTCATGCTATTGCACATAACCTCGGCGGATTGTACGGCACACCTCACGGCTTGGCAAATGCCGTAATCCTGCCTTATGTTCTTGATTTCTACGCAGATGCTGCATATCCTCAGCTTGCAAAGCTTGCCGACATTATCGGTATCACGGATGCATCTATGTCTGTTGAAGAAAAGGGCAAGGCATTTATTGCCGAAATCCGCAGAATGAACGCCGCTATGAATATCCCTGATAAGTTCGATATGATTAAGGAGGAGGATATGCCTATTCTCGTTAAGCGTGCGCTTAAGGAGGGTAATCCGCTTTATCCTGTTCCTAAGATTATGGACGAAAAGGATTGTGAGGCTGTTATCCGCAGCTTTATGGCATAATTCAATAAATAAACAATTATGTGTCGTGATGATTGCTTTCATTACGGCACATTTTTTGATTGTACATTTGACTATGGGCTTCAAATATAATATAATCCTTGTATGAAAAGTGTAACCATTAATTCTAACGACGCAGGGCAAAGGCTTGATAAATTTTTGCAAAAGCATTTTGATACTCTGCCAAAGTCGATGATGTTTAAGCAAATCAGAAAAAAGAATATTAAGGTCAACCGTAAGCGTTGTGCACCGGAGCAGGTGCTGAATGAAAATGATGTTGTTGACTTGTACCTGCCTGACGATGTGCTTTCAGAGAAAAAAACACATTATGATTTTTTGTCTGCACCAAAGAATTTGTCTGTTATATATGAGGACGAAAACATCATTCTTATGGATAAAAGACAGGGGGAGCTATGCCATCCGGACGGCAGGGAGTATGTAAATACCCTTGTTGCTTCTATGAAACGCTACCTGTACGAAAAGGGCGAGTATAATCCGGATGAGGAAAACAGCTTTACTCCGTCGCTTGCAAACAGAATAGACAGAAATACCGGCGGTATTGTTATAGGTGCAAAGAATTATCAGGCGTTGAAAATCCTCAATCAAAAGATTAAGGACAGAGAGATTGACAAGATTTATATCACCGTTGCCGAAGGGTTTTTTGATAAAAAAAGCGATTTGCTGACGGGATACTTGATTAAGGATACCAAGAAAAATATGGTACGTGTTGTTAAGTCACAAACAGACGGCAGTAAGCTTGTAAAAACCAAGTATACAGTGCTTGACAGCTACGATAATGTATCGCTTGTGGAAATTGAACTGTTGACCGGCAGAACACATCAAATAAGGGCACACCTTGCTTCAATCGGTCATCCGCTTGTTAATGACGGCAAATACGGTTCAAAGCACGGCAGGCTTAAGCAGGAGCTTTATTCATATAAGCTGAGGTTCAATTTTACAACCGATGCCGGTGCATTGGAATATCTTAACGGCAGAGAATTTGTGTCAAAATCCTGCAATATTGCAGAAAAATTTGCGAAAAGAGTTTACTGATGAAAAATAAGTTTGTTAGGTGCCTGTCGCCGATTACGGCAGGTGTTACCCTTGCAATGCTGATAGCAGTTGCATTTAACGGATATTATTCCGTAACCAAAATAATACAGAACCCCGATTGGAAAACCGCCGTGTATCTTTTTGTAGAGCTTGTTGCGGTAGCTATCGTTGTGCTTATGATTAAAGAGATAATCAAAACAGGTGTTTGCTTTGGTGATGATCGGGTAGAGTTTACAGGTGTTGATGATAATAACGTGTTTGAGTATTCTCGCATTAGCAGGGTTGAAGCCGTCAGAGATACCAAGGCGAGCCTAAAAAAGAATTTTGTTGACAGATATTCGCGTGTTATTCTATATCTTGATGACGACAGTGTTGTTACCGTTGAGCTTGGACTCACATCAAAAAAAACACTTGACGATATTGATAATGAATTTAAGCAAAGACTGAAAGCAAAAGATAACTAATTAAATAAATATAATATAAATTTTTAATATATGTGTTGAATTTGAAAAGTATGAGTGTTATAATCATATAGATAACTTGGGTAAACTATGCCCAAATTGCTATTATATAATTTTTTATATGGAGGGAATTTCCAATGGCAAGAGCTAAAAAAACCATGGATGGTAACAGTGCAGCTGCTCACGTGAGCTATGCGTTCACAGAGGTTGCAGGTATCTATCCTATTACACCTTCTTCACCAATGGCTGAGGAAACAGATGCAATGGCTGCAAGAGGTGTGAAAAACCTATTCGGTCAAACTGTAAAGGTTGCAGAGCTTGAATCAGAGGCAGGTGCTGCCGGTGCGGTACACGGCTCACTTTCAGCAGGTGCTTTAACCACAACCTATACAGCGTCACAGGGTCTTCTTCTTATGATCCCCAATATGTACAAAATCGCAGGTGAGCTTATTCCAAGCGTAATTCACGTTTCTGCTCGTTGCGTATCAACTCACGCACTTAACATTTTCGGTGACCATTCAGACGTTATGGCTTGCCGTCAGACAGGTTATGCAATGCTTTGCTCTGCAAATGTTCAGGAGGTTATGGACCTCGGTGCAGTTGCTCACCTTTCAACACTCAAGTGCCGTGTTCCGTTTTTGCACTTCTTTGATGGCTTCCGTACATCACACGAGGTACAAAAGATTGAAATTTGGGATTATGAGGATCTCAGAGATATGCTTGATATGCAGGATGTTGCAGATTTCAGAGCAAGAGCCTTGAATCCTGAACGCCCTGTTCTTCGCGGTTCGGCAGAAAATTCCGATATTTTCTTCCAACACAGAGAGGCTTGTAACAAATACTATGCCGACGCTGTTGCCGCAACAGAGGCATATATGAACAAGGTAAACGAAAAAATCGGCACAAACTATCAGCTCTTTAATTATTACGGTGCCGAGGATGCAGAGCGTGTACTTATCGCAATGGGCTCTGTTTGCGACACTATTAAGGAAACAGTTGACTACCTCAACGCAAGAGGCGAAAAGGTGGGTATGATTTCCGTTCACCTTTACAGACCGTTCTCTGTTAAGCACCTTATCGGCGCGTTGCCTGAAACCGTTAAGAGCATTTCCGTTATCGACAGAACAAAGGAGCCGGGTGCTCTCGGTGAGCCTTTGTATCTTGACGTTGTTGCTGCTCTTAAGGGCTCAAAGTTTGATGCAGTTCCTGTATACGGCGGTCGTTACGGTCTTGGTTCAAAGGATACTCTTCCTGCTCACATTATCGCTGTTTATGCTAATATGATAGCTCCTGAGCCAAAGAAGACATTTGTTCTTTCTATCGAGGATGACGTAACAAACCTTTCATTGCCTGTTACAGAAACACCGGATACCACTCCTGCCGGCACTACATCATGTAAGTTCTGGGGTCTCGGCTCTGACGGTACAGTTGGTGCTAATAAGGATTCTATCAAAATTATCGGTGACCATACAGATATGTACGCACAGGGTTATTTCTTCTACGACAGTAAGAAATCAGGCGGTATCACAGTATCTCACCTTCGTTTCGGTTCTTCACCGATTACATCAACATACTTGATTAATAAGGCTAACTTTGTTGCCTGCCATAATCCTTCATATGTTACAAAGTACGATATGGTACAGGATCTTTTGCCGGGCGGTACATTCCTTCTCAACTGCATTTGGTCACCTGAGGAGCTTGATGCTCAGCTTCCTGCATCTATGAAGAGATATATTGCAGAAAACAATATCAACCTTTACACAATCAACGGTATCAAGATTGCAGAAGAGGTTGGACTTCCGGGTAGAGCTTCTACAATTCTTCAGTCTGCATTCTTCACAATCAGCGGAATTCTTCCTGTTGATGAAGCAATCGGATATATGAAGGAAAAGGTTGTTGCAAAGTTCTCAAAGAAGGGCGAGGCTATTGTAAATGCAAACTGCAACGGTATCGACAGAGGCTCAAAGGAGGTTGTTAAGATTGACGTTCCTGCTTCATGGAAGGATGCTGTTGATGAAGAAAGAAAGCTTAATGTTGACACAGACAGACCTGAAATGAAGAAGTTTGTTAGGGAAATTCTTGATCCTGTCGGCAGACTTCACGGTGACGATCTTCCTGTTTCTGCATTTGTTGATTCTGCAGACGGTGTATATCCACAGGGCTCTGCTGCATTTGAAAAGAGAGGTATTGCTATCTCTGTTCCTGAATGGAACCCTGAAAGGTGTGCACAGTGTAACCTTTGCTCAATGGTTTGTCCTCACGCAGTTATCAGACCTATCGTTATGACAGAGGATGAGGCAAAGGCTGCTCCTGAAGGAACAACTATGATTAAGCATAAGAGAACTGATTATCAGTATGCTCTTATCGTATCAGTTCTTGACTGTACAGGCTGTGGCTCTTGTGCAAATGTTTGTCCTACAAAGTCACTTACAATGAAGCCAATCGCTTCACAGCTTGGTGTTCAAAAGTCATTTGATGCTCTTGTTGACACCCCTGTTAAGCCTGAGGTTCTCACTCCTAATACTATCGGCGTTCAGTTCAAGAAGCCGTATCTTGAGTTCTCAGGTGCTTGTGCAGGCTGTGGTGAAACACCTTATGCAAAGCTTGTTACCCAGCTTTACGGTGACAAGATGTACATTGCAAACGCAACAGGCTGTTCATCAATCTGGGGCGGTTCTGCACCTTCTACTCCATATACAGTAGACAAGAACGGTCACGGTCCTGCTTGGTCTAACTCATTGTTTGAGGATAATGCAGAGTTCGGCTACGGTATGTACCTTGCTCAAAAGCAGATCAGAGAAAGACTTGCTGCCGATGCAGAAATTCTTTCAAAGGCAGGTATTGCCGAGGCTGATGCTTGGCTTGCAACCTACGAGGATGCAGAAAAGAATGAGGCTGATGCAAAGGCTCTTATCGCTGCACTTAAGTCAGCAAGCCTTACAGGCGAAGCAGCAGATGCAGCCGCAGACTTCCTCAAGGATGCAGATTATGCTGCAAAGAAATATCAGTTCATCTTCGGTGGTGACGGTTGGGCATACGACATCGGCTTCGGCGGTCTTGACCACGTTATCGCTTCTCACGAGGATGTTAATATCGTAGTATTTGATACAGAGGTTTATTCAAACACAGGCGGACAGGCTTCAAAGGCTACTCCAACAGGTGCTGTTGCAAAGTTTGCTGCATCAGGTAAGGTAGTTAAGAAGAAGGATTTGGCACAAATCGCTATGTCCTATGGTTATGTATACGTAGCACAGGTTGCTATGGGTGCAAATGCTAACCAGTGCTTGAAGGCATTCCAGGAGGCAGCTGCATACAACGGTCCTTCAATCGTTATCTGCTACGCTCCTTGTATCAACCACGGTATCAAGATGCCATTCAATCAGATGGAACAGAAGAAGGCAGTTGCAGCAGGCTATTGGAACTTGTTCCGTTACAATCCTGCTCTTATCGCAGAGGGCAAGAATCCGTTCAGCTTGGATTCAAAGGCTCCGTCTGCAAACTATATAGAATTCATCGAGGGTGAAACAAGATACTCTGCTCTTAAGAGATCGTTCCCCGGCAAGGCAGAAGAGCTCTTCGCTATCGCTGCAGAGAATTCTATTGAAAAGTACAACAAGCTTGCAAAGCTCGTTGATTACTATGCTCCCGACGCAGAGTAAAATAAAGTGTCGTTAAACTCGGCTCCCCTTGTAAATAAAGGGGAGCTGTTTTATTATACTTGATTGTTTTTCAAAGGTATTGTATAATTGTTTTGAAAAATTTGTGATTGGAGTTTGCTATGAATAAGCTAAAGCGTTCATATATCAAAAGAGCCTTGGTAATACCGCTATTGATTTTGGCTGTTCTTATTGTTGCGGCTACAATCGCAGTACCTAAAATTATAGCTTCAATGCCTGTCAGCACTGACAAAACCCATGCTGTTACAAAGTATAATCCGGAGGATTATGACTTGTATTTGAGGGAGTATAAAAGCTTTGATGAACTGACTCTAAATCGCTTTGTAGGCTGGATAAGCTCCGAGGATGTTGCGCTTGGCTGTGCCGTAACCTATGATTCCGAAAAGGAAAATACCGAATGTGTATCGCTTCTTCCGTCCTCAACAGAGCCTTGGAATGACGGGTGCGTGATTATTGTGGGCAAAAACACCGACGCATTGTTTAGAAATCTTCACAAGGCGGAGATTGGTGATACCGTAAATATCGAGTTTTATAAAAATCCAAGCTATAAGTACAGAATTGCAGATATAGTATACGTGTCGGAATATGACGAAATAGCCCGGCATAAAAAGAAAAATTCTCTTATTATGTGCCTCCCGTACAAAAATTTCGGTGGCGGTGACGAGTATATTTATACACTTTATATTGCAAAGCAAATTGAGGAGTAATTACGGATATGAACAATAAACCAAAGGTTAATAGAGTTCGTAAAACGGATATTATCTGCTATGTTATTGCTGTGCTGATGGCTGTGTCGGTTGTGCTGTTTGTTTCCGTCGGAATCACAACGAGCCTGCTCAGAACAAACAGCTTTGTTCAGGCTCGATACGAAAAGTACAGCAGTCAGCTGTTAAAGGAATTATATAATGATTTGGGTGATGTTGCACGGCAAACAGGCTTGCCTAAAAAGGCGTTTACATCTGCCTTTAAGGACAAGCATATGCAAAGTGTACTGCATATTGCCGCAAATAATACCGTTAAGGGCTTCGCTACCGATTTTTCGGAGTCGTATTTTCTGTATAAGTATTGCAGAAATGCCCTTGATGATTATTGCACAAAAAGCGGAATTGAGCTAACGGACGATGAACTGAATAAATATTCCTGTCTTGCGGCAGACGCTTTTAATAACACACTCGGGGACGAAAGCACAAGGTACATCATCATTGTTGCAATTGCCTATACCAACAAGCCAATAATAACAATGGCTGTGTCGTTTGTCGCGTTTTTTGCGGGAATATTTGTCATTGATTTTATTTCATACCGCAGACGAAAAAAATATGAATATATAGGCATCAGTCTTATTATATCCGGCGAAGTGCTGACGGTTCTGCCGTTGTTTGCTTTGCTTATGAAATATACAAGCTATTTAAGATTTACCGATGTTGATATTTACAATATGGCTATTGCAGATACCCTTAATGATATTTTGAAAATTAATATGGGTATCGGGGTGTTGATTTTGGCCGTCGGCATTTTCCTTGTTGTACGGAATTACAGGTACTATCTTAAAAAAGCAAGGTCGGCAAACACGGAAAAGGAGATTGTTGAAAAAATAAGAAACGAAGAAGCATCAGGCTATTGATAAAGTGGGCTGAAACACGCTGAGGACACTGAGTAAAAACGGTGTCCTTTTATTTTGCATACTGTCGAATGAAATCGAATGTGAAAAATTTTCACATTAATTTTCAAAAAATACTTGCATTATATCTGCATTTATGCTAATATTTGGAAAAATGAATGTGAAAAATATTCACATCTTGTAGAAAACTTTAATACGATAGGAGCAAATGTAATGAATGATGTAATGAAGGTTTTGATTGCTGACGATACAGCGTCCTTTGGTGTAGAGTGTCAAAAGGAATTAAAGCAGTATGGCTTTGAATCAATCCTTGCCAAAAAAGATGGCAGACGGGTTTTGGAGCTTGTCGAGGGGCAACATTTTGATGTTGTAATTATGGACATATTTATGAGTGGAGTTGACGGCATTGAGGTGCTTGAGCATATTAACGAAAATGTGTCGCAAAAGCCGGTTGTTGTTGTGCTTTCACCTATTGACAGCGAGGAATTTGAAAAGCAAATTATCAATGCCGGAGCGGATTATTATTTTATCAAGCCTGTCAGCCCGACTCTTGTTGCGAAGAGGGTAGAGGCTCTTGCAAGGTGGAGAATAAAGCGAGATAATAAATCAGGCACTATTACAAGAGATATGGATGTTGTAATTTCAGATATTATGCGACAGATAGGAGTTCCTGCTCACATTAAGGGCTATCAGTATCTGCGTACGGCGATTGAGCTTTGCATAAATGACAGAGAAATGCTTGAGTCGGTTACAAAGCTTCTTTATCCCACAATAGCAAAGATGTATTCAACAACATCATCAAGGGTTGAAAGAGCAATTCGTCACGCTATTGAGGTTGCTTGGGACAGAGGCGATGTTGATGTGCTTTCATCATACTTTGGCTATACCATTCAGTCCGACAGAGGTAAGCCGACTAACAGTGAGTTTATTGCAATGATTTCCGACAGAATTAAGCTTTCAATGCGAAGCAGTAGGGCAATTTGATATTTACAATTACTCAATAATGTTATATAATCACCCCAAGAGGTGATGAGCTTTGAGGTTTATTATTGTGCGTCACGGCGACCCTGATTATTCAATAGATTCTCTTACCGAAAAGGGCTGGCGAGAGGCAGAGCTTTTGTCACAAAGGCTAATCAAGCTTGATGTAAAGGAGTTTTATTGCTCACCGCTCGGCAGAGCAAAGGACACCGCTTCGAAAACCCTTGAAAAGCTTGACCGCAAGGCAAAGACGTTAACGTGGGCGAGGGAATTTGATGGCAAGGTTAAGGAGGGCGGAAAGCTAAAGGGAGCATGGGATAAGCTGCCTCGAGAGTGGACCGATAACCCTGATTTTTACATACCGAATGCTTGGCTGAAAACCGATTTGATGCAAAGCGGAAATGTTGAAAAACGATACAAAAAGGTTTGCAAAGGAGTTGACAAGCTTCTTGAAAAGCACGGCTATGTACATAAAAACAATCATTTTGAGGTTGTTAATTCAAACCACGATACGATAGTTTTGTTTTGCCATTTTGGTGTTGAATGTGTTATTCTTTCGCATATTTTCGGATGCTCTCCGATGGTGCTGTGGCACAATTTTGTAGCACTGCCCACATCTGTAACTACACTTATCACAGAGGAACGCGAGCAGGGCACGGCAATATTCCGTACACAGCAGTTTGGCGACATCAGCCATTTGTATGCGGCAGATGAGGAGCCGGCGTTTGCTGCACGGTTTTGTGAGTGCTTTGATGATGACACAAGACATTGATGCTGTTGACTCTGCTTTGCTTTTTATGTATAATACAGATAATACATTTATGCGGAAGTGATATAATGACGCAGAAAAACGACAGACTTTCGGAGTGCTGTGAGGAAGCCTGCATACATAAAAATCTGCTTGAAAAGGTAAATGCTCATATGCCTGACGAAACAGAGCTGTACGATTTGTCGGAGCTCTTTAAGGTGTTTGGCGATTCAACAAGAATAAGGATTTTGTTTGTTCTGTTTGAGGCAGAGGTTTGTGTTTGCGACCTTGCAGAAACTCTAAATATGACTCAATCGGCAATATCTCATCAGCTGAAGATACTTAAGCAAAGCAAGCTTGTAAAAAATAGGAGAGAGGGAAAGTCGATTTTTTATTCTCTTGCCGACGAGCATGTGCGAACGATAATTGCAATGGGGCTTGAGCATATAGAGGAAGAAAAATAATTTTTGATACATTAATAGTATTACGGAGCATTTTTGATGTTCCGTAATATTTTTTATATTATAATATATAATACTTGAAATAATAAGGTGAACATATTATAATATAAATATTTAATATGGAAAAATATGTCGTAAGCCAAATTCGACATACGGAAAGGACATTTTTATGAAAAAGGTTGCAATCATTATGGGCTCGGACAGCGATTTGCCAATCGTTACCCCTGCCATAAAACAGCTTAAGGATTTGGGAATAGAAACAGAGGTTAGAGTTATGTCTGCTCACCGTACTCCCGAGGCTGCTCACGAGTTTTCAAAAAATGCAATAGATAACGGCTTTGGTGTTATTATTGCAGCAGCGGGTATGGCTGCTCACCTCGGCGGTGTTTTGGCCGCTTCAACAACTCTTCCGGTTATCGGCATCCCATGCTCTGCAAAGGTGCTTGACGGTATGGATGCAATGCTTGCAACCGTTATGATGCCTCCCGGAATACCTGTTGCCACAGTCGGCGTAAATGCTGCCAAAAATGCGGCTCTGCTCGCAGCGGAGATTTTGGCAGTCGGTGATGATGAGCTTATGGATAAGCTTGTTGCAATGCGCAAGGATATGGCAAAGCAGGTTGAGGAAAAGGACAGGGCGCTTCAGGAAAAATTAAAGGAAATATAACCGTTTAGGAGGATATTGTTATGGAAAAAAGCTTTAGCGACAGCTATGCTGCAGCAGGTGTAGATGTTACAGCCGGCTACAAATCGGTAGAACTCATTAAGTCACACGTAAAGAGAACAAATATTGCAGGTGTTCTCGGCGGAATCGGCGGCTTCGGAGGAATGTTCGAAATTCCTGCCAATGAATATAAAAATCCTGTTCTTGTTTCAGGTACAGACGGTGTAGGCACAAAAATTAAGCTTGCATTTCTTATGGACAAGCACGACACAATCGGTATCGACTGTGTTGCTATGTGCGTAAACGACGTTGCCTGCTCAGGTGCAAAGCCGCTTTTCTTCCTCGATTACATTGCCTGTGGCAAGAATTATCCTGAAAAGATTGAGCAAATCGTCAAGGGTGTTGCGGACGGCTGTGTTCAGTCGGGCTGTGCACTTGTCGGCGGTGAAACGGCAGAGCATCCGGGTATGATGCCTGATGAGGAATATGACCTTGCAGGCTTTACAGTAGGTATAGGCGAGAAGGACAAGCTTGTTTCGGGCGAGCATCTTAAGGCAGGCGATGCAATTATCGGTGTCGCTTCTTCAGGCATTCACTCAAACGGTTTTTCACTTATCCGTAAGGTTTTTAATATTAATTCACAGACAATCGCCGTTAAGTATGATGAGCTTGGCACAACTCTCGGCGAGACATTGCTTACTCCTACAAGAATTTATGTTAAGCCTCTTCTCACTCTTATGGACAGCGTTAGGGTAAATGCTATCTCTCACATTACGGGCGGCGGCTTTTACGAAAATGTACCGAGAATGCTCAACGATAACACCCTTGCTGTTATTGAAAAGGACAAGTGCTTCAAGCTTCCTATTTTTGACCTTATCCAAAAAACAGGCAATATTCCGGAGCACGATATGTACAACACCTTTAATATGGGTACAGGTCTTATGCTTGCAGTTGATGCCGACAAGGCTGACGAGGCTGTAAGAATTCTTAATGCAAACGGCGAGCAGGCAACAGTTATCGGCGAAATTAAGGATGGCGAAAAGGGAGTAGAAATATGCTAAATATAGCAGTATTTGTTTCCGGTGGCGGAACAAACCTCCAGGCTCTTATTGACGCGCAGGACAGAGGCGAAATCAAAAACGGAAAAATTACCTTTGTGCTTGCATCAAACGAGGGAGCATATGCTCTTGAAAGAGCAAAAAAAGCGGGCATAGAAAGCACCGTTGTCAGCCGTAAGGCTTATGGCAGTAAGGCAGAGTACGACAGGGCAGTGCTTGATGCACTTGAGGGCAGAAACATTGACCTTATTGTTCTTGCAGGCTTTTTGTCAATCCTCGGTGAGGATTTGATTAACGAATATAAAAACAGAATTATTAATATTCATCCGAGCCTTATCCCTTTGTTTTGCGGTGACGGATTTTACGGCAAAAGGGTGCATACTGCGGTGCTTAACAGCGGTGTAAAGGTTACGGGTGCAACTGCTCATTTTGTAAACGAAATCACAGACGGCGGTGCTATTATTCTGCAAAAGGCCGTTCCCGTAGAGCAGGGCGATAATGAGGACATCCTTCAATACCGTGTTATGCGTCAGGCAGAATGGGAAATTTTACCAAAAGCCGTTTCGCTGTTTTGCGAGGGCAGAATAAAAATTAACGGAAATAAAACAGAGATTATTTGAGGTGTAATATGAAAACAGAGTCTTTAGCAACCGAGCTTAACACAAATACATACCCCGGCCGCGGAATAGTTTTGGGTAAAACTGCCGATGGCAAAAAAGCTGTTATTGCATATTTTATTATGGGCCGTTCGGTTAATTCCCGTAACAGAATATTTGAGGTTAATGACAGGGGCGGTATTCGAACAAAGGCATTTGATGAAAGCAAAATGGAGGACCCGAGCCTCATTATTTATAACCCTGTTCTAAAGCTTGACGATACAACTATCGTAACAAACGGCGACCAAACAGATACAATTTACGATTTTCTTGCACAGGGCAAGACTTATATTGAAGCACTGAGAACTCGTGAATTTGAGCCTGATGAGCCAAACTACACTCCGAGAATTTCCGGTGTGGTTGCGGCAAACGGCGATTACAATATGTCAATTCTCAAATCAAATAACGGTGAGCCGCAGTGCGTAAGATATTTCTTTGAATATCCCGCAAGGGCAGGGCTCGGCCACTTTATTCACACCTACAAGTGCGACGGCAATCCTATTCCTTCATTTGAGGGTGAGCCCACTCCTGTTGCTATCGGCAACGAGAGTATTGACGAATTCACCTCTATGATTTGGGAAAATCTGAATGATGACAACAAGGTTTCGCTTTTTACAAGATATATTGACCTTGCAACAGGCGAGGAAGAAACAAGAATTATAAACAAGAACAATTAATTATTCGTATACGGAGGACGTTATGAGAGTATTGGTAGTAGGATCGGGCGGAAGAGAGCATGCTTTGATTAAGAAAATCAAGCAGTCCGAAAAGGTAGATTATATTGCATGCTGTCCGGGTAACGGCGGTATTTCATATGATGCAGAGTGCTTTAATATAGGTGCAACGGATATCGACGGCGTTGTAAATCTTGCAAGAGAAATCAAGGCAGACTTTGTTGTGGTTGCTCCTGACGACCCGTTGGTGCTCGGTATGGTAGATGCGCTCAACGATGCAGGCTTTGCAACCTTCGGTCCGAGAGCAAATGCGGCAATTATTGAGGGCTCAAAGGTGTTTTCCAAGGATCTTATGGAAAAGTATAATATCCCTACTGCCGAATACAAGGTGTTTAACAACCCTGCCGATGTAATTGATTATATTAAGGAAAAGAATGAATTTCCTACCGTTATCAAGGCTGACGGTCTTGCTCTCGGTAAGGGCGTTATTATTCCCGAAACGCTTGACGAGGCTATTGCGGGTGTTAAGGAAATTATGGAGGATAAAATTTTCGGCGACTCCGGTAACAATGTTGTTGTTGAGGAATTTCTCACAGGCCCGGAGGTTTCCGTTCTTGCCTTTACCGACGGTAAGTGCGTAAAGCCTATGGTTACATCTATGGACCATAAGCGTGCTCTTGACGGTGATAAGGGACTTAATACAGGCGGTATGGGTACGGTTTCTCCAAACCCGTATTATACAGACGCTGTTGCCGAGGAATGTATGGAAAAGATTTTTGTCCCTACCATTGAGGCGATGAACAGCGAGGGCAGAACCTTTAAGGGTTGCCTGTATTTTGGCTTGATGATTACTCCTAAGGGTCCAAAGGTAATTGAATACAACTGTCGCTTCGGTGACCCTGAAACACAGGTAGTTCTTCCGAGACTTAAGACAGATATTGTTGATATATTTGAGGCAATTAATGATGAAACACTTGCCGATTTGGATATCGAATGGGATGACAGAGCCTGCTCATGCGTTATTATGGCTTCGGGCGGTTATCCAAAATCATACCCAAAGGGGATAGAGATTACAGGCTTAACCGAAGGTCAGCTTGACGGTGTTACCGTATATCACGCAGGCACAAGGCTCGATGGTGATAAGCTTGTTACCGCAGGCGGCAGAGTGTTGGGTGTTACTGCTCTTGGCGACAGCCTGCAGGAAGCACTTGAAAAATCATACGCAGGCGTTGAAAAAATCAAGTTTGACGGTGCTCATTACAGAAAAGATATTGGCAAAAAAGCTTTGAAAGCCTTGAACTAATTATGAACAATTTATCAATTTTGACAAAAAATACAATTTGTTATTGACAATTATACAAAATGGAAATATACTTAATTTGGAAATAATAATATGAGCTGTATCAGTGCGCTCATTTTTGTATCAAATTAATTTTGGGGGGTTAGATTATGGCGACTGTAAAAAAGAGTAAAACCAAAAAAATTGTTTCTGCAGTAATTGCTGTAATACTCGTAGTAGCTATTGCCGTAACAGGTATTGTTATCGGAAGCAGGGGAAAGAGGACTGATGTAACACTTTACACCATTTCTACCGACAATATTGTTCAAACCGTTTCTTCAACAGGTAAGGTTAGCTCCGGTGTAAAAAAGGAATACAAGCCCGGCTCTGTTGCTACGGTAAAAAAGGTTTATGTCGAGGTAGGCGATGAGGTAAAGAAGGGAGATTTGCTTGCATCATTTGATACAAGTGCTCTTGACCAGCAGGTTGCAAGCCTCAATGCCGCATATACAAGCTCCAATGCTTCTTATCAAGAGGCAGTTCAACATCAGGCAGAGGCGGCAAAGCAACTTAAAAGTATTAATTCAAGTATAGCCAAGGCAGAAAAAACCTTGAAGAAAATAGAAAAGGAAGAGAAAAAGAAGGCCTCCACCACAAAAACCACAAAGAAGCAAACCACAACTGCTCCAACCACAACCTCTACAACAAGTAATTCGGGAGGCATTTTTACAACCACTACAACCACAACCACAGTAACAGAAAAATGCAACCATGTACCCGGCGGACCATATAGTCAAAGCGGTATTTCGTATCACTATGCAACCTGCCAAAAGTGTGGTGCAATGGTTCAGGAATCACACCTTTATGAAAATCCTAAAAAGCTTGATAACAGTGTGCACACCTATAAATGTTCAAAGTGTCATTATGTATTAAAGGAAGTACATAATTTTGAATCAAGTGCGTTGAACACACCGTGTACAGTGTGCGGTGCAAAACGCGAGGCAGGCTTTAATGAATCGGAGGCAAAGCTCGAGGTAGCCCTTGAACAGCTTCAACCTGTATTTGATTCACTTAAGGATCTCGGTGAAGCTTCAAAGCAAATCGTAGTTCTTTTAACAGGCTTGGCAAACGACCTTAGCCAAATCGCAAAAGATGTTGATTCTTTAACAAACACGATTACTATTGTTGCCAATGTAATTATGTACGAAATATCAGTGGGCAACCTCAGCGCAGATAAGATTGCGGAGGCTGTCGGCAAGGCTGTAACCGAGGCGTTCAAGCAGGGTATGATAGAATTTATTGACAGCGGTGCGGCAGTACAGATGATAGAAGCCGCTGTTAAGTCTGTTGATTGGAAAAAGGTCGGCAAAGGCATTGCAGAGTCGGACGGATTCATCAAGGCATTTGCTCAAATTCAACTTGCTGCTCTTTATGCTCAAAGAGAGGTGTACACCGTTACTGCGTCTGCTTCAACAGTAAATGCTCAAAGACAGGCAACAAATGCTGCGAAAAATGCGTACGAAACCGTTAGGGACGCAAGAGACGAGCTTGCAGATGGTTGGAAGGCAGAATTCAATGGCGTTATTACAACCTGTGATATTACCTCCGGTGCACAGACAACTGCTCTTCAAACAGGTATAACCCTTGAAAATATGAATACAAGAGTTGTTACAATTTCTCTTGGTGAATATGATGTTCACAAGGTTAAGGAGGGCATGACCGCAACCGTTAAAACTGCATACGGTACATATGACGGTCTTGTAGCATCTATTGCTCCAACTGCAACAGGAGGCTCTGAAACTTCAATGCTTGATTCTGTAGGCTCTATGGCAGGCATCAGTGGTTTGTCATCACTTACAAATTCAGGTGCAGGTGTTGAGTGTAAAATTATAGTTGACCACCCTGACGAAAACATTATTGTAGGCTTTGATGCCGATGTAGAAATCGTTACAGGTACATTCAACAACGTTCCGGCAGTTCCTATTGAATCTATTGTTCTTGAAAAGCAGGGTACATTCGTTTACGTTTATGACCCTGAGGAAGAAACTGTTACAAAGACACAGATTCAAACAGGCGCAACCTCCGATACCTCATACGAGATTGTATCAGGCTTGACGGTGGGTCAGCAAATTGTCGCTACACCTCAAACCGATTATGAGGAAGAAACCTTCAAGGTAAGAGTTGTGACAAATAAAATTAAATAAGAGGTAATATAGGTGAATTTTACAGAAAGCTTAAAAATCGCTGTAAAGTGTATAAAAGCAAACTGGCTGCGTTCCGTTCTTACCATGCTTGGAATTATTATCGGTATCACCTCTGTTATTATGATAGTCGGTGCAGGTACCGGCGTGCGTGACTATATCGTTGGACTTATTGAGGATATGGGCTCAAATGCGGTGCTTGTGTCAGTCGATGCAACACAGGCAACTGATAACGACTATATTACACTTGACGATGTTGATAATATCAAAACCAAGGTGTCGGGTGTTGAACGTTGCTCGCCAATGCTAATGGGCTTTGGTAATGCTACAATTGATGCAACTGCAACAGAGGCAACCGTAATGATGGTTGGCGTAAACAGTGATGTTCAGTTTGCAATGACAAATACCTGTGAATACGGACGATTTTTTACAGACGAGGAATATGCTGCAAATGCTCCGTGCGCTGTTATGGGTATTGAATCAGCGAGAAATGTATTTGGATATGAGGATGCAACAGGTCAAAGCATAACCGTGTCATCATCGGGTAAATCTATGAAGATTAAGGTTTGCGGTGTTGCAAATATTGACGCAATGGCAAACTCTCTCGGCGGTGGCGGAAATATCGGACAGATGTTCCAAAACGGCTCTGACAAGCCTGTTATTGCATTGTTTATGCCTTGTACCACTCTTACTCAAATTACAGGTGCAAGTGCCAACCTCTCCAGTGTTTTTGTAATTGCAGAGGAGGGCAAGGATTATGACGCCGTAGGTAATGCAACGGTAAACTATCTCAAGGCTGTTCACGGTAATTATGAAAACGGAATGTATACTGCTCAAAATATGGCAACATACATTGAAATTGTGGATATTATTATGAAGGTTCTTACAATCTTCATTGCCGGTGTAGGTGCAATTTCTCTTATTGTTGGCGGTATCGGTGTAATGAACATTATGCTTGTGTCGGTAACAGAGCGTACAAGGGAAATAGGTATTCGTAAATCTCTCGGCGCAAAAACAAGGGTTATTACAATGCAATTCCTAACCGAATCGATAATCCTTTGCCTGATAGGCGGATTTATAGGCGTCGTCCTTGGCGTCGTCGGTGCGTTTGGCGCGTGTGCTATTATTGATATAACGCCAAAGATAAGCATTTGGCTGATACTTCTTGCACTCCTGTTCTCATCAGGTGTAGGCTTGTTCTTCGGTATTTATCCGGCAAGAAAGGCAGCACAGTTAAGTCCTATCGAAGCACTTAGAACAGAATAGAATAACAGTAAAGCTCTCTTCCTGAATGTAGGCAGAGAGCTTATTTTATTGCATCAAATTATAAAACGGCACAGTCCATTGACTGTGCCGTCAGACTGTCGATAAAGTGGGCTGAAACACGCCAAAAGAAGATATATTTGGCGCCCCTTTTATGCAATAAAGGGGAGCTGTCACCGCAGGTGACTGAGGGGATATAAAAACAGATTGAACATCGAGTTCAATCTGTTTTTGGCGTTTTTCGCCTTTTGCTCGGGGGCAGTACCATCGTACAGCTCCCACTCGCAAGAATGCGAAATTCAGCTCCATTTCTCAACAGTCTACCAGCGTGTCGAAATTTATAATTTAACTTTTTCGACACGCTAAACGGCACAGTAAAGATACTGTGCCGTTAAATCATTTAGGGGTAATTTATTACTTTTCAGCGTACTTGTCTTCGCCCTTTGACCAGCTGTACATAGCTCTGATGCCCTGTCCAACCTCTTCAAGCTGATGAGAAGCCTCAAGCTCTCTTGTAGCCTTGAAGTGAGCCCAACCGTTGTTAGCCTCTGTGATGAACTTGGAAGCGAATGTACCGTCCTGAATTTCACGAAGAATCTGCTTCATTTCCTTCTTTGTTTCGTCAGTGATGAGTCTCTTGCCTGTCTCATAATCACCAAACTCTGCTGTGTTTGAGATTGAGTATCTCATCTTTGAGAAACCGCCTGAATAGATAAGGTCAACGATAAGCTTCATTTCGTGGATGCACTCGAAGTAAGCATTTCTTGGGTCATAGCCTGCTTCAACAAGTGTTTCAAAGCCTGCCTTCATAAGAGCTGTAACACCGCCGCAAAGAACAGCTTGCTCACCGAAGAGGTCAGTTTCTGTTTCGCACTTGAATGTTGTTTCAAGGATAGCAGCTCTTGCACCGCCGATGCCTGCACCGTAAGCAAGTGCTGTATCAAGGCAGTGACCGGTAGCATCCTGATATACTGCAACCAAGCAAGGAGTACCCTTGCCCTCCTTGTACTCTGATCTTACTGTGTGACCCGGAGCCTTTGGAGCAATCATAAATACGTCTACGTTTGCAGGTGGAACGATTTGCTTGTAGTGGATGTTAAAGCCGTGAGCAAATGCAAGTGCCTTGCCCTCTGTAAGATATGGAGCGATGTCGTTCTTGTAGATAGCAGCCTGCTTCTCATCAGGAGTAAGAACCATAATAACATCTGCAGCCTTAACTGCCTCTGATGTAGTCATAACCTTAAGACCAAGGCTTTCTACGTGAGCCCATGACTTTGAGCCCTCATAAAGACCAACGATAACATTTACGCCGCTCTCGTGAAGGTTGAGTGCGTGTGCGTGACCCTGTGAGCCAAAGCCGATGATAGCAACTGTCTTGCCGTCGAGCATGCTCAAATTACAATCTGATTCATAAAAGATTTTAGCTTCTGCCATATTTCTTTCCTCCGTTAATAAAAATATTTTGGTATGTACGGTTGTTAGACATCTTGTCATACAACCAACATATTTATTGATTAATTCACATTATATATCGTATGATGTCTTATGTCAATAGGTATTTTGTATTTTTTTACAAACCCTCCATTGCATGAAGGATGTGCAGCCTCATTGCCGTCCTTGCACCCTCTGCATTGCGAGCCTTCAAAAAGTCCATAATCAGCCTGTCGTCGTTTAGGTTGTCCTTGCTGACAATTTCATCCTTTTGCATAACAAGAACGCCCTTTTTTATTGCGTTAAAAATGATTGGCATAAACTGACTGACGAAGGCATTGTGAGTTGCGTTTGCAATGCTTTCGTGAAATTTTTGCTCCTCGTATGTTCTGTCCTCGCCTGATTTAATCTTTGCTTCAACAGCCTCACCGTATTTGCAGATTATGGCGATTTCCTCGTCTGTTGCACGCTGTGCGGCAAAGTATGCGCAGTCCGGCTCAAACATTAATCTCATTTCAAACAGGTCGTCAAGTCCGCTGCTTATTTCACCGAGGTCGGTGCCCTCAATGGTGGTGTTTGCCGTAACATAAGTGCCTTTTCCTCTCCGGATTTCAAGCACTCCGCTTAATGTTAAAATCCTAATGGCTTCTCTGAGGGTTGACCTGCTTATGCCAAGCTCTGATGCAAAATCATTTTCGTTAGGCAGCTTGTCACCCACAGAAAACCTGTGCTCGTTTTCTATCATAGAGCGTATTTTGCCTGCGGTAATATCCGATAGCTTGTTCGTGTCTGCCATAGCTCTCACTCCTTTTTTATGATAATACCATAAAACATCATACAAGTCAATATGTTGTCGGACATCATACCACAAAAAATATTTTTACATTGCTCTTGTAAATTATGAACAAATGATATACAATGTAATTAATTATATAATTGCATAGAAGGTGATGTAATGAACAAGGCGGTAAAAATCAGGTATTACATTGAGTCGCTTTGCGTATATGATTTTAAGCAGGACGAGATAATAGGAGCTCTTTATGATTTGCTTAATTCGCTTGACAGCGAGGCTGTACTTATCAAGCAAAGCAGATTTTTTAATTTGATTTCCTCGCATCATTCCTTTAGACATTATGTGTCAAAGCTAATATTGACCGATGATAATGTTTTTACAAAGGCTGCCGCCGCCGGTAAATGTGATGAGCTTGACCCTGCAATAATTGATGGTGTTAAGTCGGATTTGCAAAAGCTTGAGGCTATTGCATCGATTTCTGCACAGGATATTTACAGGGCAGAGGAGGACAGCGACATTTCTCAAATTCTGCAAACAATGCCGATGTGGAATTCCAACGGCAGAGCGATGCTTCCTCTAAAGGAGAATTGGGCAGAGCAGATTGAGGAGCTTAAAAGCTTTCACAAAACAAACGGATACGGAATGTTTGCAAAGTTTGTTGCATTCACCTGGAGGAATGAGGAATTTGTTCCGATAACCGCTATTGACCCGATTCGCTTAACCGATTTGAAAAACTACGAGGTCCAGCGAAGCAAGGTTGTTGATAATACGGTTGCTTTTCTTTCGGACCTGCCGGCAAACAACGTTTTGCTGTACGGTGACAGAGGCACAGGCAAAAGCTCAACCGTTCATGCAATTCTTAATGAATACAAAAATCAAGGCCTTCGTATGATAGAAATATCAAAGGGCGATATTAACGACCTTACTATGATCAGAGAGCGAATTGCCGGCAGCCCTATGAAGTTTATTATTTTCATTGACGATTTGAGCTTTGACAATCACGATGATTCCTTTGGAGAATTAAAGGCAGCGCTTGAGGGCTCTCTGTCAGGCAGACAGGGCAACACCCTTATTTATGCAACATCTAACAGACGGCACCTTATCAAAGAGAATTTTTCCGACAGAGAAAACGATGTAAACCGTTCGGATACATTACAGGAGGAGCTTTCTCTGTCCGACAGATTCGGATTGTCCGTTACCTTTATTAATCCCGACAAAAAGGATTTTGAAGATATTGTTGAAAAGATTGCTCTTGACAGAGGACTTGCCTGCGATACCGAAAAGCTGCTGTTTGGTGCAGAGCAGTGGGCAAGAAGAAGAGGAGGACGCTCTCCGAGGTGTGCCCGTCAGTTTATCGATTATGTTGAGGGCTGTGAAAAACGAGGCATAGAATGGTAAAAATTTGATAAATATGAATTAATTAAATGTTAAAAATTTTAACTTTTTGTTTACTCAAAATACAAATTGTGAACAAAATCGTTTGTTATTATAACTACAAACATAATTGAAAGGAGAAAGATTATGGCAAACAAAATTCTTGTGGTAGATGACGATTTGAATATATGTGAGCTCTTAAAGCTTTATCTTGAAAACGAAGGCTATATGGTGTTCACGGCAAATGACGGACAGGAGGCTGTTGATACCTTCCAAAACAAAACTCCGGATTTGGTGCTTCTTGATATAATGCTTCCCAAAAAGGACGGATGGCAGGTATGCAGAGAAATCAGGAAGATTTCTTCTGCTCCAATCATTATGCTTACTGCAAAGGGCGAAACCTTTGATAAGGTTCTCGGCCTTGAGCTCGGTGCCGACGACTATGTAGTAAAGCCGTTTGACGCCAAGGAGGTTATGGCGAGAGTAAAGGCTGTCTTGCGCAGAACAAACGGCGAGGGCGAAAGCACCGAAAACGAAAAGAAAACCGTAATTTACGACAACCTTGAAATTAATATTACAAATTACGAAATGAAGGTTAAGGGTGTTGCAGTTGACACTCCGCCTAAAGAGCTTGAGCTTATTTATCACTTTGCTTCAAACCCTAACAGAGTTTATACAAGAGATCAGCTTCTTGACGAGGTATGGGGCTTTGATTATTACGGTGATTCACGTACGGTTGATGTTCATGTTAAAAGACTTCGTGAAAAGCTTGAGGGCGTATCTGACAAATGGTGCTTAAAGACCGTATGGGGCGTAGGCTACAAATTTGAAACAAAGGATTAATAAACTGCTATGGCATTAAAAAAAGGAAAAAGGCAAAACCTTTTTACAAAATATTATTTGCTTTTTGTTGCGGTTTTTTCCATAACCCTTATTGTTATGGGCTCGGTGCTTATAACGATAGTAAATGCCTATTCGCTTAGCGAAAAGACAGACCTTTTGAGCGAAAATGTAAAAACTCTTGCAAAGACAATATCGCAAAATATGATTGTCAATAATATGAACAGCCAGTATTCGTCTGACAAAGAGGCAATATGCGAAAATTTGTCTATGGTGTCAGGCTGTATTGATGCGGATGTTTTTGTTTGCGATGCCGGTGGCAGCGTAATTATGTGCAAGGATCAAATAGGCTTAAAGGGCTTTGTTACGGGCAATATGGTGTGCAACAATCACAAACATTTTGTAATCGGTGACAAGCAGCTTCAGCGAGTGTACGAGGGGGCTTCTGTCAGTAAGGCTATAATAAACGGCGAGTCGTATTATGTTGTAGGTACAGCAATAAAATCATCGTTTGATGCTTACAGTTTATCCGATAATAACAAAATTATAGGCTCGGTTTTTGCCGTAACACCGACAGGCACACAGGGTGTTGTTTCGCTTGTAATCAGGTCATTCCTTATTATCAGCGTGCTGTGCCTTGCCGTTGCAAGCATACTTATTTGGAGCCTTACAAAGCGTATGGTAACACCGCTTCAGCAAATGAGTGCCGCAGCAAAGCGCTTTGCTATGGGTGATTTTTCATACAGAGTAAACGTTAACACCAATGATGAGCTTGCCGATTTGGGATATGCCTTTAACGATATGGCAGACGCACTTGACAAGCTTGAAAGCTCAAGGCGTTCGTTCGTTGCCAATGTTTCGCACGAGCTTAAAACTCCAATGACATCTATTGCAGGCTTTATTGACGGAATACTTGACGGCACTATTCCCAAGGACAAGGAAGAATATTATTTGAAGATTGTGTCTGACGAGGTTAGGCGTCTGTCCCGTCTTGTAGTAGCAATGCTTAATATGAGCAAGATTGAGTCGGGCGATTTCCAAATGAAACCAAAGTCTTACAATCTTTCTGACCAAATTATACATATTCTTTTGACCTTTGAGCAAAAAATAGAAAAGAAGAATATTGAAATCAGAGGTCTTGAGGATTTAGAGCCTCACCACATTGTTGCCGACACCGATATGATATATCAGGTTATATACAACCTGTTTGATAATGCGGTTAAGTTTACAAACGATAACGGATATATTCAAATTAACGTTTCGGACATTGGCGACAGTATTCAGGTTAGTATAAAGAACAGCGGTGACGGCATCGATGCGTCAGAGCTTTCAAGAGTGTTTGAAAGGTTTTATAAGGTGGACAAATCGCGTTCGCTTGATGCAAAGGGTGCAGGTCTTGGCTTATATATTGTAAAAACTATGGTTGAAATGCACGGTGGCAGAATTTTTGCAAGGTCTGACAGTAAGTCGGAGGCAGAATTTGTGTTCACCCTGCCTAAATCAAATTAAAGGAGATTTGTTATGGACGAATATAATAACAATCAAAATGTAAATAGCTCGGGCAGCTCGCCTAACGGGGAGTATCATTATGCTCCGCCGAGGCAAACACCGCCTCAGCAAAATCCGCAAAATGTTTACGGTCAACAGCAAAATCAGCAGTATTACAGACCTACCAACAATAAAAGCACAGGCACATATTACACACCGCCTATGTATCAGCAACCGGTAAATCCTATGCCAAAGCCACCCAAAAAGCCAAAAAACAAATCGCTTAAGGTGGTTATCGTAGTTGCTATTGTTGTTGTGGTTGTATCTATTTTCGGAATGGCGGCAGCTATCGGCGGAAATATTGACAGCAACAGCAAGGACAATTCTTCGCAAAGCTCTCAGGAATCCACCGATAAGGGCGATGCAGTTATCAGCGATAAGGGCAATGATGTTGCAACCGAGGACGAAAACGGAAATCTTACTGTTGCAGGTGTTGTTAAAAAGTCGATTGATTCCTGCGTTTTGATTTCTGTATATTCCAATCAAACAGCTTATGATTATTTTTACAGCTTCGGCTCAGGTCAGGACTCAAATTCATCGGAGCCTGTCCTTTCGGGCGAGGGCTCAGGCGTTATAATGAGCGAGAGCAACGGCACAACATACATTATGACTGCTGCTCACGTTATCGCAGACGCTTCAGAGTTTAAGGTTACAACAAATGATGGCAAAACCTATGATGCAAAAATGGTTGGCTACGACAGTCAAACCGATATAGGCGTTCTTTCAATCAGTGCGACGGGACTCAAGGTTGCAGAGTTTGCCGACAGTAGCAGTATTGTTGTTGGCGAGCAGGTTGTTGTTATCGGATGTCCGGGCGGCAGTAAGTTTATGAATAGCGTAACAACCGGTATTGTGTCTGCCCTTGACCGTCCTGTTTCATCATCAATCGGATATAACAACGAGTGTATCCAAACCGATGCCGCAATCAATCCCGGTAATTCAGGCGGTGCGTTGTTTAATATGAAGGGTCAGGTAATCGGCATTAATTCATCAAAGATTGCTTCAACCGATTATGAGGGCATGGGCTTTTCCGTACCGAGCAACACAGCCGTAAAGACTGCTAACAGCCTTAAAAAGAACGGCTATGTTGAGGGCAGAGCGAAGCTTGGCATAAAGTACAACAACATTACAAATGCATCAAACGCATCTGCAATTCTTGCAGCATTGGAGCAGGAGGGCTATAAGGATGCACAGGGTGCAATGATTATCGGCGAGATTGATGAAGACTCGGATTTGAAAAACAAGGATGTCCGTGAGTATGATATGATTGTTGCCGTTAACGGTAAAACAATGACATCAACAGATGTTCTTACAAATGTTTTGAGCAAATCATCACCCGGTGATACAATTACCCTTACAATCGCAAGAATAGAAAACAACAGAATTAAAACCTTTGATGTTAAGTGCAAGCTTATCGAAAGCAAGGGTTAAAAATTCTAATATAGCAAAGCAAAACACCTTGGACTTTTTTAATCCAAGGTGTTTTTGTTTCAGTTACTGATAATTTACGTTATCTGTTTTTGTTATGTCGTAGATTGAATCAAGCTGTGAATTGTCGTCAAGGGCACTGAATGTGTCACCCTCATAATCTGCCTCGCCCTCGTAATCTGCAAGATAGTTTTGCTTCATCGTAAGGATTTTGTCGCCCTCACCCTTGTAATTCTTCAGGATTAATTCAGGGGTGGAGTCGTTATCCAAATCCTTAACTAAATATGCCATATCCTTTTTGACATCATCGGGCAGATTGTTTATTGCCCATTGCACTGTCCAATAATACTGACGGTGAACATTGTCGCTGTAAAGCGATTTTCTTTCTGCCACACCGTAGTTTACCGGTACGGATTTTTTGAATGCCATATAGTCGTACTGAGGACGCCATTGGTCACCTGTGGTAACGTTTGCATTAAAGCTTTCCTCATCGGCCTCTACGTCAAAGTAGGTGATGCCTCTTAGCTCCTTTTCCTCCTTATATACTGCGTCCCAAAATGCGTGGTGCTTAATTGTCTTTACATTTTTAGGTATGTACATATAGTTGAGCGCCCTTGTATAATACAGACAGTCGGAGCCGATATATTCAAGGCTTTGAGGTAGTGATGAATAGATGGTTTTCATACTGTCAATTGCCTTGTATGTTGTGTCTGTAATAGGAGTATCGGTTGTGTAGGTAAAAATGTTTGTGAGCACAGTATTCTTAAATACTGCCATATTGTCCATTTTTGTTACACCCTCAGGAATGTACAGGTCAACAATATTGCTGTATGCAAATGCAAGCTCGTTTATTTTTGTAACGGTAGACGGAATAACATATGTTCGGCATGTTCTGTTGTAGGTTTGATAGAACTGCTCGTCGTATAGCTTGTTTGTGCCCCAAATCCTTTCAACAAGATTGTTGCCCTTTTCGTCAACATGCTTGCCGTTCTCGTCGGTAACCTTTGATATAAATTTGCGGTTGCCGTTTTTGTCAACCTCCTCGGTAGCATATCCGTTTTCAATCATCAACTGTAAATCGTGGTAATTAGGATAGAATACCGCCTCGGTAACATCCTTGTTGTACACAACACCGTCAATGTCGCAGTAGTACGGATTTTCGTCATCTATCCAAACATTGCGCACATACCAGCAGCTGTAAATTGCCTTGCTGTCTATGTACTTAACATCCTTGCCAAAAGTAATGTTGTGCAGGGTTTCATCACCGTTAAAGGCGTATTCGTGAATAGATGTAATAGGCTTTGACAAATCCTTTTCGCCTGTTTTAAGGTCTACAACATAGTCGATTGTAAGGTCGGTGATGCTGCCGGTGTTTGAAAATCTTACAAGCTCATATGTGCCGTCGGGCAGCTCCTTGTATTTGTACAAATCGCTGTGCACAGCCTTAACGGAAAAGAACATTGCCGCAAATATCGCAATCAAAAGAACAATGACAAACACAGTCTTTTTTATCCTTGCATTTTCGTACGGCTTGTTTATGTGGGGCTTTTGCAGCCCTTCAATTTGATAATCCCAAATTTGATCGTCGGGAATATCAAGTGTGTAATCCTGTGCTGTTGCCTGATTTTCCAATGCCTCTTGTGCAAGGAAGTCGTCATTTTGCTTTTGCTTTTTCTTTTTGCTCATGATACAACCTCCTCCAATTCCTTTTCTTCCTCAACGGCATCGGCTTTTATTCCGTGCTCCTCGTTGTATGCCTTGCGGGTTACCTCTTCACGCTTGCGCAAAACCTCCATAACCTTGCTTTGCTTGTCGTCTGTGTAATCCCAAAAGATGAACGGTATCGTCATCAACAGGTATCCTATAATGTCAATGATGATAGGAACAACGATAATTTTTGTTCTTGATGAATCAATGAACAGTACATCCCAGTTTGTGTTAAATCCAAATTTAAGCAAAAGCAGAGGAATTATAAGGCCTACAAAAGATGTTATAGGTCCGGTAAACCAACCGAATACGCCTGCAAAGCTTTCAAGCCTTTCGCCCGACAGGTACATTTGGTAGTCGTTAACACGGATGTCCATATCGTGATTTATGGATTTCGGCACTGTTTGGAACATCTCTGTGATAAACAGCATAATAACCGACAGCGTACCGCAAAGGATAAGGTTTTCTCCGCAGAACAGGTAACAGCAAACAATAACGCTGTAGCATACAGCACGCGACAGCTGATAGAATATCATAACCTGCTTGTATGAAAACCTCTTTATAAAGTACGGGGTGAACAAATCCGGCGGAGTTCCTGCAAAGCTTACCAACGCAACTATAAGGCTGTAAGTCAGACCGGTTAATCTAAAGGTATACAGGTACAGTATTGTAGTAAACGCAAGCATACCGTTGCCAAGCGAGTCAAGAAGACCGACAATTGTTTGAATCCACCTGTATTTGTTCCTCAAAACGCCGAACATACCGTCCCAGAAGTTTATTTTAACCTTCTTTTCAAGAGGCGGTTGCGGTATTCTTTCTTTTATCTTGCCTGCAAATACCATTGTCAGCACGGCAAAAACGGTAAATGTAACAGGGATTATCCATTTGAACACGGCAATGTCTGCCCAGTCGTTAGGGCATTTGTCGATGATTGCAGGGAGGATAATTGCCAATATTGATTGGAAAAGGTGAGATAGCTTGATAGGATACGACCTAACAAAGATTCGCTCACGCATATTTGGGCTGATGTTTTGAGTACAGGTTTCAAGGTTGTTGTTAAATGTAAACAGATTGTATATAGAGAACAAAAGATTTGCAACCCAAACCCTTGTTGAAATATCGGTGATTGTTGAATAGAACGGAAGCCAGCCGATGAGCCATACCATAATTGTTTTTGGTATTACATCGCAATAAAGGCTGTACTTGTATCTGCCGAATTTAGGAACAAGCTTTTTGCGCCAAAAGATGTTACGCGCTCCTGCCCAGCCGTTCCACAAAATATGTGTACCGAATATCTTTATTGCCGAAGCGGCGGTAATTCCTTCAAGTCCGTTGAGGTAGGCAACCACCTTGTTTGTCTCCGGTAAAAATGCAGAAAAATCGCCAAAGATTAATCCAAGCCCGGCGACAGTTAAAAACAGATACAGTATGTTAAAATTTCGCTCCGTTTTCTTTGGCAAAAAGCCAAGATTGTCATTGATTACCCATCCGATAAGCACCCAAATGTAATTGAGCGGCATATTGATGAGCGTAATGATAGCATAGGTCAAATAAGGCAGCTTGTAATGATACATCATCAAATAGCAGCCTGCGGCAAAGCTTATGTACTCCAATGTTTTGTTACCGGCATAGTTTGCACCTACACCGAACAAGATGTCCAAATATTCCCTGTACGGAACATATTTGCCCTTGGCAGGAGTTTTCCAATGGGTTTTTATTTCGGTAAATAACCCCTTTACCTTAGAACCGTTGTTAGACATTTTTTCCCTCCTAAAATTGTCTCTATTTAATAATAACATATATAGCGGTGAAACTTAACAAAAACCTAACGAAAATATTACCAAACTTTTACCCTTAATTTCTGCATTTTTAACAAACAAAAAAACGGCATTTTGTCATCAAAATACCGTTTAATGATTAATATTTAGGGCTATAAAACCTTCGAAAGAAAATCAACAAGCCTTTGATCCTTTGGATGATTAAAGATTTCGTCAGGGGTGCCCTGCTCCAAAATTCTGCCCTCGTCCATAAAGATTACCCTTGATGCAACCTCCTTTGCAAAGCCCATTTCGTGAGTAACAATAACCATTGTCATTCCGTCGTTTGCAAGCTGCTGCATAACCTGTAAAACCTCACCGACCATTTCGGGATCAAGAGCCGATGTAGGCTCGTCAAAAAGCATAACCTCCGGCTCCATACAAAGAGCACGAACAATTGCAACCCTTTGCTTTTGACCGCCTGACAGCTGGCTTGGATAAGAGTCTGCTCTGTCCTTAAGACCAACTGCGTCAAGAAGCTCGAGTGCCTTTTGCTCTGCCTCCTGCGGAGTTTTTTTGAGGAGCTTTATCGGTGCAATAGTCATATTGCGAAGAATTGTCATATTAGGGAAAAGGTTAAAGTGCTGGAATACCATACCCATTTTCTGCCTGTGACGATTGATGTTGAGCTTTGGATTTGTTAAATCCTCGCCGTCAAAAATGATATGACCTTCGGTAGGTATCTCCAAAAGGTTAAGGCTTCGAAGCATTGTTGATTTACCGGAGCCTGACGGACCGATAATAACAACAACCTCGCCCTTGTCTATTTCAAGGTCAACTCCGTCAAGAGCCTTAACCGCACCACCAAGGTAGTGCTTTTTTACACCGTTTACGGTAATCAAAGCATTATCGCTCATTTTTACGAAGCCTCCTTTCAAGTATACCCACAAGCTTTGTTAGAAGCATTACGATTACAAGATAAATTAATGCAACCGTCAAAAGAGGCATATAATAGGAATATGTTGATGCCGAAATGCTTGAGCCTGCTTTTGTTAAATCCGTAACGGCAACATATCCGGCAACCGATGTTTCCTTAAGCAATGCGATAAACTCATTAAGCAGGGTAGGCAATACAGCCTTGAACATCTGCGGAAGAATTATGTAGCGCATTGTTTGGATGTAGTTAAATCCTATTGAACGGCCTGCCTCAAACTGTCCCTCATCAATGGACATAATTCCGCCTCTGAATATTTCTGCAACATAAGCACCGCTGTTGATACCAAATGCAAAGATAGCAACCGCAACACCGTTTGATGAAGATGCAAAAATAATAAAGTATGTTATAAGAAGCTGAACAACAACAGGTGTTCCCCTGATTATTGTCAGGTAGATTTTGCAAATGCCGTTTAGCAGCTTCATAATGTGGTAGCTGATACCGCCACGAAGCTTAAGGGTTTCCTCATTTTTGTCGTACGAGGAGCGGATTGCCGCAATAACAACACCGATAACAATACCGATAAGGGCTGAAACCAATGTGATTTTCAGGGTGTTGCCCAATCCCTCCAGCATATATTTCCATCTGTCCTTTTGTATAAAGTTGAGGTCAAATTGACTTTTGAAGTTTTCAATAAAGGCAGGGGCCTTCATCAAAAATGTATCATAAATATTTAACATATCTGTATCTCCAAAATTAAAGGCGAACCCTGAGTTCGCCCTTAAAGTTTAGCTGCTGCTTAATTACTCAGCAGAAATGTACTTGTCAACAATAGTCTTTACTGTACCGTTGTCGATAAGCTTCTTAAGTGCATCATTAACCTTTGTCTGAAGCTCTGTGTTATCCTTTGCAAAGCAGATAGCATAGTCCTCTTCAGCGTATGATGTTTCAAGAATTGTAAGACCTGTGTTTGCTGCAACAAATGCCTTTGCCGGCTCGTTGTCGATGATTACACAGTCAACCTTGCCTGCGATAAGAGCCTGAACTGCGTCTGCACCCTTGTCGTACTGTGCTACAGCCTCTGCACCGAAATCGTCTGATGCATAAATATCACCTGTTGTACCAAGCTGAACACCAATCTTTGTCTCTGATGAAAGGTCGTCAACAGACTTGATGTCGCTGCCTTCCTTAACGATGATTGACTGAATACCTGTTGCGTATGAGTTAGAGAATGATACGCTCTGCTCTCTTTCAGGAGTAACAGTCATACCTGCCATACCCATATCGTACTTGCCGCTTTGTACACCCGGGATGATAGCGTCAAACTTTGTGTCGACGATTTCAAGCTTCATTCCAAGCTCGTCTGCGATAGCCTGTGCAATCTCTGCGTCAATACCTACAACCTTGTCGCCCTCTTTGTATTCGTAAGGAGGGAATTCTGCGTTTGTAGCCATTGTCAATGTAGCCTGCTGTGTGTCATTACCTGTTTCGTCTGTTTTTGTCTCGCTTGAGCATGCAACAAAGCTAATGCAAATCATTACTGCCGCAAGGAGAACCGCTAAAAATTTTTTCATAATAATTTCTCCTTTATTTTTATACATTTTTAGTGTATTCACAATAGCACAACGCAAATGCTTTTGCAATAGTTATACTTTAATTGCATATTTATACAATTTTGATACACATATTATTCATTAATATTCAAATGATATTTATGCAAATTTCACAAATTCGGCATTTTATCAAATTAACACTTTACAACACTAAAGAAATAAAGTATAATGAAGCCATCACAAAAAATAAAAATATGAGGTAGAAGTTATGAAAACAATTAAAAAAGTTCTCGCAGTCGTTTTGGCTGTACTCACTGTATGCTTTAGCTTTGCCGCATGCTCAGGCAACGGCGGTGACAAGCGGTCGCATCCCGATTCCGAAAAGATTCTTCAATCAGGTAAGCTTGTAGTAGGTATTACAGATTTTGCTCCTATGGATTACAAGGACGAAAACGGTAATTGGATTGGCTTTGATGCAGACCTTGCAAATATTGTTGCCGAAAAGCTTGGCGTTAAGGCAGAGTTTGTAGAAATCGATTGGGACAACAAGTTCCTTGAGCTTCAAACAGGCTCCATTGATTGCATCTGGAACGGTATGACAATTACAGACGAGGTAAAGAACAATTCATCTGTAACAAATGCTTATGCAATGAATCAGCAAATCGTTGTTACAAAGGCAGAGCTTGCAGGTAAGCTCAAGACAGTGGATGACCTTAAGGACCTTACATTTGCAGTAGAAAACGGCTCTGCAGGTCAAGGTGCGGCAGAGGATAACGGCTTAAACGCAACAGCTGTTAACGCACAGTCAGATGCACTTTTGGAGGTTGCTTCAGGCTCAACAGACGCTTGCATTATCGACTCAACAATGGCTGCCGCAATGACAGGCGAGGGCACGGATTATGCAGACCTTGCAGCATCTGTTGTACTTGTTGACGAGCAGTATGGTATCAGCTTCCGCAAGGAAAGTGATATGACCGATATTGTTAATTCTTGCCTTGAAGAGCTCAAGGCAGACGGCACAATGCAAAAGCTTGCCGAAAAGTACAATGTACAGCTTGCATAATTTTGCATAATAACTAAACTAAATTATTGCTCAGGCAGTCGCTGATTTCGGCGGCTGCCTTGTAGTGTGTTTAAGGTTCTTGTTAGGAGAATATTTTTTATGTTTTGGACAGTTACACTTGAATTACTTAAAGGCTTTGCGGAAACACTCAAGATTTTTGCATTAACCCTTGTGTTTTCATTACCGTTGGGGCTTGTGCTCAGCTTTTTCTCTATGTCAAAGTTTAAGCCGTTAAAGCTTATAACAAAGGTGTTTATATGGATTATCAGAGGAACGCCACTTATGCTTCAGCTGATTATCGTATATTTCGGCCCGGGATTAATATTTAATTGGGATTTGATGGAACGGTTTAACGCGGTTATAGTTGCCTTTGTAATCAACTATTCCTGCTATTTTTGCGAGATTTATCGCGGAGGTATCGAGTCCATACCAAAGGGACAGAAGGAGGCAGGCTTGGTGCTTGGTATGAGCAAAAGCCAAATCTTCTTTAAGGTTACTCTTCTTCAGGTTATCAAAAGAATTGTTCCTCCTATGAGCAATGAAATCATTACATTGGTTAAGGATACATCGCTTGCAAGAATTATTGCGGTGTACGAGATAATCTTTATGGGACAAAGCTTTATCAAATCGGCAGGCCTTATATGGCCGTTGTTCTACACTGCCGTATTCTATCTTGCCTTTTGCGGAATACTTACTCTCGTTTTCCATTGGGCAGAGAAAAAGATGAGCTATTTTGAGGCGTAAGGAGGGATTGCTTTGGCTTTGTTAGAGGTAAAGGGAATAAAAAAATCCTTTGGAAAAACAGAGGTTCTCAAGGGTATTGATTTCGAGCTTGAAAAAGGCGAGGTACTCTCTGTAATCGGCTCGTCGGGCTCGGGCAAAACAACACTTTTGCGTTGCATAAACTTTTTGGAATTTGCCGACAATGGTATAATTTCGGTAAACGGCGAAGTGATATATGACGGTGAAAAGGACAAAAAAATCAAGGATAAGGCGCTAAGGCAAAAGCGTATGCATTTTGGACTTGTCTTTCAGGATTTCAATCTTTTTCCGCAGTACAGCGTGCTTAAAAATCTTACGCTTGCCCCTTCATTGATGAATCTTGCAGGCAAAGAGGCGCTTGAAAAACAGGCAAGAGAGATTGTTGCAAGAGTAGGGTTGTCGGATAAAATAGATTACTACCCGTGTCAGCTTTCGGGCGGACAGAAGCAGAGGGTTGCTATTGCAAGAGCGCTTATGCTCAATCCGGACATTTTGTGCTTTGATGAGCCTACATCGGCTCTCGATCCTGAGCTTACCGGCGAGGTGCTGCGAGTTATCAAAAACCTAAAGGATGAGGGCAGCACCATGATTGTTGTTACTCACGAAATGGAATTTGCAAAAAATGTATCGGACAGGATAATGTTTATGGCGGACGGTGTTGTTGAGGAAATCGGCACACCGCAGCAGATTTACGATAATCCTAAAAGCGAAAAAACAAAGGCATTCCTTGCAAGCTCGCTTGAAAAGTTCTAACTTGAAAAGAAATTACAGCTATGATAATATAGTAGCAGATTTGATCTGTTACTATATTTTTATTATGAGGTTACCATATGAATTACAGGCTTAGTTTTACATACAAGGCAGACAATCAAAAAAAGACCGTTGACTGCCAAAATGATGATGTGGCATTTGATTTACAGCAAAATGCAAATGGGCTAAAGCTAACGGTTATTCCCAAGAAAGCCATAAGCGACATTTCCTTTTATTTGGAAAGAGCATACGATTTCTCGGGTGATAAGAGGTTTTTTGCCAACGGATTTCAGTCGTGGACGGACACCAAGGAATTTGCCAAAGGCGAAATGATGGCCGACGAGGGATTGATAGGAAGGGGCATTTTCGGAAAAAGTCCATTTGGTATTAATCTTGTCGGCGACTACACCTTTGTTGATCAGCCAAAGGAATACGGCGTTTTCCACTCAATATCTTTTGCATACGTACGCGACGGAAAAAGTATTGACCTTTTCGGCTCGCTCAATGACAGAACGGGATATACAATTATTTACGCCGATATGAATAAAAATACATTGAGATATTCAAAGGATGTTGAGGGTATTACTATCAACGAGCCTTATGAGCTCCTTGATTTGTATTTTGACAATGGCGAGTATGACGCTGTTTTTGACAGATATTTTGATGCAATGAACATAAAGCCTTTAACCGACAGAAAAATCAAAGGCTACACATCGTGGTACAATTATTATCAAAATATCAGTGAGGATATTATTCTTCGTGACCTTGAGGCTATCGGTAAAAGGTCGGATTTGGTAAACACCTTTCAGATTGATGACGGATACCAAACGGCTGTGGGTGATTGGCTTTCAATAGACAAGAAAAAATTTCCAAACGGTATGAAGCCTGTCGCCGACAAAATCCACGAAAAAGGGCTTAAGGCAGGCATATGGCTTGCTCCGTTCGGTGCTCAAAGAGGATCAAAAATTGCCGAAGAGCATCCCGATTGGCTTGTTAAAAATAAAAAAGGTAAGCCCGTTATCGTCGGTGCAAATTGGGGTGGCTTTTATCCGCTTGATATAGATAATCAGCAGGCAAGGGATTATATCAAGGGCGTGTTTGATGTTGTACTTAATCAATGGGGCTTTGATTTGGTAAAGCTTGATTTTCTTTATGCAACTGCGGTAGTTCCAATGCACAATAAAACAAGGGGACAGCTTGCGTATGAGTCAATAGATTTTTTGCGTGAGTGCGTGGGTGATAAGCAAATTTTAGGCTGCGGCGTTCAGCAAATGCCGTGCTTCGGCAAGGTGGAATATATGCGTATCGGTGCAGATATGTCACTCGGCTGGAAGCATAGCTTAATCAGAAAAAATATGCACAGAGAGGACGTTTCCACACCAAACGCAATACACAACAGTGTGTATCGCAGATGCCTTAACAAAAGAGCTTTTTTGTGTGACCCCGATGTGTTTTTGCTCAGAAAAACCAATATTCATTTTACCCCACAGCAGCAAAGAGTGCTTGCAAAGTTTATTAAGCTTTTCGGTGAGGTACTGTTTGTCAGTGATAATGTTGATGATTATGACGATGAACAGCTCGCAATATTTAACGACACCTTGACCGATGACGCTCACATTGTTGCAATAAATGAAACTAATGACAAGCTGTTTATTGATTATGTTCAAAACGGCGAGGCGCATACACTCGGCTTCTGTGTTACCGACGGCTCAATTTACAGCGAATAAAAAGAAAAAAGTCCGGCATTTGCTGGACTTTTTATATTTATAATGCTATAATAAGTAGAATTATAATAGTGGAGTAGTGTTACCTATGAATAATAATATAAAAATTTCTCCGTCAATTTTGGCGAGTGATTATGCAAATCTTCAATCGGAGCTTGACAGAATATCAACCTCTGATCTTATTCATGTTGATGTAATGGACGGCCATTTTGTACCTAACATTTCTATCGGTGCACCTGTTGTTGCCTCCATAAAAAAGGTGTGCAACGTTCCCTTTGATGTGCATTTGATGATCAGCAATCCTCTTGATTATGTTGAGGATTTTGCAAATGCAGGTGCGGACATTATCTGTTTTCACACAGAGTGTGACAGTGATGTTGAAAAAACCGTTGATAAGATTATTTCACTTGGCAAAAAGCCTGCCTTGGCTATCAAGCCTGCAACACCCGTTGATGATGTTGTTAAGTATTTGGACAAGCTTTCAATGGTGCTTGTTATGACTGTTGAGCCCGGCTTCGGCGGTCAAAGCTTTATGGAATCAACAATGCCTAAAATTGAGGCAATACGCAAAATCAATCCTGATATTGACATTGAGGTTGACGGCGGAATTAATCCCGAAACAATTAAAATTGCGTCAAGGGCAGGAGCAAATGTTTTTGTTGCCGGCTCTGCCGTATTCAAAAGCGAAAACCCGGCACAAACAATCGCACTGCTTAAGCAAAATGCGGCTGACGCACAGTAGGACTTATGAGAAAAAAGCAAGACAAACAGCATAGGTTTTATACTAATGAGCATCGCAACGAGCGTTGGACCGAGGAGCCAAAGGGCAGGCCTATTGATTTTGCAGATAAGTATAACGAGGACGGTGCCGGTTCAAATAAGTACAGCGACGAGCGACGCGCAAGGCAGTATAAAGCAAAGCGTAAAAAAGAAAACAGAATAAAGGCAATTAAGGCTTCGCTTGCCTGCGTGCTCACCGTGGCTTTGTTGTTTTGCGGATATACGGTAATGGATATTCATATGATAAGACAGGCAAAGCCTGCCGAGATGCTTATTCAAAATGGATCATCGCAGGGCAATGTAATTGCACAGATGAACATCGAAATGTCTGCCGTAACGGCACAGTCAATAAGCCTTGACAATTCAACTATGCTTGCCTCTGTTATAAATGATGCACATAGCCTTGAGTGCAACAGCATTGTGTTTGATGCAAAGCGAGAGGATGGAACGATAGGCTATTCATCATCGCTTGCTACCATTGACACCTTTGGTGCAATAAGTAATGTGGGCAGCGACACAGAGGGATCAATAAAACAGCTTATATCAAATGACATTATGCCTGTTGCAAGAATTTGCTGTTATAAGGATAATGTCCTTCCTGCACAGGATAACAGCTATGCTGTTTTGAAAAATCAAAAGCCGTATAAGGACAGCGACGGTAACAGCTATCTAAACCCAAACAGTCCACAGGCTTATAACTATATTTTGGATATTATCCGCGAGCTTAAGGGCTACGGAGTTCAGGTTTTCATTCTTTACGGATACGACCTGCCTGACGATGTAGCCGAAAAATATGACGACGGCTTTGAGTCTTTGTCAAAAAAATTGCTCAATGACCTTGATTCACAGGTTAAGCTGTTAAGCGAGGTTAAAGCCTCTGTCAGCGGAATGGATGCCGAAAGCGGAAAAATTACCAACTCTGCAATAGACAGTCAAATTAAGGAATTTGAAAAGATAAATGACAATCAGGTTTACCGTGTATCAACCAAGCTTGATACCGCGCGTGTTTGCAGTCATCTTGCCAACGCAGGTGTATCAAGGTATTTTGTTGCACAATGATTTTCAAAGGAGAAACTATGAAAAAAACTGCCAAGGCTTTTGTCTGTTCCTGCTTAATGCTCGCATTGCTTCTTCCGTTTAATGCTTTTGCAAAGCAGGAAAAGAAGCCACAGACCAAAACAATTAACGCACCAACACTGCAATCAATCGAGTTTAATAATGCGAGGCTTGACGGAGAATTTTTGCCAACCGAATTTTACTACGAATTGATTGTGGAAAACGGCGCACCAACCCCAACATTGAAAAATTATGAGGTATCAAAGGGTGCGGAGATTTTTGTGACATATAATAAGGTTGACGGAGAAAACGGTATTAATGTAGAGGTTAAAAACGATACTCTGTCTGCTAATTACTTTTTTGAATTTGAGTATGAGAATTTTGAAATAAAGCGAAGCTCAAATAATAATCTTATGCAGCTTGATTGCGAGCTTGGTTATGTTTATCCCGATTTGAATAATGAGCTGACAACCTATCAGCTTTACATTCCGAGTGATTTGACAGAGCTGAGGCTTACCGCTGTGCCCGAGGATTTGGGCGCAACCTGCGATATTCCTCACTCAATAAAAATGACAACCGAGCAAAATCCCGTGATTGATGCAACCGTTATTGCATCCGATTCAACGGTAAAGGTATACAGCTTTGAGGTTAAAAGGCTCGAGCTTACCTCAAAGGAGCTTCAGGAGGCGCTTCATAACAGTACCTACGAGGAGCTGATTAAGGGTGAGGTTTTTCATTATTCACCTGAATTTAGGGTTATTGTATGCTGTGCCTTGGGCGGAATAATTGTGCTGGCAATCGGCATTGCAATATTAAAGCGAGTTGCTGTTAAGGCACAGGATGACGACGAGGTCGAGTTCTTTGATTCAACCGAGGAGGAAGAGCTCGACGGGAAATAATAACAACATTTGGTAAAGGCGGTGATTAATATGGATATTCTTGAACTCACTCAGGAGGAGATTATTGAGAAAATCCAATCATTGTACGAAAAAAAAGAGTTTTCAACTCTAAAGGGCTTGCTTTCGCAAATGAATCCGGCTGATATTGCGAGTGTGCTTGATGAGGTTACACCGAGTCAGCGATTGCTTTTGTTTAGGCTGTTAGCCAAGGAGGAGGCCGCCGAAACCTTTGTTGAGCTTGACAGCGACACTCAGGAATCCCTTATTCACGCATTTTCGGATACCGAGCTTAAGGAGGTCCTTGATGAGCTTTATATTGACGACGCCGTAGACGTTGTTGAGGAAATGCCTGCTACGGTAGTTAAGAGAATTCTTAAAAATGCCGACAGCGAAATGAGAGAGTCTATCAATGCTCTTCTTAAGTATCCAGAGGACTCTGCCGGTTCCATTATGACACCGGAGTTTGTAGATCTCAAAAAGGATATGACGGTTGAGGATGCGTTCAAAAGAATAAGACGTACCGGTGTTGATAAGGAAACAATTTACACATGCTATGTCTGTGACAGCTCCCGAAAGCTTATCGGTGTTACAACCGTAAAGGAACTTTTGCTCCACGATTATGAGGATGTTATAGGCGATTTTATGGAGACTAACACCATATCGCTCAACACCCTTGATGACCAGGAGCTTGCTACTCAACTGTTTGACAAGTATAATTTCCTTGCTTTGCCTGTTGTTGATATGGAAAGCAGGCTTGTCGGCATCATCACCGTCGACGATGCTATCGACGTTATCCAGGAGGAGAACACAGAAGACCTCCAAAAGATGAACGCTATGCTCCCGACGGAAAAAACATATCTTAAAACATCTGTTCTTGAAACATGGAAATCCCGTTTTCCATGGCTTTTGCTCCTTATGATTTCCGCCACGTTTACCGGCTCAATCATTACGGGCTTTGAGGACAAGCTTTCCTCGCTGACTATTCTTACGGCTTTCATTCCAATGCTTATGGATACAGGCGGAAATTCCGGCGGTCAGGCAAGTGTAACGGTTATTCGTGCAATGAGCTTGGGCGAGGTAACCTTTAAGGATTACTTTAAGGTTATCTGGAAGGAAATCAGAGTGGGGCTTATGTGCGGCAGCGCTCTTGCCGTTGTCAACTTTGCAAAGATTTGGATCGTTGATAAAACTATGTTCCATAACGATGAAATCACATTTATGGTTGACCTTGCAATATGCACAACCCTTGTTATAGAAATTGTGTTTGCAAAGTTTATCGGATGTTCACTGCCGATGCTTGCAAAGAAGGTTGGCTTTGACCCTGCGGTTATGTCGTCTCCCTTTATTACAACAATAGTTGATGCTGTATCGCTTTTGGTTTATTTCGGCATTGCAACTGCATTTATTCCGCAACTCCATTGACATATGGATTGAATAGTGGTATTATACATTCAACTTAATAAGTCAGGGGTGCTGATTGATTATTCAATCTTGGCTGAGATTATACCCTTCTAACCTGTTCGGTAATGCGAGCGTAGGAAGACGAGATATAAAAATTTTCAGCACCGATTTTATGTCGGTGCTTTTTTCTTGACTTATCAAGAATTTTAAGAAAGGGAGAGTAAATTATGAAAGCAAGTGTTGCGATTCAGGTTTTACCAAGTGTACCGAATGAGGACGAGCTCATCCGTATTGTTGATGAGGTTATTGCCTACATTAAGTCAACAGGGCTCAACTGTTATGTCGGTCCGTTTGAAACAACTATCGAGGGCGAAAGCTACGACGAGCTTATGGAAATTGTTGCTAACTGCCAAAAGGTAGCAATCAAGGCAGGAGCCCCAAGTGTAAGCGCGTACGTAAAGATAGTGTATAATCCTGAAGGTGAGGTATTGACAATTGACAAAAAGGTTGCAAAGCATCACCAATAAAACGGCACCGATCGGTGCAATAATCGTCATATTTTTGCTGTGGCTTTTTGCCTGCAATATGGAGCTTGTGCCTGCATATATGCTGCCCTCACCGGTGGATGTTGTAAGGGCGTTTGTTGACAATTTTTCCATAATGATGAAGCAGGCGTCCGTAACCCTGCAGGAAACGGTTTACGGACTTGCTATCGGCATTGTTATTGCGTTTGTAGTTGCGGCTCTTATGGATAGATTTGCAATACTTTATAAGGCAATTTATCCCGTTTTGGTTGTAACTCAAACAATCCCTACCATAGCCATTGCTCCGTTGCTTGTGCTTTGGATGGGCTTTGGTATGGCACCCAAAATCACGTTGGTTGTTATTACCACCTTTTTTCCGATAGCAATAGGGTTGCTCAACGGCTTTGAAAATGTTGACCCCGACGCCGTAAATCTTATGCGCTCTATGGGCGCAGGCAGGCTTCAAATATTTAGGTACGTAAAGCTTCCTAATGCAACTGCCTCTTTCTTTTCCGGACTTCGCGTTTCTGCTGCATATGCAGTTGTCGGTGCGGTTGTTTCGGAATGGCTTGGCGGATTTGAGGGGCTCGGCGTTTATATGACAAGGGTAAAAAAGGCATATGCCTTTGACAAAATGTTTGCCGTAATTCTTTTTATTTCGGCAATAAGTCTTGTGCTTATGGGTATAGTTGTTTTGCTTGAAAGGGCTGCTATGCCTTGGGTACATAAAAAAGAAATTAAAGGAGTCAAATAATATGAAAAAGTATTCAAAGATTTTAGCACTCGTTTTGGCTTTGGTTCTTACCTTCAGCCTTGTATCCTGTGCAAAGAGCAGTAATGATGAAAATAAGCCTGCCGATGAGGCAAAGGAAATTATCGTGTCACTTGACTGGACACCAAATACAAATCACACAGGTCTTTATGTAGCACTTGCAAACGGATATTATGCCGATGCAGGCCTTAACGTAAAAATTGTTCAGCCACCTGAGGGTGACGCTATTGCTGCCTGCTCATCGGGTCAGGTACAGTTTGCAGTAGGCTATCAGGATTTACTTTTGCCTGCATTTACATCCGAAACTCCGATGGAGGTTACAGCGGTTGCCGCATTGCTTCAGCACAACACATCCTGTATCGTATCAAAGAAGGGTGCAGGTATGGACACTCCAAAGGGCCTTGAGGGCAAGCAGTACCTCACATGGCAATCTCCTATTGAGCTTGCTATGATGAAAAGCGTTGTAGAGGCTGACGGCGGTGATTTCTCAAAGGTTGAGCAAATCCCGGATGTTCCTACAGACGAGGCTCAGGATGTAAACGCAAATCCAAACCACGCTATTTGGATTTACTACGGCTGGGGCGGAATCAACGCAGAGGTTAACAACATCGAGGTTGACACCTTCTTCTTCAAGGATTTGAACCCTGTGTTCGACTATTATTCACCGGTTTTGGTTGCAAACAATCAGCTTATTAAGGATGACCCCGAAACAGTCAAGGCTTTCCTTGCTGCAACTCAAAAGGGCTACGAATATGCTGTTTCAAATCCTGATGAGGCTGCACAAATTCTTATCGACAGCGATGACACAGGCGCACTCGACGGCTGTGAGGAGCTTGTTAAGGCAAGCCAAAAGTGGATGGCAGACCAATATGTTGCAGACGCACCAAAGTGGGGATATATCGATCCTGCAAGATGGAATGCATTTTACAACTGGGTTGCCGACGAAAAGATTATTGATGAAAAGCTGCCTGAAAACACAGGCTTTACAAATGATTATTTGGCATAATATATGGAAGTTTTAAGAGCAGAAAATGTTTATAAAAGCTTTGGCGATGTCGACGTTTTAAGGGGGGCTTCCCTTACTCTTAATAAGGGAGAGATTGTCAGCCTACTCGGCTTGAGTGGGTGCGGAAAAACAACACTTTTTAACGTTCTGTCGGGTATTTATTCACCCGACAAGGGCAAGGTGTACCTTAATTCACAGGACATCACAGGCAAGCCGGGTAAGGTTAGCTATATGCTTCAAAAGGATTTGCTTTTGCCTTACAGGAGGGTTATTGACAATGTTGCACTTCCTCTTATCATTAACGGTATGAGCAAAAAGGAGGCAAGGCAAAAGGCAGAGCCCTTGTTCAAAACCTTTGGCATAGACTCAACTCAATATATGTATCCGTCACAGCTTTCGGGCGGAATGCGTCAGCGTGCGGCACTTTTGCGTACATATTTGTCATCAAACGGTGTTGCTCTGCTTGACGAGCCGTTCAGCGCACTTGACACCATTACAAAATCCATGATTCACAAGTGGTATCTTGAGGTTATGAGAGAGATTGATTTGTCAACCGTTTTTATCACCCACGATATTGACGAGGCAATTTTGCTGTCGGACAGAGTGTATATTCTCGCCGACGGAGTGATAGAAAACGAGATTGTAATTGATTCACCCAAGCCAAGAACTGCGGATTTCAATTTGACGGATGAATTCCTAAGCTATAAACGCAAAATTGTTGAGATTCTGCATCTGCTGTAATCAACTTTGTTTATAAAGTGAAATATTTTTATAAAAATTAAAAATAAGTATTTACTTTTGTTTCTTAAAGTATTAATATGGAAGATGTGAGGCAAGGAGGTCTCCGCACAGTCGGAGATTTCCTGCCATTTTTTATGCAGATTTAAGGAGAGAGTTTATGAAAAATCTTGGCTACTACAACGGAAAATACGACGAAATCGAAAAAATGCAAATCCCAATGCTCGACAGAGTTTGTTGGTTTGGTGACGGTGTTTATGATGCAACCTATGCACACAATCACGTTGTGTTTGATATGGATGCTCACCTCACAAGATTTTATAATTCCGCAAGGCTTTTGGGTATGAATATTCCTATGGAGCGTGACGAGCTTGAAAAGCTTTTGAGGGAGCTTGTACTTAAGGTTGACGACGGTGACCAGTTTGTTTATATGCAGGTTACAAGAGGTAACGGATTAAGAGGTCATATCTATTCCGACGATATGCAGGGTAATTTGTGGATTACACTTACCCCTTCTCCTGTTGCCGATACCTACAAGCCTATCGACGTTATTACTTATGAAGACAAGAGATTTCTATATTGCAACTGCAAAACACTCAACCTTATCCCATCCTGTCTTGCGGCAACAGCAGCGGATAAGGCGGGCTGTCAGGAGGCTATTTTCCACAGAGGTGATATTGTAACAGAGTGCGCTCACTCAAATGTATCAATCTTTAAGGACGGCAAGGTTATTACTCATCCGCTTGATGATAAGATTCTTCCCGGTACTGCAAGAATTCGTTTGCTCGCCTTTGCAAAGAAGCTTGGCTTCGGCGTTGAGGAAAGAGAATACACTCTTGATGAGCTTATGGCTGCCGATGAGGTTGTTGTTCACTCAACAGGCTCGTTCTGTATCCCTGTAAAAACAGTAGACGGCAAGGCAGTAGGTGGCAAGGCACCGGAGATGTTAAAGACTATTCAGGATGCTTTGGTTAAGGATTTTGAGGAGCAATGTAAGGCATAATGAATAGGGAAGAATTAACAAGGCTTAATATAGGATATAATCTTGATTGGCTGATGAATATGGACCCAAGGGGCTACGGAGTTTGCAGAATTCTGTATGACGGTGCATTAAAATACACCGGCAAGCCGTTAACTTTGAACGGTGCCGAGGGCTTGGTTAAAAATATAAAGAAGGGTGAGAAGGTGTTTATCCTAACCGGCTTTATCCTTCTTCCGTGGAACGAGGCAGAAACAGACGGCATTATTTCATCAACCGTTTTTGCACGGTTTATTATGAGAGCATTTGGTGCAAAGCCTGTTATGATTGTGCCCGACCAATGCGAAAAATCTATCAAGGCTATGAGCAAGGCTCTTGGGTTTGATGTTACATACGATATAGACAATATTCCCGAAAACACTGTTTGCATTGTGCCTTTTACAAAGGACAGCAAAAAGGAGCAGGAGCAAACGGCAGAGATTTTGTCGCACGGCCTTCCGTGTGCTATTATATCCAATGAGGCACCGGGCAGAAACAAGAATGGCTATTATCACAATGCCGTCGGAGTAAATACCACCGATGTTGAGGCAAAGTATGATGTTCTGTTTAGGGAATGTCAAAAGCAGGGTGTTTACAATCTTTCTATCGGTGACCTTGGTAATGAGCTTGGAATGGGTACTATCGAGGAGCATATAAGAAAATATATCCCATATGCAGAGGAGGGTGGCTGTAAGGCAGGCACAGGCTTTGGCATTTTGGCAGAAACGGCGGCAGACAATATCATCACAGCTACCGTCAGCGATTGGGGTATGAATGCTCTTATGGCATGCACAGCATTTTTGCTTGGCGATGCAGGTCTTTTGCACACCAACGACGAACAGTCTGCGGCTATGGACGCGGCTGCCGAGGCAGGTATGCTTGATATGTACGGCGAGGCGAGACCTTATATTGACGGAATAGGCAAGAATATTGTATTGCCTATGCTTTCGCTTATGAGGGGTCTTATTGAATATCCGCCAACCGTTGAGGAAAAAACATCGGCTTGGTTTGAAAACACATTGAAAAAAGGATTTTTTGACAGATGATTTATTCATTTTTACAAAACGGTGACGGAGCAGTTACCGTTGAGTTCAAAAATGAAATAAGTGTAGAGGTTAACAACTGCGTTACCGCCCTGTGCGAAGAAATTGAACGCCTTGGCATAAAGGGTGTTACCGAGTGTATTCCGACCTTTCGCTCGCTGACCGTTTTGTACGATTGCACGGTTGTGTCATCAAAGCAGCTTAGGCACAGGCTCTCTTATGTGTTAAAGAGCCTGAACACATCAGGGCAAAAATCGGCAACACTGTACGAAATTCCGGTTTGCTATGATGATTGCTTTGCACCCGATATGCAAAATGTTTGTGAGCATACAGGGCTTTCAAGGGACGAGGTTGTTGCCCGTCACAGCGGCAGGGATTATTTGATTTATATGCTTGGCTTTTTGCCCGGATTTGCATATCTCGGCGGAATGGATGAAAGCATTGCCACCCCTCGTCTGCAATCTCCCCGTGCAGAAATTTTTGCAGGTGCTGTCGGTATAGGCGGTGAGCAAACGGGCATTTATCCCGTAGCTTCTCCGGGTGGATGGCAGCTGATAGGCAAAACACCTGTAAGGGTTTATGATAAACGACGCGAAAATCCTATTCTTTACAATTCAGGAGATTATGTAAGATTTGTGCCTGTTTCTCTTGATGAATACAAGCTTATTGAAAAGCAGGTAGAAGACGGCACATATGAGGTAAATAGGATAAAGATATGATAGAAATAATTAATCCCGGTATGCTGACAACCGTTCAGGATTACGGCAGAGTCGGGGTAATGAAAAACGGATTTACCCAGAACGGTGCTATGGATAGGTACAGTATGACCGTTGCCAACCGTCTTTGCGGAAATTGTGACGACGCACCTGTGCTGGAAATAACCGTTATGGGCATAACTGCAAAATTTAATAAGGATTGTATCTTTTGCCTGTCGGGAGCCGATTTTTCATCAAAGCTTAATGACAATCCCATTCGCACAAATAAGGCATATAAGGCTTCTAACGGTGATGTGTTGACTATGGGTAGTGTCAAAAACGGTATGCGCTCATATCTTGCCGTAAGCGGAGGTATAGTGGGTGAATATGTAATGGGCAGTGCCTCAACCGATCTAAAGTTTTCACTGGGCGGTTATCAGGGCAGAAGGCTCAAGGCAGGGGATATCCTTCAAATCGGAAGCGGCAGCTTTCCTCTTGATGATATTGAAAAATGGCAGATAGCAGAAAACAGCTATGAGGATAATATTCAGCTTCGTGTGGTTTTAGGTCCGCAGGACAAGATGTTCACCGCAGATGATATAAGGTTGTTTTTGTCGCAGGAATACACCGTAACCCCGCAGGCAGACAGAATGGGCGTTAGGCTTTCGGGTAAGCCGTTGCAATCAAAATCGGGTATGGATATAATATCGGACGGTATTGTGCTTGGCTCTGTTCAGGTGCCTAATTCGGGCGAGCCTATTATCCTTATGGCAGACCATCAAACAACAGGCGGTTATGCAAAGATTGCAACTGTTATCAGCGTGGATTTGCCTCTTGTTGCTCAGGCAAGGCCAAACAGCAAAATACATTTTAAGGCTGTCGGCATTGACGTGGCAGAAAGAGAAGTTAAAAAGCAAAAAAGATTTTTTGAAAATTTATATATGTTTTAGGTGATAACATATGGATTATACAAATATGCATCCTCAGCAGGTTAAGGATTTAATTCGCGAGGGAAAGATAGATTATCAAACATCGGGTATGTGTGCAGGCTATGCACAGGCAAATCTCTGCATTTTGCCAAAGGAATATGCCTTTGATTTTTTGTTGTTTTGTATGCGCAACCCAAAGCCGTGCCCTATTTTAGAGGTGGGCGATGTCGGCTCGAGGGAAATAAAAGCAATGGCAAGTAAGGGCGATGTTTGTACCGATTTTCCAAAATATCGCATTTGGAAAAACGGCGTGCTTGAAAAAGAGGTTACTGATATTTCGCAATATTGGCAGGACGATTTTGTGTATTTTCTTATCGGATGCAGCTTTTCCTTCGAGGCGGAGCTGTTGGAGGCAGATGTTCCTGTTCGTCATATAGAAGAAAATGTAAATGTTCCCATGTTCAACACAAATATTGAGCTTGAGAGTGCGGGCACATTCCACGGTAATATGGTTGTTTCCATGCGCCCCATACCAAATGATTTGGTTGTAAAGGCAGTTAATGTAACGGCGGCAATGCCGAGAGTTCACGGCGCACCTATTCAAATCGGCAACCCCGAGGCTATCGGAATTAAAGATGTAACAAAGCCCGATTACGGCGACAGCGTAACTATTAACGACGGCGAGGTTCCTGTGTTTTGGCCTTGCGGAGTTACACCGCAAAATGCCGTTATGCAAACAAAGCCGCCTATTGCAATCACTCATGCACCGGGGCATATGTTCATTACCGATGTAAAGAATTCTTCGTTAAAGTATTGATAGGGTAACGGTGATAATCCGAACCCGTCAAAAAATGCAGTATTAAAGCGATATTTGTCGCTTTCGCTGTTGCCTTGCGTCAGCAAGGCTGCCATCTCAAGATGCCAAATCTCATCTTTACTCCAAGCATTTTTGATGCTTTGCAGTTTATCGTGTGCAGATTTGGTCTTAATCGAGGCAAAAACGCAGTTAATCCTTTCGGATTAACGAGTATTTTAACAAAAAGTAAGGGCAATATCTGCCACGATAAACCGTGGTTCGAATTATTACCGTTACCCTAGGAGCAAAAATGTATTTAGTAGATTTAAATTCGGATTTAGGCGAGGGTGCAGGCTTTGATTCTGCAATTATCCCTCTTATTACCTCTGCCAATATAGCCTGCGGATTTCACGCAGGAGACAGCAACATTATGTGCAAAACCGTTGAGCTTTGCAGACAAAGCAATGTTGTCTTTGGTGCCCATCCCGGCTATCCGGATAAAGAAAATTTCGGCAGAACAAATATGAGCTTAACTCCTGATGAGGTTTATAACATTACACTTTGTCAGCTTGGTGCCTTGTCTGCCTTTGCAAAGGCGAAGGGTGCAAGGCTTCAGCATGTAAAGCCTCACGGAGCAATGTACAATATGGCAGGCAAGGATTTTGATTTGGCGCTTGCCATTGCCAATGCTGTTAAGGATTTTGATGACTCGCTTATTTTGCTGGCTCTTTCCGGCTCAAAAATGATTGAAGCAGCCAAGCAGGTTGGCATAAAATATGCAAGCGAGGTGTTTGCCGACAGAGCATACGAGTCCGACGGCTCACTTCGTGCAAGGTCACTTGAAGGTGCAATGATTACTGATGAGCAGGAGGCAATCAGCCGTGTTGTTCGTATGATTAAGGAGGGCAGGGTTACTGCCTATACGGGCGAGGATGTTCCCATTGAGGCACATAGCGTTTGCGTGCACGGCGACGGCGAAAAGGCTCTTGATTTTGTAAGAGCACTTAATAAAGCATTTGCAGAAAACGAAATAAAGACTGCTGAACTTTCAGAGGTGATTGGCTAATGTATTTTAGGACACAGGCAAGGATTGATTTAGACGCAGTAGAGTACAATTGCAGCAATGTTAGGGCAAAGCTTCCCGATGATTGCAAACTTTTGGGTGTTATTAAGGCGGATGCATACGGCCACGGCGCCGTAGAGCTTGCACATTTGCTTGATGAAAAATGTGATTTCTTTGGCGTAGCCTGTATTGAAGAGGCAGTAGAATTAAAAAAAGCAGGAGTAAAAGCTCCTGTCTTGATTTTGGGATATGTTGATTCCAATGTGTATGATTTGGTTGTAAAATACGATGTTCGCATACCTATCTTTTCTATGGAGTCTGCTGTTGCTCTTTCCAACGAGGCAGTGCGCCAAGGCAAAACGGTACCGTTTCATTTTTGTATTGATACAGGTATGAGCCGTATCGGGTTTCAGGTTAACGAGCAAAGCGCCGATGTGTGCAAAGAAATTACATTGTTGCCAAACATAGAGGTCGAGGGTCTGTTTTCTCACTTTGCAACGGCTGATGAGGCGGATTTAACCAAGGCGAAGGCACAGAGAGAAAAGTACAAGGCATTTGTAAAAATGCTTGAGGATAGGGGAGTGAATATTCCTGTTAAGCACCTTAACAACAGCGCAGGAATAATGAACTTTGATGAGTATTTTGATATGTGCCGTATGGGCATTATCCTTTACGGATTGTATCCGAGCGAGGAGGTTGACAAGTCACTTCTTGACATCAAGCCGGTTATGTCGTGGCTAACACATATTACTCATATAAAAACCCTTGAGCCGGGCAGGGAAATCTCTTACGGAGGAACATACAAAACAACCGAGCCGAGAGTAATTGCCACAATCCCCGTCGGATATGCTGACGGCTACCCCCGTTGTCTTTCAAACAAAGGCAGGGTAATTATTAACGGACAGTATGCAAATATTGTCGGCAGAGTTTGTATGGATCAGTTTATGGTTGATGTTACCGATGTTAAGGGAGTTGACCTGAATTCGACCGTAACCCTTGTAGGTCGTGACGGTGATGCCTGTCTCTCTATGGAGGAGGTATCAAACAGCGCTCATTCGTTTAATTATGAGCTTCCTTGTCGTGTTGCCCGCAGAGTGCCGAGAGTGTATTACAAAAACGGAGAAATAGTAAAGGTTGTAAATTATCTGTATTAAAAAATTAACCCCGGTTGGTTTTATCCAACCGGGGTTTACGCTATGCTTTTTTAATCAAGCTGTGTGTAATATGTGTTCAGCACTGCTTCCATAACGCTTTCCTCATCAGGAGTAAATTCTGCAATTACATTATCGGGATAAGGAGAGGTTTTTGATTCTGTCATTGTTCCCTTGATTGTGTAAACATCAAAGGATTCTATACCCTGCGACAGAACATACGATGCAAGGTATGTTGCATTGTTTAGGGTAATGTTTGTTTGGCTGTATTTTGCTGCCGTGTTGTAAAGGTCTGTGATAACACCGAAATCCTTTTTTACAGCAGGGATAAGCTGGGCGGCAAATGCTTTTACATACTGAACAATTCTGTCGGATCTGTTAAGTGATGCTTCAAGGTAATCCCAATCACGTGTTCTGACATAAGCCTCTGCCATATCACCCTTTAGGGTAACGGTTTGTCCTTCAATTATTCCTTTGTCGGGAATGCTGTATGTTGCAGTAACCGTGACTCCGCCGATAGCGTCATTGATAGGGGCAACACCCTCAAGGTCAAGGGCAAGGTACTTGTTTATAGGCACGTTGTACAGTATTCTGCTTATTGCCTTTGTAACATTTTCACAGCTCTTTTTCTTGCCGTCGCCGTAAGCATATGCCAGGCAAAGCTGAACTCGCTCTGTGCTTAGGAACACACCTGTGTCGTTGTAAACATCAATGTCTACCATTGTGTCACGAGGAATGTTGATAACCTTAACGGTTCCGTCGCTTGTGTCAACAGCAACAACAACATCTGCATCGGCACATCCCACAAACTCTGCATTATCCTTGTTTAGCAAATTTCTTTGGTCAACTCCCATAAAGGCAATGGAAATTACATTTTCGTTAAACGCATATTTGTGACCGTTGTAGGTTATTATTTCGTCGTGCTGATTGTCGTTGATTACCGCAGAGGTTAAATCTGTTTTGCCCTGTGCCTTTAGGTATGCATAAACTCCGCCTGTTGCCGAAATCAAAAGCGCAATTATCAAAAGAATTGACAGAAATATTTTTAAGCCCTTGTTCATTTTTTTTCTCTTTCTGTGTTTATGCTTGTGATGGCTGTGATGATGACTGCTGTGACCTGATGAACTATGTGAGTGATGATGCTCGCCACTTGAGTGATGGTGGTGATGCTCACCGCTTGAGTGATGATGGTGGTGATGATGCTGATGCTCACTCGGATCACACTCAATTATTTCTTTTATGTCTGTGTTAAGCTCGTTTGACTGTTGCTTCAGGTTTACTGTCGGTGGCTGTTCCTTTTTAGGTTCATCACCCGTGCCGAATAAAAGCTCCTCGCTGTCGTTTGAGTTCAAGCGTGGATCAATTTGTTTCCTCATTACTGATTAATACTCCGCATACTAAATATCTGTTGCTTTTCTGCCCTGTAAAGCAGGTGGAAAGCACTATTATATTATCGTCTATTGTTATCTCTCTGTCAAGAGTATTTGTTACATTTTTGTTAGCAGATTTTGGATTTTGTATCATTTCTATAAATTCTGCGTATATTTGGTCGTCATTAAAGTCAAAGCTGTTCATTATGTGCCTGTCGTCATACTTAAACGCAGATACAATTTTGTATGTCAGCTTTTGCGTCGGTGTATATATTACAATCTTGTCGTGCTCGTCAAAGAATTCTTTTTTCTCAAAGCGATGCAGGGTTGTAAAATATGTGTCACCGTAGCCGTTGTGACCATAGATAAGGGTTACTCTGTCGGTAAAATCCTTTTTGTTCATGCTTTGGGTAAATACCGCACCGCTTGAGGAATAGCCCTTGTCGGTTGCGTTGTGCTTTAGGTAAAAATTATCCGACTGCCTGCTTTGTACAATGGGATAGTTTACCTTTGTTCCTGGCACCTTAATCCATGCGTATATCTCGTCGTTTTGCTTTTGTAATGAATCAAAGTCTATTTTGTTCTGTGGCTTTGATTCGGATTGCTGCGCAGTTGTTGAAGTGGATACTGTGCTTGTAAGGTTGGAATCCCTGTCGCTTGCCTGCTTTGATGAAATTAACTGATACGCAGTAATCCCCACCCCGACAATGATAAGCACAATAGCTAAAATTATAAACAGCTTTTTTGATTTTTTGTTTTCCATATATATTCGTCACCCTATGATAATAAAAAAGACCTATAACCGAGTTACAGGTCTTTTATTAGTTTAGAATCAATCGTTCTTTCTCTTTGATACTGCGAGCATTGCAACACCTGCACCTGCAATTGCGATGCCTGCCATTGCTGCACCTGTTGCCGGTGATGTGCCGCTGTTGTCGTCATCGTCAATCTCTTCCTCTTCTGTTCCGGAAGCTGCATTTTTAACAAGTGCGTTAGCCTTAACCTGCTTGTTCTTGCCGGAGTCTGTAAGCTCAATAACAACCTCTGTCTTGTCTGAAGACATAGAAAGAATTTTATAATCTGTTGTTTCAGTCATGCCCGGGAACTCCCAACCAAGAACCTCGCCGTCGCCTGAATATACGAAGGTGTACTTGAAGTTGTCCTTTGTATAGCTAACCTTTTTTGATTTGCTTGAGTTAACCGTAATGATAACAGGCTCTCTCTCTGATAAAGGCTTTGTTGTAACCTCTGACTGACCCGGGCTGGAAACGCCTGCCATTGCAGGGATAGCACTAACTGCTCCCACAGAAATCAGCATAATTACCGACAAAGCAATTGAAATAAGTTTTTTCATAAATAACACCTCTAAAAACAGTAATTAGTTTATTTGCTATTAATCAAGTAGATTATAACACAACACCTACCGTTTGTAAAGAGTTTTTTAATAATACACAGATATTTTATGAAAGCTGTGCCTTGCCTGTGCATAATTCATAATATCTGCCCTTGAGTTTAAGCAGGTCATCGTGGTCACCGCGCTCAATGATTTTGCCGTTTTCAAGCACCATTATTGCATTTGAATTGCGAACAGTTGACAGCCTGTGGGCAATAACAAATACCGTTCTACCCACCATAAGTCTGTCCATACCGTGCTCAATATGAGCCTCCGTTCTTGTATCAATTGAAGATGTTGCTTCGTCCAAAATCATAACAGGGGGATTGGCAACCGCAGCTCTTGCAATGGATAACAGCTGTCTTTGACCTTGGCTCAAATTGGCACCGTCGGATGTTATAACGGTGTTGTAGCCGTCGGGCAAATGCTTTATGAACGAGTGTGCACTTGCAAGCTTCGATGCCTCTATACATTCTTCGTCGGTTGCTTCAAGTCTGCCGTAGCGAATATTGTCCATAATTGTACCTGTAAACAGGTGAGTGTCCTGCAAAACCATAGCCAATGAACGACGCAAATCTGCTTTTTTGATGCGCTTAATATCAATTCCGTCGTAGGTTATGGTACCGTCCTGAATATCATAAAAGCGAGTGATAAGGTTTGTGATGGTTGTTTTGCCTGCACCCGTTGAGCCTACAAATGCAATTTTTTGAGCTTGCTTTGCGTACAGGTCTATGTTATGCAAAACAATCTTTTCGTCTACATATCCAAAGGTTACGTTGTCAAACACAACCTCACCCTTAACAGCAATTCTTTTGTCACCGTCAATCCAAAACCATTCCTTGCCGTTTGGAGTGGATACTTCCTCAAGAGTAACCGTTCCGTCGTCAATCTCGCTTTCCATATCCATAACGCTAAACACTCTTTCTGCGCCTGCAAGAGCAGAAAAAACGTTGTTCATTTGGTTCATTATCTGATTGATTGGCTGGGTGAACTGCTTTGAATATCCCAAGAAGGTGAAGAACGAGCCTATACTTAAGCCTCTTGTTAGAACAAGAAATGCACCCGCAAGGGTAACGCTTGCGTAGGAGGCGTTGTTTATTCCCGTTGAGCATGGACCCATAATTCCGCTGTAATAGTTTGCCTTTGTTGCAACCTGTCTAAAGCCTTCGTTAAGCTTGTCAAAATCCTTTTTGGCAATTTCCTCATGGTTAAACACCTTGACAACCTTCATACCTTCAATGGTTTCTTCAATGTTGCCGTTCATTTCACCAAGAGCCTTTTGCTGTGCCTTAAAGTATTTTTTTGTATGCTTTGCAATGTTTGCGGAGTTTATAATCATAATTACAAGGAAAATCAGTGCAACAAGGAATAATCTCCATTCAAGCACTATCATCATAATTATAATTCCTGCAAAGCTGAACACCGACGATACAAGCTGTGTGATTGATTGCTCAAGCATCATCTGAATGTTGTCAACATCGTTTGTAAAACGGCTCATAATTTCGCCGTGAGTTTGACTGTCAAAATACTTAAGCGGCAGGGTTTGCAGATGGTCAAACAGGTCTTTCCTGATTATGTTTGATGTTTTATATGCAATTTTTACCATTATCCTTGCCTGGATAAATGAAAATAATGATGTACCGATATAAAATGATGAAACAATAACAAGATTTTTAATCAGTTGCTTTACTCCCACGGTTGCAAAGTTGTTGTCTGCAATAGACTTTGCAACGTCGTCCAAAATGGGCTTTAGCCAATATGACGCCGCCATTTGACAAACAGTAGCCATAATCAGTGCAAAAAACACAACAAAAAGCAACGATTTACTTCTTCCTACAAATGACAGAATACGCTTAAAGGTTGCTTTTGCGTCCTTTGGCTTTTGGCCCGGCATACCTTTTCCGTGCGGTCCCGGCATTATTCCATCACTCCTTTCTGTTGTGTTGCGTTGATTTCCTGATAAATCTCGCTTGATTTAAGCAATTCATCGTGTGTGCCTATGCTGTCGATTTTACCGTCATCAAGCACAATTATCATATCTGCATTTGCAACGGACGAAATTCTCTGTGCGATGATTAATACGGTAGTGTCTTTCAGCTCGTTGTAAAAGCATTCTCTTATCTTTGCCTCTGTTGCTGTATCAACTGCAGAGGTTGAGTCGTCAAGTATAAGAATTTTAGGCTGTTTAAGAATTGCTCTTGCAATACAAAGCCTTTGCTTTTGACCGCCCGACAAATTCAGTCCTCCCTGTGCAAGAACAGTATCATATCCGTCAGGCTGGCTCATAATAAATTCGTGAGCCTGTGCCGCCTTGCAGGCGTTGATAATTTCCTCGTCTGTTGCATCGGGGTTGCCCCATTTGATGTTGTCCTTGATTGTACCGGTGAACAAAACATTCTTTTGCAAAACAACGCCGATAATATCACGCAATGCTTCCAAATCGTAATCCTTAACGTTAATTCCGTCAATCAAAAGCTCACCGTCGGTTACATCGTATAAGCGAGGGATAAGGTTAACAAGACTTGATTTACCACAACCTGTTGAGCCTATAATTCCTACTATGCTTCCGGCCTTTGCCTTAAAGCTTATGTCGGTAAGAATATCCATACCTTCGTTATAACCGAAGCTTACATTCTTAAATTCAATTTCTCCCATTGGGCTTTGAGGAATGTACGGATTTTTGGGATTGACAATATCAACCTCGGTATCCAAAACCTCCACAACTCTGTCCCCGCACGCCTTTGCTCTTGTAAGCTGAAGAAAAAGCATAGAAACCATCATAATGTTCATCAATACCTGAATGATGTAGTTTGCCAAAACGGAAATTTCACCTACATCCATCAAGCCCTTGCTTGCGTCCATTGAACCTTTATAATAAATGTAGATAATTACAAAATTCATTAAGAGCATCATAATCGGCATAATTGTAACAATAAGCCCCGACGCCTTTGCACCCTGCCTTGCAAGCTCATCGGATGCATCGTGGAATTTGTTCTTTTCTCTGTCCTCTCGAACATAAGCCTTTACCACTCTTATTCCTATAAGGTTTTCCTGAACAACTCTGTTTATATTGTCAATTTTTTTCTGTAATTTTCGGAACATCGGAAATCCGAATTTCAGTATTACCAAAACGATAGCAACCATAATCGGCAAAAGCACGAGCAATATTGCAGATAGCTTTGGATTAATGGAAAAGGCAAATACTGCCGATACAATGAGCAGGGCAGGGGCCCTAACCAAAATTCGAAGCACCATCATCAAGGTGTTTTGAAGCATTGTAACATCGTTTGTCATTCTTGTTGTAAGTGATGATGTAGAAAATGTGTCAATGTTCTTAAAGGAAAATGATGCAATCCTTTCGTACATAGCCTTTCTGATTCTGTACGAAAACCTTTGGCTGACAACAGATGAGGTTTTCATTGTTGTTAAGCCTCCGAGCAATCCGATAATAGCCAAAAACAGCATAATTATTCCGATTTTTGCGATAGTGAATTTTAACTGTGCCTCATCGCCACCCGCTGTTCGCACCATTTCGTACACCTTGTTTGCGATTGACGGAAGAGCAAGCTCGCATATTGCCTCAACTATCATACCCAAGGCGCTGGCAAGGCATAGCCATCCCAAGCCTTTAAGGTATTTAGTCAGTTTTTTAAGCATCATCCTCACCCTCCTTTGCGTTGAAATTTTCAATAATCTTGTCAAGTAAATCCGACAGGATGTTTATCTCGTCCTCGGTTAATCCGTTTGTGAGCATTTTTTCTTCTGCTTCCATTTTGTGATGGATGTTTTCAGGTACAGCCTGACCTTTCGCAGTCAGCAGGATTTCGGTAATTCTGCCGTCTGCCTTGCTTTGTCTTCTTTTTACAAAGCCTGCCTTTTCCATCCTCTTTACACTTACCGATATGGTGGACGGTTTTGTTCCGGTTTCCTTTGCTATTTCGCCGATTGTTGCAGAGCCTTGGAATTTCAGGAACATAATTATTTTATGCTGGCCTGCAAATAATCCTTCCTCTGCAACAGCCCTGTTAAAGTTTATTCTTTCCAATCTTGCCACCATTCCCACTCGCGGAGCGATTTGTCCTTTAGGTGGAGGCGGTGGACAAGGTAGCCGTTTATTGTCCAATTTTCATACCCTCAAATTTTATTTAGTCGGCTAATATTTAGTCGGCTAAATGTATTATAGCACAAAAAAATATAATGTCAATACACATTTTTTGGTAAAGGATTGCTATTGATATAAATAGTACAATGTGTTAAAATATAGCAACATTTGAGGGAGGACAGATATGGATTACAATTTGTGTGATTACAATACGGTAAAGAAAATTTTATCTGCTCATGGCTTTAACTTTTCAAAGGCATTGGGGCAAAACTTTATAATTGATGACACTGTCTGTCCCGCAATGGCGGATATGCTGAATGTTGATGAGTCAACAGGAGTTCTTGAGGTCGGTCCGGGTGTAGGAGTTCTTACAAAGGAGCTTTGCAAAAGGGCAGGCAAGGTCGTTTCCATTGAGCTTGATGAGCGTCTTTATCCCGTTTTGGAAAAGACTTTGGCGGATTACGACAACTTCGAGCTTGTTAAGGGGGATGTGATGAAGCTTGATTTGCACGGCATTATTGCCCAAAAGCTTTCAGGCTTTAAGGAGGTTAAGGTTTGTGCAAATCTGCCGTATTACATAACCTCTCCCGTAATTATGACCTTGCTTGAAGGTAAGCTTGCAATAACCGAAATTGAGGTTATGGTTCAGCAGGAGGCGGCCGAGAGGCTGTGTGCCGAGCTTGGCTCAAGAGAAGCAGGTGCCGTAACCTTTGCCGTCAACTATTACGGCAAGGCAGAGATTTTGTTTAATGTCGGCAGAGATTGCTTTATGCCAAGCCCCAAGGTCGATTCAAGTGTTATTAGGATTGCAGTCAGAGAAAAGCCCGAATTTGATGTAAAAAATGAAAAGCAGCTTTTCACTCTCGTTAAATACGCCTTTGCACAGAGAAGAAAAACACTTGTTAATTCGCTTGCAAATTCGCTTGGCAAATCAAAGGCAGATATTACAAATGCTCTTTCACAGCTCGGTATAGAGCCAAATGTCAGAGCCGAGAATTTAAGAATGGAGGATTACGTAAATTTAGCTGATTTACTGTTTTAGTTATGGCAAAAGTAAAAAAAGATAACACCTTGGTATTTACTGAGTATAAGGTGCCTAAGGCGGTGGCAACACTTGCACTGCCGAGTATGCTTGGTATGCTTATTAACATTATTTACAACCTTGCAGACACCTTCTTTGTGGGGCAGACGGGTGATAAAAATCAGGTTGCCGCTGTATCGGTAGCTATGCCTGTTTTCCTGTTTTGTCTTGCCCTGGGCAATTTGTTCGGTGTGGGCGGATGTGCATTTATCAGCCGTTCACTCGGTGAGGGTAAAAGGGAAAAGATTAAGTCAATTTCTTCGTTTTGCATTTATACGGGAATTGCCGCGTCAGTAGTACTTGCCGTACTGTTTATAGCGTTTAGGCGACCTGTGCTGTATTTGATCGGAGCAAGCGATTATACAATAGATTTTGCCTGTGATTATCTATTTTGGGTGTCGCTTGGTGCACCATTCGTTGTAACAAGCATTGTTGTGTGCAATCTTGTTCGTGGTGAGGGTGCGGCAAAGGACTCTATGATTGGTATGGTCATAGGTCAAATTGTAAATATAGTTCTTGATCCTATTTTCATCCTTTCATCAGGTGACAAGCTGTTCGGTATCAATCTTCCTATCGGATTTGGATTGGGAGTAAAGGGTGCCGCTATCGCAACTGTATTAGGTAACATAGTTTCCGTTGTATATTTTCTGATTTATTTTATGAGGGGTAAATCAATTTTGTCTATTACTCCCAAAAGGTATTCGCTGGGGGACGGAATACCAAAGGGTGTAATTAATGTTGGATTTCCTGCGGCGCTGAATAATCTGCTGATGTCGCTTTCAAATATTGTTGTTAACATCTTTCTTGTTAAGTACGGCGACAATGCGGTTGCCGCAATGGGCGTTGCAATGAAGGCAAATCTGCTTGTTGTTATGCTTCAAATCGGTCTTGCACAGGGCATTCAGCCACTTATCGGCTACTGCTTTGGCTCAAGGAATTTTGACAGAATGAAAAAGAGTATTCGCTTCGGTATGATGTGCAATATGATTATCGGAGCAAGCGTAACGGCTTTCTATATATTGTTCAGACGAAATGTAATCGGTATGTTTATTGCCGATGAGGCAGTAATTGATGCCGGAGTAAAAATGATTACTGCACTTATGACTCCGGGAACCTTTCTCGGTGTAATGTTTATTATTAACTTTGCATTTCAAGGGATGGGCAAGGGAGTACAATCGCTCATCCTTGCAGCAGGCAGACAGGGACTTGTTTTCCTGCCGATGCTGTTCATTATGAATAAGGTGTGCGGTCTTGACGGTATAATCTGGGCACAGCCAATTGCAGATGTATGCTGTATAGTGCTCAGTGTAATAATGTTTTCATCTACGGTTAAAAAGCTTGTTAAAGGCAACAACAAATAAATCACGACATAACAAAAAGGCTACGGAAAACCGTAGCCTTCAGACTGTCGATAAAGTGGGCTGAAACACGCCATATAAATAAAACAAACCTATTTGAGCCTCTCTTGTGTAAAGGGAGGTGGGTGCGATTTATCGCACTCGGAGGGATTGTAAAAGCGGCTTAGACATCGAATCTAAGCCGCTTTTGGCGTTTTTCGCCTTTTGCTCGGTCGAGGTACCCTCGTACATCTTCCCTCACAAAATGCGAAATTCAGCTCCATTTCTCAACAGTCTATCAGCGTGTCGAAATTTATAATTTGACTTTTTCGACACGCAAAAAGGCTACGGAAAACCGTAGCCTTTACTTGTTTGATATTTTGTGAGGCTTGCTCTTAATTAGAGTCTTACAATGCCTCTTCTTTCTTTAAGGTATTCATCAGATGCAGGATACTCGTTTGTGTAAGTAATCTTAACCGATGCGCTCTTATCCTTAATGATTGCGATAGATGCGTGAGTTACGTTAACATCAACAAGCATTGTGTACTTTGCAGAAATGATTTCCTTTGTCTTTGTGTCGATGGTAACAACACCTGTACCGTTTCTGTAAAATACCTTAACGTTGTCGTTTGCGTCACCCTCTGTGAATGAAAGCACGGTGATGCCTGCAACAGCACCTGAAATGTCGCCAAGTACCTCAAAGAATGAACCCTGTGGGCCCTGACCTCTGAAAGCAAGCTCCTCTTGCTTTGGCTGAATTGTCAATGTGATTGTTCCGTCACCGTTGTCAACAACGTTTGCATCAAGGATGTCCTCGCCTGTAAATGCCGATGTTCTGTAATCTGCATCAGCCCTTCTTGTTGAATCCTCAAGGTTGTTATCCCACTCAGGCTCTCTGCTGTTACATGGAACAAGACCCCAAACGTTAGCATCAAACATAGGTCCTACAATGCCTGGAACAAGGCTGTTGATCGTGCTGTTAGCCTTGCCGTCAATCATAACGTCGCCAACCTGAAGGTCCTCAGAGCCTAAAAGCTTGTAGAAGGTCTTTGTGTTGCCGTCCTGATCCTTGTACTGTGCGGTAAGAGTCTTTGTGTAGTTGTAAGCCTCTACGTAGTAGTTAGCAACATCGTTAAGGTCCTTAAACTCAACTCCGCCGTATGTACCTGCAGCAAATGGAGTTTCAAGTACAGAGGTATCAACATATTCCTCTGCAGCGCCGTCTTCGTTACCGGTGTTCTTCCATTCGCCCGACTTAACCTCTTGAATAGCGGTAATTGTTCCGTTTGTTACATAGTTAATCTTTGCACATCCGGCAAGGGAAGCAACAAGTGCACCTGCCAATGCCAAAGCTGTAACTCTTTTGATAAGTTTCTTCATTTGTGGGAATCCCCTTTCCTTATTCTGCTTTCGGTTTTTTAGAAAACATTTACACCATAAATTTATTACAAAATGCAATAAAAGTCAATAGGTAAATCAAAATTTGTTCAAATTGTCACAGATTTTTAATACAAAAATATTGTTTATTACAATCCTATGTGTTATAATCATTAAAAATGCGGAGGTATGTGTTATGAGATGTAAAAACTGCGGAAGCGAAAATGAAGATAATCTTTATATATGTCAAAACTGCGGATCACCTTTGTATGACGAGGACGACAATGATGCGTTAGCCGAGGACGAAATGGGTAAAACAAAGGTTGTTCCTGCTGTTGCAGGCTCTTCAAGAGGCACAGCACAACCTGCTCATACAAGTCGTACAAATACCGAAAAAGACGAAAAGCAAAAGCAAAAGGAAAAGACCATTGCCGTTATAGTAATCCTTGCTGTTGTTCTTGCTGTTGTTGTAGGTGTTCTTGCGGCTGTGCTTATTTCCAATTCAAAGAGCAAAAACGATGTTGAGGATACATCTGTGCCTATTGTTACAACCACTGAGGCTCCGTCAACAACTGCTCCTACAACTACAACCACAACCCAAACCACCACCCAAACCACTACCGAATCAACAACCAAGTCTACCACTGTTGTTGAGTATAATGTTACCGTAAGCTGTAGTCAAGGCGGCGAGGTTGAGGGCGACGGTGTGTATGCAAAGGGTGAAAAATGCACAGTTATTGCAAGGGCTGATGACGGCTTTGTTTTTGACGGATGGTATAAAAACGGAAAGCGTGTTTCATCAAACGAGGTGTATAGCTTTTCCGTAAAAAGCAATACCGATTTAGAGGCTGTGTTCACCGATTATTCCGATGTCACCGATTATGTGGATGAGGAGTAATTTATGACAAAGGGCGATGTTGCAAAAAATTATTTTGAAAACGGATACAACTGTGCGCAGGCTGTGGCTCTTGCTTTTGCCGATGAGATGGAACTTGACGGCGACACTGTCGCTCGCCTTACCGGTGGATTCGGCGGAGGTATCGGCAGAATGAGGGAGGTCTGCGGTACAGTCAGCGGTGCTGCTTTTGTTATGTCAGCCCTGTATGGCAGCTCGGATCCCAAGGACTCCAAGGCAAAGGCTGATTTGTATGCTGTGATTCAACAGGTGGCAGGGGAGTTTAAGCAGATTAACGGATCCGTTGTATGTAGGGAGCTTCTCGGTTTAGATAGACAGGGGTTTGATTCTCCTCAGCCTGAAGCACGCACAAACGCTTATTATAAAAAGCGTCCCTGCTCAGAGCTTGTAAAGATTTCTGCAGATTTGTTAGAAGCATTTGTTAATGAACAAAGCAAAAAATAGTTGTTTATAAATAATTGTTTATTTTGCAAAAAAACACTTGCATTTTGTTGTGCATTGTGTTATAGTATTTCAGCAAGTGAAAAGTACTTGCATATGCGCTGGTAGCTCAGCTGGATAGAGTGACTGGCTACGAACCAAACAGTCGGTTTTGCATACAGTGCATAAATTACAATTTAATAGTTCATTAGCGCTGTTAGCTCAGTTGGATAGAGTGACTGGCTACGAACCAGTAGGTCGAGGGTTCGAGTCCCCCACAGCGTGCCAATATTAAATCCTTGAAAGCCTTTATAATAGGCGCTTTCAAGGATTTCTTTTTATGCAATTATTGTTTGAATCGATGACCACTTATCTGCAAAAACGACCACTAAACAGAACTTTTTCTTTGTTATATTAATGGTATAAGTTATACCCAACAAAAAATGCATAAAAATTGTAATTTATGCATATTTCTACATTTCAATATCACTTGACCACAATTTGACCACTTATTTTTAATGTAGAGAAATAGCCGTTACACAAATGGCAACGGCATTTTTAACTATTATATTTACTTAAGGTATGTTTGAGCATTCATCACTGATTCAAATCCTATTTCAAAGGCCGACTCCATTTTGTCGGCTGCGGTTGTTTTTATCTTTTTTGTTGCATGGACATAAGTATTCATTGTGAAGGCACAGTCCGCATGACCAAGCATACTTGATAAAGCTTTAATGTCCACTCCCTCTTCAAGAGCAATTGTTGCACAGGTATGTCTTAAGTCGTGAAATCTAATATTCGGAAGATTTGCTCGTTTGAGCATTCTTTTAAATTTCCTTGTTACTGCATTTTGATCTCTGTAAGTTCCTGTTTCCTGTGAAGGAAACATAAGTTTAGTACCTCTTGCTTGTGTTTCTTTCAGCCTTTCAAGTGATTTTGCACAATCTTTACTTATTGCAATTGTTCTTATTGACTCTTTTGTTTTAGGTGTTTCAGACTGTAATATACCATTTATTCGTTGTACTTGTTTATTTATTTTTAAGGTTCGGTTTTTGGTATCCAAATCAGTCCATTCCAATGCAAGTATTTCGCCGAGCCTCATTCCTGTAGTTAATTCAAGATAATAAAATTCAAAGCAACCGCTATTGAAGGCTTCTTCAAGTAAACGGTTGCTTTCTTCTTTTGTTAGTGTTTGCATCCCTTTTTCTCTGTCTTTTGGCAAGTTGAGTTTATTGGCAGGGTTTTTGTATATTATATCCTCATCTACTGCCTTCTGCAGGGAAGCGTGCAAAACTATCTTTATTGATTTTACTGTTCTTGAGCTTAATCCGTCAGCTATATCACTTGGTCTTTTAGCATTTACTCTTCCATTTTCATATATATCCATTATATATTGCTGACAAATAAGTTTTGTTAGATCACTGAGACGGTATTTTCCAATATACGGATTTATATAACACTTTATGATAGATTCGTATCCCGATACTGTTTTTGGTTTTAAATATCCTTTGCAGTAATTTTCAATCCAAATGCTATTCCATTCCTCAAGAGTAGGGTTTTGGCAATCGGTATATCGACAAGCTTGTATGTTGACGCTCTTTTCCTTTTCTTCTATGAGTTTGTCGAGTTTCTTTTGACACTCGGTCTTTTTTAAACTTGTAACGGTTTTATATTTGTTTTTTCCGTTTTCATCTTTGCCAAGATATATTCGACCTTCCCATCTTCCATCTGTTCGTTTTCGTAAAGTTCCTGTTCCTTTAGCTCTTTTAGCCATAATCTCATCTCCTTTGCAACACAAACAATATCACACTTCGCTTTGAATATCCAGCTAAATATGTGTTATTGGTTACGACCACTAAAAGCCCTTTGAGCTTGTTTTTATCCAATCCTTAAACTCATCTCTTGGTACAACTTTTCTTCTTCCTAAAATAACACATGGAAAGGTCTTATCCGTATTGGCTATATCATATATTCTCGAAATAGACAATCCTACGGTTTCAGAAACATCTTTTATTGATAAAAACATAGGCATATCTTCATAAGAATTATATTTCATAGTAATTCACCTTTCTTTGATCCAACATCCAAGCTTATTTCCATTGCTTTGTTTACTTCATTTAATTCATCTTCTTTAAGTACTCCTAAATATTCACGAAGTCTGGACTTGTCAATGATCCTTATCTGTTCAAGAAGTATAATTGATTTTTTATTTAAGCACGGGTTATCTATTAAAACATGAGTTGGCATAATCGTTTTGATCCTGCTTGTAATAGGAGCAATTATAGTAGTTGGACTGTAATAATTTCCTATATCATTTTGAACTATTACTACCGGTCTAATTCCGCCTTGTTCGCTACCGATTGCAGGACTTAAATCAGCATAATATATTTCTCCACGTTTTACTGTAGACATAATATTCCTCCTGTATGTAAAAGAGTACAGACTGATTGTAGCATACAGATATATCTGTTTAATGTAAGTCTGTACCCTAAATAATAAAGTTGTTTTGCGTAATGTCATATTTGTCCACGACACCCCTGACAACATAGGGCATATAACAAACTAAGGCCGGTTAGCCTTATCATTGGAATCTCACCACTCCGAGGATCTCTCCGAGCTGCCCTCTTTGGTTGCGACGGTTTTATCACGCTCGACTTTTGACTGGACAGAAGTATCATTATACCCGTTATCTGTCATCGCATACCTATTGGAACCACCAATAGTTCAAAGTCAACAAGCAGAAAGTAAGAACTACTTTCTGCTGTACTTAAGCTGCTTGTCCCTGTTCTTCAGAAACAATAACGGGAAGGTATTTGTTATAAGGTATATTAAGTTATAAAGGTTCAAATGAGATAAAAAGTCCTCTCGTATAGTAGGCAGCGAAAACCAATAAAAAGGGCAATTATTTTAAAAGTTTTTTTATTTTTGCAAATTTATACTTTATTGTCCTATATGGGATGCCCTTGAAATTCGCAATTTCTTTTAATGATAATCCTCTAAAAACTTTTAAATCGAGCAATTCCAATTCTTCGTCTGAAAGGCTTTTGATTTTTGAAATAAGATTGGGCGTATCTAATTCCTCAATCCACCAATATCTTGAATGATAATCTAAATCATCTTCAACGGTGAGAAATTTATCGCCGAATTTATGTAGCAACATAATTTCATGACTTGCATCACCAATTTCTTGAGCATTGTTTTCTTCAAGGAATTCTTGTGTATGTAGAGCTTCTGTTCTTCGAAGCTTAAATGAATTCCAATCAAAGTTTCTTATTTCCATTATAGCCTTTTCAGTCATACCGGCTTGGCGGTATTCGATTTCAAGTTTTTCCCATTCTTCATTAAATTTTTTCTTTTCATAAGAATAATTAAATTTCATTATTAACCTCCGATTTTTGATTTTTAGTTTTTCAAAAATCGAAGATTACGGATATTTAGCTATATACGGTTGCCATAAGTTAATCATCGTTGTTCTTTCGTTTTTTCGTCAGAACAACAGAAAAAGAGGTCTGACGAAAAAATCGTCAGACCTCTTTATTTAATTTAGTGTGCAGTAAGTGTTTACCTTTGGATAACAGTTATCCTAAAAAATATATCCCGAAAGGGACATATTTTATTTGTTTTCAAACTGTTTCATTATTTCAATCCAAAATTCGTTACCGTATCCCAGCTTATTTGCTTGTCTTATTGCTGATTTTGCAGACTCGGTTTTCTGTAAATACTCAGATATATCTGTTGGTATATACAGATTTTTACCGTCATTATTTTGTTTGCACATAGTAGCCAAGTCATAGAATAACTCTGCTGTTTGAGCATCAAAATGAAGTGCATTAGCAATCTTTTTCAGCATTATATCACCGGGAGGTGCCTTACTGCCGTTTTCAATATTTAAGATATATGTATGTGCTACACCGATAGAGTGAGCTAATTCTCGCAAGGATATACTTGCTTCTTGCCGCTTTTCTTTTAGAAATGCACCAAACAGATTAGTTTTTAACACTTTTCTCTTGATGCACTCTCTTTATCTTTCCGGCAATAAGCAATACGCTTTCAAGTATTAGGCTCACACAACATGGTGTAAACAGGATATTAAATTTGAAAAAATATGAAACAATAATAATAGACGAAATCACCAGCAAAATTATCCAAGAGATTTTACGAAAATATTTAAACTCTTTTTCAGAAAGTGGCTTTTCAGGTGTATCAAGTGGACAAAGAAAGAAAATAAGAACCACAGACATAAAGGTTATGAATAACAATATGGTCTTAAAATCATATATCTTTGACAATTTGATTATACCGATTGAAGCAATTATTGAAAGAGTAGACAATATCTCGCACCTTGTTTCTGTTGCTGCGTGATAGCCTCCGGCATATCTTCTTATAAATTGAAATGCAACATAGAAAGCTATGCTTTCAATAAAACATTTAAATAGTAAACCAAAGATACAAGCGAGAACTAAATACATTAACTGGGAAATAAGCATGAATAACCCATAAATATACAGCTCTCGCTCATCTTCAGTAATGCTTCCCTTTGAAAGAAGCTTGTCCGTAAGGCGAGTAGATAAATTACTTATCATTTTCTACCTTGCTGAATTTTTTGAGTGCCGTAGGTACTTTAGGTTGGTAAACCGCCCAACAGGTAGTGCTGTTTGCATCTAATTTGCAGGAATTTTCGACGGCTTTTTTTATTATGTTCACTACATGATGTTTTGTTTTATGCATATTTTTACCTCCTTTTTAGTAAAGAGTAGCATTAAAAATGCAAAATTTCAATTAAATACTACAAATACTTATAATAATAACGAAAATGCAAGTATTAACAGTTCTACATTAACTAATAAATAAAAATCGTTAAAAATAATCATTTCACAGAATATATCTGTTCTATTTTGTTTACTGCTCAGCGTTAAAATGTTAGCATTCTAGTGGTGGTGATGTTATGGAAGTTGATTCAAAATTATTAGGAATTCGAATAATGCAAAAAAGGAAAGAAAAGGGATTTACTCAAGAATTTTTATCTGAAAAGATAGGGATATCAAAAAATCATTTATCAAGTATTGAAAGAGGATTGTATGTTCCTACAACAAAATGTTTATTGAATATTTGTGATGTGTTAGGGGAAACACCCGATTATTATCTAATTGGAAGTATTGCTCCTCAAGATGAAAATGAAACTATTAAATTGCTAAAAAAATGCCAACCAAATCAAATTAGATTGATAAATAAATTAATTGAAGTTTATATTAATGAAACTAAAATAATTGACGAAAATAAAAATAAATGTTAGACTTACTCTTATCAAAGTTTTTTTGATAAGAGTATTTTTATTAGGATGATGTATATGAATATTTTGATTTGTGATGATGAAAAACAATATCTTGAAAGTCTTAAAATTCATGTTCAAGAGTATATGAAGAATCATTACATAAAGGCGAATTATTATATAACGATGACACCAAATGAATTAATTGATAAGAATATTTCTGTAGATTTAGCTTTTTTAGACATACAAATGCCTGATGTAGACGGGATTGAATTAGCGAAGAAATTAAAAAAGCAAAACAGTAATGTTATATTGTTTTTTGTTACAAATTTTGAACAATATCAAGACGAGGCAATGGATTTACATATTTTTAGGTTTTTTATGAAGCCCTTTGATGTGAAAAGATTGTATTCAAGTTTAGATAAAGCAATGGAATATTTAGATGAATCATATATTGATGTGTTTTTACAAAGTAATGGCAGTTTAGAAAAAGTATTAGTTGATGATATTGTTTATATTAGACGAGAGAATAGAAAAACTATTTTAAGAACAAAGCAATCAAAAGAATATATTTTGAAAGAAAAATTAGAGGATTGGAATGATAAGTTACCTAACACATTTTTTTATTTGGTACATAAAAGTTTTATAGTTAATCTACATTATATTATAAAATATTCATACACGGAATTGTACCTAATAGGGAATATAAGAGTTCCTATTGCATCAAGAAAACAGGCGGATTTTCATAAATATTGGTTTCAATATTTGAGAAGGAGATAAAAATGTATAATTTAATTGTTGCAATTATAAGTTTTACAGAATTTTTAATTACATATAATTTTTTTACTCAAATTGGAGAAAAGAAGCGTCAAACATATAAGTGTATCATATTAGGTGCAATATTGTTTGAAAGCTGTGCAATAGTAAATATTATGCTTTCCAATACTGTTTGGATTAATGCAATATATAACACCATTATATATGCCGTTTTTGGAATCATGTGTTTTAATATTAAACCGAATAAAGTAATCTTTTATTCGATAATATTAAATGTGATTTGCGGAGCTTTAGAATTTGCAACAATTTTTTTGATTTCGGTCGTTACAAAAACACAACCGGATGTGTATTTAGAAAAAATCAATTTTTTAATAATAGATATTGCTATAAGTAAATCGTTATATTTATTTACTTGTTTACTATTGGCAAAAGTAATAAAAAAAGATAAAGTTGGTATTAAGATTCCAATTGGATTGTTTATGTATCCGTTAATTGTAGTTGCTACGCTTTTAATATTTTGGAAAATATCGACAGAATATATTATTCAAAGTCAATTGCAAATTATTTTGTCCATTATTAGCATGATGTTATTTGTATCTATTATCGTTCTGTTCATAATATATCAACATAGTCTTGAAAGAGAAAATGATTTGCATTTACTTCAAAATGAAATAGAAAAAATAGAAATTGAGAAGTCTTATTATGACATTTTGGAAAAACAAAATGAGAACCTTTTAATATATGCTCACGATGCAAAAAAACATTTATCAATGATTAAGTCATTAAATACTAATCCTCAAATTGAAAAATACATAGGAACAATGACAGATCAATTAAAGATTTATAGCAATACCTGTCATAGTGGAAATCATACATTAGATGTTATAATTGGTAGATATGTGACTGAATGTGAAATTAAAAATATAGATTTTTCGTTTGATTTACATTTAGCTAATTTTAAGTATATAGATGATTATGATTTGGTGACAATTTTAGGAAATGTTTTAGATAATGCTATCGAAGCAGTAGAAAAATCAGAAGAAAAGATAATTATTCTTTTAACAGAACACAGAAACACCTATGATGTTTTGATTATATCAAATAGTTGTGATATTCATCCTGTTGCTAATAATAAAGAATTGAAAACAACAAAGCAAAATAAGACTATGCATGGCATGGGAATAAAAAGTGTTCTGAAAACATTAAAAAAATATAATAGTGACTTGGAATGGGAATATGATAGTGTAAAAAATGTTTTTACATTAACAGTAGCTTTTTTAAGACCGGAATAATATGTGGAGAATGTTTAACGCAGATGGAGATTTAACTCTATCTGCGTTTTCTTGCATTTTTACATTATTTTCTTGCATTTTTTTATATTGATTGTTTTATTCATAACGAAGTATTAAATTGAATTTGAAATCGTAAATGAAATAAAAATCCGTGATAATTGTTATGTTTTAAGGAGATAAGTCGATTTATTAATTGGAGCAGTTGGTATACGGTATTAACTAGTATAGGAGAATAAAAAGGAAAGTTATTACAGTGGTTATAACGATAACAAATCTTAAGGAGTGATTGCATGGCTGAAGAAACTATCAAAAACAATAAAAAAAGAAAGTCAATAAAAATCATCTTTTTAGTGATAATTTTGCTGACTCTTGCAAATCTGTTTGCTTATCCTGTTGTCGCTGCGCAGGCAAAAATTTATTTATCTTTAAAATACAAAGAGTCGCCTACAAAGTTTGAACTTGTTGATCACAACCAATCACATGTGAGAAGTGAAGAGTATGAAGTATTTTTTATGAAACCGAAATGGGTTGATTTTTCATTTGAATACAAATATAACGACAGACTCTTTTTTGTCAACAGAGACAAGGGCAGGTTCTATGATGACTATCAATTAGAGGATATTGAAAATTGGTGCACAGAATGGCTACAAAAAAATGTTGATAAAAGAATTGTAGGGATTCCATTAGATAGCTATGAATTAATAAGGTTTCAAAAATCATACAAGAATAATGTTTTGACAAAAAACGAAATCAAAACATTTCTATATGATTATTTTTCAGGTAATTTAGGAATAAATAACTTTGCGTTGTTTTATGATGAATCTATAAAAAGAAATGACTATTCTAAACAAGAAAACGAATGCGATATTATTGATAATTCTATCAGAAAAGAATTAAAAATAATCGGTATAAAAAACGATAGATTATCTTCGTTCTATTTATACAAAAATCTAAAACATAACCGAAATAAATATGTATATAGCGTTTGGGATACATTTTATTTACAAAAATAACTATGAAATAATTATTAATAAGAAAAAAACAAATTAAATAACACAGCCAAAACTCAAATAACAAAAAGAAGGAGAAAAAAATTATGAAAAAGCATTTTACAAATATTAATGTTAAACTTTTATCATTGACGCTGTCTATTGTTTTATTATTTTCTAATTTTGCAGTCAATATATTACAAGTAAAAGCTAATACAAAAAATGTTCAAAATCACTATATTATATATCAATATAGTAACGGGGAAAGCAGTAATGACAAAATAAAATTTGAAATTTATTCAACGAATAAAATAAATTTTGAAGGACACTTGCAAGTAAAAGATGATAGCGGAGCTGTTAATTTTGACGATGATGTATCGGGAACAATAAAATATTTTGGAAATTATTTTGAATGCTATTGTGAATTTAAAACAACTTGGGTATTTGGAATTAAATACAATTCAAATGCAACAATTACTGTTTATCCATTTAGCGGAAAAGCAAATATTACTTTTGGCGGTGAAGGCTTGATTGCATTAATGGGTGAATATGAACTTTTTGGTTCAAAAAATGATTTTTACAATTCGGAATTAATGTATAACGATCATGATATAAGAATGTGTTTAGATTTATCAAACACAATGTATTGTTCCGATAAATCCAATATAGTAGAAAAAAATATTAACGAGTTATCTGAAAAATATAAATTGAGTTCTATTTCTGTGGAAAATTATGAAACATTTATAAATAGTAAATCAACAATAGATTTTAATAAAGAAAATGCACCATTTGCAATGATGTATAGAATTGATGAAAAAAATAATTCTGTCGATATGATTGTTTCTATTAGAGGAACATATTATGACGAATGGCAAGGAAACACAGAAATAACCGGAGAAACATATGATGAAAAACAATATGTTCATTACAATTTTGAAAAAGGTAAAAATTCAATAAAGAGCGCTATAAATAATTATTATAAAAAATTTTTAAAAAATTATGATAATGTCAATCTTATTATCACAGGACATAGCCGAGGCGCAGCTATTGCAAATTTATATGCAAAAGAAGCAACAGATGTAACAAATGAAGCAATCTCTTCTAATAATATTCCAAAATTTAATAAAGTCATTGCTTACACCTTTGCTTGTCCGAATGTCGAAAAAATAACACAAAGCAATACAATAGATAATATGGAATCATACGGCAATATTTATAATTTTTGGTTTGATACCGATATTGTGCCAACTGTTCCTTTAACAGCTCCAACCAATGGATGGAATTATTGGAAATACGGCAAGTGCTACACATTGAATATTTCTGAATATATAGACGCTGAACTTAAATTACTCGGAATTAATATTGACCAAGGTCCGCTTAACAGTAATATAAAAAATGAATTAAGTGTTGCTTTTTCTCAATGGCTGTCTATTGAAGATTACTACAAAGATAATTTAAAAGCTTATTATCATGATAAATATACCAACAACACAATTGAATATAAAACTTCATTATTTACATTTTTACATAGTGCAACTTCTGCCAAATCGAGCAGAGCAATAAAGAAAATGCCTGTTTTAATGGCAATAAAATTAGCGAAAGAATGTCCTCAATTATATCCTTTAATTGGTTTCGCTCTAAATAATATAGGCACTATCGCAAATTCGCATAACTGTAAAAATTATGAGTATGTAATTAATGGCACAGAAACACTAAAAGAAATACTATTGAGATTTAAACCGTATTCATATGAAGAAGCCGTTGTACAATATCAAACCACCGAAGCAAGCATTGCTACATATGATGAAACTCAAATTGAATATAATCAAAACGAAATAGAGCTATTAAAACAATTCGCCTCAAGCGGTGACAATAACGAAAAACTTAGTTGGGATTTGGACAATCCTCAATCTTGGGACGGTATAGAATGGAATGATGAAGGCCATGTAAAATCAATTGATTTTACATACAAATGGCTGACAGGTGAACTTGACTGTTCTGCATTTAGTGAACTTGAAAAATTAAATTTATATGCAAATTCCTTAACAGGTATTACATTAAACAATCAAAAACTTATTTCTCTAAATTGTTCATACAACGATTTATCACAAAACGGAATTGATTTGAGCGCTTGTACAAATCTTACAGAATTATATTGTGACGGTTGTTCATTAAGTACACTAAATTTAGCGAACAATCCAGAGCTTCAAACCTTATCTTGCTCATTTAATAAATTGTTTGCATTGAATATCGAAAATAACGATAAATTGAGTCACATAAGTTGTCCGTATAATTATTTGGATGTTCACGAGGGCGGTAACCTTTACAATCGGTTTACAGAACTTCAAAGCAGTAAGAACGCATATGTAAATTATAATTCTCAAATGCTAACAGAAAATGCCGTTATTGACACAAACGAATTACAAGCGTTAGAAAGTTTTGCAAAATGCAACCAAAATAATGAAAAGTTAAATTGGCTTAATGATAACGGCGACATTGATATTAATAAAGTACAAAACAATGTTTACTTTGAGTTTGACGGTGAAAAATACAAAATTACAGCTATAGACATCAGCAATATTGATGTTCAAGGAGATTTAGATTTAAGTTCATTTACCGAATTAACCGCATTGTATTGTGATAATACCAAAATAACAGGACTAAATGTTTCCAATTCAACAAAGCTTGAAGATTTAGTTTGTGAAAATTCTGAAATCACTTCATTAATTTTACCTATAAATTCCGCGCAAAATTCTTCAAAATTGTCAAATATTAAATGTCAAAATAATCATATAGACATAAATATTTTCACAGATGAAATTATAAAAAATATCGAATCTAAAGACGATTACATATTGGAATACAAACATCAAATAATTGAAAAAGACATTTCTGCATTTGACGAAAGCGATTACAACTTACTTGTTAACTTTGCAAATCAACGAAACAACAATAAAATTTTAGACTGGAATTTATCAACACCGGGGAAATGGGAAAATGTCAGTTGGAAATTTGACAATACTTCCGGTAAATACAAGCTATTAGAATGTCATTTTGATTTTATGGAAGTGAAAGGAAACATTGATGTTTCAGGATGTGATATGCTTGATGAAGTAAGTTTTTCAGGCAGTAAGATAAACACAGTTACAATATCCGGTAAAAATCTAAATGATTCAACATTTTATGGTTGTTCGGAATTAGAAGCTGTAATTATAAAAGGCGGTTCAACAATATACGAAGGTACATTTAAAATGTGTCCTACTCTTCAAGCGATATATATTCCAAGCAATATAACAGAAATAGCCGATAACGCTTTCGAAAATTTATCTAATATTACAATCGCCGGAGTTGCTGACAGTTATGCTCAAACTTACGCAAATGAACACAACATTAATTTTAAACCGGGTGCATTTATTTGCGGAAATATTGTTGCAAAAGAAGACCTTGATGATTCATATCAATACTACTATCCTGTTGAAGATGTAAGCATAGTATATAAGGACGAAGTGCAAAGCACCTCTGACAAATTAGGATACTTCGTACTGTTTTCAACAGAATCAGGAGAAAATCAGTACAAACTTGAATATCCTTACGGCTATAATATTAACCAAACGACGAGTATAAATAATAATGAGCCATTAATTATTGAAAATCCTATCGGACTAATATGTTATGATTGGATTAATGACGGTTATATAAATGCAAAAGACTACGTAAAGCTGTTTGATCAAATCAAAAAAGGCAGCGAAATAACCGGAATTGATGACAAATATTTTGATATTAACAAAGACGGAAAAGTAACCGAGGATGATTGGGAATTTGCAAACAACTTTTTGCTCTATTCAAATCCAAATAAATAAACATAAAAACGGATAGGAAGTATGAGACAGTTTGCAATCGTTTGATTGGTAATAAATATATACCCCTATTCTTATGATAAATAGCAAATAAATGTTGTGTGAGAATTTAGGCGATTTTTTGCTTTTTCAATTGTATTTTACTGAATATTTACTTTATTGTTTACAACTAATATAAGTGTAACAACCGCTACGTTAAATAGTAATGTTCCTAAAAATGATATTTATTCATTTATTGAAGAAGATTTTGAAGACTTATTTAATATAGTTTTACAAGTAAAAAAACAACAATACGAACTAACATATAAATATTATTGGAATGATGAAAAACTAAGTTTCGTTTCTATAAATGAAAATATTTGCTCGGTTAATAATAACCAACAATAGAATGTAAGTAATTCGTCATATGTTTACATTCTCAAAGACCATAACGAAATTCCTTACGGATTTATTTATATAGATTCAGAAAAAAATGTAACGGAATACCATTATACATTTGACGGAGTTGGTAATATTATGGGCATTATTGATGGAAATGGAATCTTAGCTTGTATGTATGAGTATGATGCACTTGGTAATGCGACTTGTTTTGATATAGAAAACCCAATATGCAATGGTGAAGAAAAAAGTTTTATGCATTTAAATCCGTTATTGGCAAAATGCTATTTATATGACGATTATTCAAAATTGTATATTAATAAAAACAGTTATTACTCACCTGAATTGGGAAAAATCACAAATAAGAATATAAATGTATATACATATTCAAATGTCTTTGATTGTAATCCATATTCTTTCTGTAATAATAATTTTATTACAAAAATTTCTACTGATGGTTTAGACTTTAAATATACCGTTGATGATTTGAATGACAGTATTATTTCTAAAAAGCCTATTATTAATCCAGTTGTTTTTAAGTGAAGTGTTGCAAATTTACAGGAGCTTGAGCTCCTGTGAATTAGTGCATATGCATTTATTGTTATTAAGACCGTTTTGTAATTAAATGCTATAATAGTAAAAATGTGCTATCTGCTTTCGTAATGCATTTTATGTTAATATTAATATTTTTTCATTCGCACAAAGTAAAGACTTTCATATTTTTTACCCAATTACAAAAAATTCTGCTTTTTCTGTTACTTTTTCCATTTTTTGATACTTATATTATATAAGGAACAAATTCATTCTATTTCTCGGATGCTTCGACTCCAATATCTCACGCGTTTTGCTTGTGCTGATATGGGTATAAATCTGCGTAGTTGCTATTGAACTATGTCCGAGAAACTGCTGAATGTATCTAATGTCCACATCTTCGTTGTGTAGCTCGGTGGCGAAGGTATGTCTGAACATATGCGGTGTAATGTGCAATGGTGCGCCAACAGCATTTGTATAATCATTAACCATATATCGTACAGACTGCTCAGATAAGCGGTTGCCTAACTTGTTTACCAAAAGGTAATCCGTTTTGCTCGAACGAATTGTTAGGTAATTGCTTATCGTCTTGCTCAAATCATCACTTATGCACATAATGCGTTCCTTAGAGCCTTTGCCGAATATTCGGATTGTGTTATCAGTTAAATTAATATTTGCAGTTTTAAGATTTGATATCTCCGAAACTCTCATACCGGTTGAGAACAGCAGTTCAATAACAACAATGTTTCGCAGAGTTACCTCTTTTTGATATTTGGTAACTGCGATAGAATGTTGTTTATACGCATAAGTGAGCATATCCTGAATGCAGTTAAGAGGTATTGTTCTCGGTAGCTTAATAGGCTCTTTGTATTTAATGATGATTTTGTGAAATGGGTTGTAATCAATAATGTCCTCGATTTCCATATACCGATAAAACGCTTTAACACAGGCAATCTTGCGCTTTGCACTTTTAGGCTTGTACCGACTGTGAAGCATATTGATATATGAATTGAGCTCGCTTTTATCAAAGCAGTCACGCTGACTCATATAGTCGCAAAACTGCTCCAAATCAATCTTGTACGCCTTGAGGGTTAATTCACTTAAACCTTTCAAGGATTTACAGGCAACTAAATATTTGTCCTTTTCATCAACTAAATTAAACATAAAAAATCCTCCGTATATTGATAAATCAATTATGACGGAGAATAAAGCAAAAGTCGATTAAAAAACACAAAAAACATTTAAAAATAATTGCATTTCGACAGGATTTTCTTGCATTTTGTATTTTTGATTGTTTTGTTTAGAATTTTATGTTACTTATGAATAGGAAAATTATATTATTAAGTAAAGGATAATAGATGATTATCCTTATAGGAGTGTTGAGTATGGATTACAAAAAG